>JACQYK010000297.1 GCA_016208255.1 Deltaproteobacteria bacterium | reverse complement strand
GGGCTCGGTGGTGCTCAGGATTGGGGGGATTTATTTTGCGGTCATCACTTTCTCTCTAGCCGAGATCATCAGGGTGGTTGCGACCCAATGGGATTCTTTAACCGGCGGATATCTTGGAATTGCGCCCCCCCCTCCGGGTCCTATCTCCCTCTTCGGAATGACCTGGAATTTTATGACCAGCGGCATCCCCTACTATTATCTCGGTGTCCTGCTGGTCATTATCAGCGCCCTGGTTTATTGGAGGATCGACACCTCTAATCTGGGACGCACCTTTCGCTCCATTGCCGTTAACCCGGTCCTGGCTGAGCATCAGGGTATTCAACTTATGAAATACAGGGTGATTGCCTATACGGTGGCTGGGTTTTTTACCGGCCTGGCCGGGGCTTATTACGGGAATTACCTTCACTATATCGGCCCTACGGCCTTCGGCTTCAGTCAGTCGACTATGATCACGGCTATGGCTTTCGTCGGCGGCGTAAGTTCGATAGTGTCCGGCCCGATCATTGGGGCTACCCTGTTATCGCTCATCGCCACCTATGCCTCTTTCACAGGGATCTCCGGTCTGCAGCCGCTGGTTTTTGGTTCCGTGGTGGTGGCCTTTTTGCTGCTTCTTAAGGGCCGAGGCCTGGAGGATCTGTTTTCGATTGTATCGCACCTACTCAAAAAAAAGACGGTGTGAAATCAAGCGGGGGGACCTATGAGAAAATCAGATAATGACCGGCCGCTTTTACAAATCCGAAATACGGGGAAATTTTTCGGAAAACTGGCCGCCCTGGACGGTGTCAACATCGAAATCAACGAAGGGGAGGCGGTCGGTATCGTCGGTCCCAACGGATCAGGTAAAACCACGCTGATCAACACCATCACCGGCTTTTACAAGCCCAGCGCCGGTGAAATCATTTTCAGGGATAAAAAGATTTCCGGCTTGAGGGCGGACCAGATCTGTTCCCGGGGAATTATGCGTACCTTCCAGTCAAATATGATCTACGGAGATACCACGACCCTGGAAAATATTTTCAGGGGAGCTTTCCTGACACTTAAGACCAGCGGCTGGGGGCAATTCTTCAACGTGAGCAGTTATCGCCAATATAATAAGACCCTCTGGAGCCGGTCCCATGAACTGTTGGAGCAATTCGGCTTGGCTGAATTTAAAGATACCTGTGCCGGTGATTTGCCGCACGGCAGCCAGCGTGTCCTGGGGGTAGCCATGGCCGTCGCTTCGGCCCCCAAACTCCTTTTGCTCGATGAACCCATGACGGGTATGAACGACCAGGAAGTGTCCTCGATGCTGTCCCATATCGACGGCATCAGGGAGCAGGGTATCACGGTGGTTATGGTCGAGCATAATATGAAGGCCATGCTTAAAGCCAGCAAGAGATTGGTCGTCCTGGATTTCGGCCAGGTCATCGCCGACGACAAAGCCGAAGTGGTGGTGAATATGAATGAAGTGATTGAATGTTACCTCGGGAGGGAGGACCTTCAGGATAATGCTTGAATTAAAATCGGTCTCGATCAACTATGGGGCGGTTAAGGCCGTCCACTCCGCTTCTTTAGTCATTAACCGGGGAGAACTGGTGGCTCTCCTGGGCGCCAACGGGGCGGGTAAGACCAGCATCATTAATTCCATCAGCGGGGCGATACCCATCAGCGCGGGCGAGATCGTATTTCTCAATGAGCGCATCAATGGGCTTAGCCCGGACAGAATCGCTTCCCGGGGAATTATTCAGGTGCCTGAGGGCCGGAGGATATTTCCTTTTCTGACCGTGGGAGAAAATCTGATGGTTGGAGCCTATCTGCAGAAGGACAAGAAAACAACTCAAAAGAACCTGGAACGAGTGACGAATCTTTTTCCAATCCTGAAAGAAAAATTCAAGCAGAAAGGCAGCGAACTGAGTGGAGGGCAACAGCAGATGCTGGCCTTCGGCCGGGCCTTGATGGCCAATCCAATGGTCCTGATGATGGATGAGCCGTCCTTAGGCCTCAGTCCTTTATTGACCCAGGAGCTGGGGAAGCAGATCAGGGAGATTAACCGGGAAGGCATGACTATATTGCTGGTAGAACAGAATGCCCGCATGGGGTTGACACTTTCCACCAAGGGTTATGTGCTCGTCAACGGCCAGGTGGCGATCAGCGGCAGTTCCGCTGAATTGCTCAACGACGACCTGGTTAAAGAGGCTTATCTGGGTATGTGATACCTAATAGATGGAAAATCCATAGCCTCCATGATTGAATAGTCAAAGAAGATAAGGAAAGGAAAGAAATATTATGGCAATCGAACAGGATGATGTCATCAAGATTATAAAGCTGATGGATGAATCGGATTACGATGAGCTGCATCTGGAGATGGGCGATCTGAAACTGACCCTCGTTAAAAGCGGGGCAGGAGGGAGATCCCCTCTTAAGGAGCCGCCAACTCTTTCGCCGCTGGAGCCAAAACGTCCCCTGGCGACATCTCCTGCGTTAGCTGAACCTGCACCTGCCCATGCCAAATCGGCCTCCAGAGGCATGGCCCCACAGCCGGAGACTCCGATCCAAATGGCTGGTGGGGATGGATTGATTCCGATTCAATCGCCTTTATTGGGGACCTTTTACCGCGGTCCTAAGCCAGGGGCCCCGTCATTTGTAGAGGTTGGAAGCCGGGTGATGAAAGATGATACGGTCTGCCTGATTGAAGTCATGAAGACCTTTACCACCCTGAAAGCCGGCGTAGAGGGTCGTATCGCCAGGATATGTGCCGAGAACGCCCAGATGGTGGAATACCAACAAACCCTTTTCCTGGTTGAGCCTGATTAAGGCTCGGGAAAATCCGACCCATGAAAACCATTTCCCGAGTATTAGTGGCCAACAGAGGCGAGATCGCCGTACGCATCATCCGGGCCTGTCGCGGACTGGGTGTCGAGGCCGTTGTGGCCGTATCCGAAGCGGACAGGGAATCCCTGGCGGCAAAAATATCCGATCGGGCCGTATGTATCGGCCCCGCCCCATCGATCCGCAGTTACCTGGACATCAACACCCTCATCAGCGCGGCCCTGGGAACCGGGGCCGAGGCGGTTCACCCCGGCTACGGTTTCCTGGCTGAACAGCCGGGGCTGCCTGAGGCCTGTAAGCAAAACGGGTTGATTTTTATCGGACCGACTGCGGAAAATATCCGGCAGATGGGCGATAAACTCATGGCCCGAAAGGTCGCTCTGGAGAGCTGCGTCCCTACCATTCCCGGTTCGGTATTGGTGAGTAACTACGACGAGGCTCAGAGTGCGGCCCAAGAGGTCGGGTTTCCTCTTTTACTGAAAGCAGCCGCAGGGGGAGGCGGCAAGGGAATCAAGATCATCACCAATGCCGCGGAGATGGCCGGCGGCTTCGAAACGGCTTCAGCCGAGGCCCGGCAGGCCTTTGGCGATGACCGGCTTTATATAGAGAAGTTTATTCCCAACGCCCGGCATATCGAGGTACAGATTATCGGGGACCGGCAGGGAAATGTGATCCATCTGGGGGAACGGGACTGCAGCCTGCAACGCCGCCATCAAAAACTGGTCGAAGAGACCCCCTGCCCGGTCATCGACACCAAACTACGTGAAGAGGTCTGCCAGGCGGCGGTCGAGGTGGCCCGCCATATTCACTACGAAAATGTGGGAACGGTGGAATTCCTTTTTGATCAGGATAATCGTTCCTTTTATTTTTTAGAGATGAATACCAGGGTCCAGGTCGAGCATCCTATCACGGAAATGGTGACCGGAGTCGATCTGGTCCAAGAAGGGATCAGGGTGGCCGGGGGTTCTCCTTTGAGTCTGACCCAGGCCGATATAAAAAACATTGGACATGCCATAGAATGCCGGATCAACGCCGAGGTTCCGGAGGAGGGGTTTCGACCTTCACCGGGTCGCATCGAGCGTTGGGTCCCCCCCCGCTGCCAGGGACTCCGGATAGATAGTCATTGCTATGCCGGATATTTTGTCCCGCCCTATTA
This sequence comes from Deltaproteobacteria bacterium, assembly GCA_016208255.1. Classification (GTDB taxonomy): domain Bacteria; phylum Desulfobacterota; class RBG-13-43-22; order RBG-13-43-22; family RBG-13-43-22; genus RBG-13-43-22. The sequence goes on along the minus strand of JACQYK010000297.1, from coordinate 3,139 downwards.
TGATTCCCTGATTGCCAAGGTCATCACCCATGGGGCCGACAGAGACCAGGCCCTGATGCTGATGCGTTATGCCCTGGCCAATTTCGAAGTTTCCGGGATCGGGACCACGATACCTTTTTTAAAGACCCTACTCGAAACACCCGATTTCATAAAAAGCCATATAAACACCAAGTGGGTGGAAGAGGTCTTTTACAATAATGGAGAGCCATCATGAATGAAATAGAGTTTATGGACAGTACCGCCCGGGACGGCATACAGAGTCTCTGGGCCCTAAGGCTGACCACGCCTGAAGCGCTGGCCATTGCGCCGGCCATGGATGAAGCCGGTTTCAAGGTGATAGACTTTGGGGGCATCCCCGGCTGGATGTATCATGCCCGGTTTCTTAAGGAAGACTATTGGGAGAAGCTCAGGCTGACTTGTGGGGCCATTACCAGGACCCCTCTGAATATGTGGCTCAGGTCCCGAGGAGTTCATGAATTCGGGAGCCTTCCCAAACCCCACGCTCTGGTCAAATTATGGATAAAAAGGTGGTGTGATTACGGAATCAGACGGGTCTCTTTTATCGAAGAGGAAAACGATTATAGCAATATCCCGGAATTGGTCCAGTATGTACAGGCACAGGGGGCGCAAACCCAGACCTCGCTCCTGTATGCCCTGAGCCCGATCCATACGAACGAATACTATGCCCAAAAAGCACACGAAGCGGTTGCGACAGGCACCGACGTCATCGAGATCAAGGACCAGTGCGGGATCCTGACTCCGGAACGGACCAGGACCCTGATACCCGCCATCACAAAAAGCGTCAACGGCAAGGTGGAGCTGCAGTTTCAAACCCACTGCAATACGGGGCTGGGGCTTCTGTGCTCACTGGAGGCCATCAAGCTGGGAATCAAAACGATCCGCAGCTGCCTACCCCCGCTGGCCGAGGGATCTTCCAACCCCAGCACCCTGAGCATTATCCGCAATGCCGAATACCTCGGATATACCTCGAAGCTGAAGAGGGACGCCCTTCAGGCCATATCCGATCATTTTTACTATATTGCCCAAAAAGAGGGGCTGCCGATCGGCACCCCCCAGGAATATGATGCCTTTTATTATGAACATCAGGTACCCGGGGGTGTCATGGGCTCTCTGCGCTGGCAGCTTGCTCAACTGAAAAGCGAGCACCGCTTCAACGATGTGCTCAAAGAGGTGGCCCAGGTGAGGAAGGACCTGGGGTATCCCATTATGGTCACTCCGGCCTCCCAGTATATCGTAGCCCAGGCGACCATGAATGTTTTAGGCGGGGAACGATACAAAAATATCAATGATGAAGTGATCCAGAAGGTCGTTTCGAAATACGCGATCAAAACCCTCGGCCAGACCGATCCGGCCCTGGTAGACCGGATTATGAAACTGCCCAAAACACAGGAAATACTGGATTGGAAACCGGATCAGCTTTCTTTGGAGGATATGCGCCGTGAATTCGGGGAAGATCTCTCAGACGACGAGTTTTTGTTCCGGACCGCCGTACCTTTAGAATATATTGAAGCCATGCGGGCGGCCGGGCCGATAAAGACAAACTATCCCCGGGGTGACAAACCCTTCCTGGCCCTGCTCTATGAGCTCCTGCAGCGGAAAAAAAGTTACATCCACATCAAGAAAAACGATATATCCCTGACTTTAATTAAACATTAAATCAATGAAGACCCCGGGTCATTTAAATGAGTTTGGATCCGTTAATGCACCTTAGGCTGCGAAACAGGCCAGGAAAAGCTGAGAAGCTTACGGACCGGCCCCTGCCTTTTTCTTTTTGATACTTCCACCCACTCCATTCACCGCGGCCGGTTTGGAATCAAAGGAGACCTCAATGTTGCAAAAGTCGAGGATGCCGCAGATCCGCGACGGCAAGGGTGAAGCCGTACTAACGTACTGCGAACCCTTGCCAACAAAGGAGATGCGGCATCATACGGCTTTACCGAAGGATAAAAATTGATCGATATTTTAATGAAATCCAAACTTCATCGTTGGTGACTTTTGATTCGCTTCTGAAATTATCAAAATATTCTGTTTTTATTAATAAATTACCTCTAAGAGATCAATTTTTATGCAACTGCGAGGGAGACTTATATGAAGGTAATAGGTATTGTCGGCAGTCCCAGGAAGAAGGGAAATACGGAACTGCTGACGGCTCATGCCCTTAAGGCGGTAGCGGAGGAAGGAATCACCACTGAACTTATTCGTTTGTCAGGACTGGATATCAGGCCCTGCCAAGCCTGCTTCACCTGCTTCAAAAGACCACAGCCTCATCCTAACAAGTCCTTTTATTAAATTTCTCTCCCGGAACTCCCACTCGATCTTGCACCCAAAAATTATCTCCTTTATGATTGACTTTAACCCTTTGTTATGGTTTATATTATAAAATTTTTATTTTTGGCTTTGATGATTCCGGCAACCCTAACCCGAAAGGCTGGTCCATGAAGCAGTCCGACAAGCCCCTATTTTCTGAAAAACGAGATGGGGATATTTTGTTTTGGGCGGATGATAGAGCTTCTAAATTGAAAACTTTCTATTGTAAATTAGTCCCCAGTGTCCGAGGCAGCAAGGAATCTGGAATTTTGTGCACATTTAAGGTTTGACCATAGTTTGGAATGGTTGCAGGGCTAAATACTATAAAGAGGAGAATAAGGATGAAGGTTGTCGCCTTTAATGGGAGTCCTAGAAAAAACGGAAATACGGCGGGAGCACTGAAAACGGTTATTTCAGAACTTGAAAAACAAGGTATTGAAGCGGAACTGGTACATGTGGGCAAAGAAAAAATACGGGGATGCTTATCCTGTTTTGCCTGCGTCAAAAACCAAAACGAAAAATGTGCGACGGAGGATGATCCAGTGAATGACTGGATTCAAAAAATGAAAAAGGCAGACGGTATCCTCCTTGGCTCTCCTGTCTATTTTTCCGGAATCGCCGGAACCATGAAGTCCTTTCTTGACCGGGCGTTTTTTGTTGTTTCCATGAACAAGAGCCTGCTTCGTCATAAAGTGGGGGCCTCGGTTGTTGCGGTAAGACGCTCGGGGGGAATCCCCACCCTGGATTGCTTGAATCACTATATTCTCTATTCGGAAATGATCATGCCGGGTTCCAATTACTGGACTGTGGC
>JACQYK010000290.1 GCA_016208255.1 Deltaproteobacteria bacterium | reverse complement strand
AATAGCTCGATCATCTCATTAATAGCATTCGCCCAGACTTTGGCATCCCGGGTGAGGGCGCCGCGCATAGGATAGAGATTATGCATGGTCATATTCACATTCTCGGCGACACATAAGGTTTTGAACTGCGGAAGGTAGAACTCCATTTCTGCGGGGGCTTCTGTCTCGGGGGATACAACGAAAACCAATTCGATGCCGTCAATGATCCTTCTCTCCCATGTTTTTTTAATTTCATCGGTCGGCGCCAAAAAGGATCTTGCCCCCCCAGACCTAAATTTTCCTATACCGGCATCGACCGAGCCCTGGGAATTCTGAGGCAGTTCGAAACCGAATTGATAGACGGCCCGCCGGTTCATGGCCGGTCCGGCTAAAACATTTTCACTAAGGGAAGCTTTGGTGAATCCCTCTACAGAAATGATTTTCACCAGCCCTGATTCTAACTCATCCCTGCTCGCCATCCCGGCAATACCGCCGAAGTGGTCGGCATGGGAATGGGTGATGATAACAGCCACTATGGGCTTCTTTCCCAGATGCCGGTAAACCAATTCTATCGCCTTTTTGGATGTTTCTATGGTCGACAGGACATCAATAATAATGTAACCCGAATTACCTTCTATGATCCCCATCAGGGCCAGATCATAACCCCGTACCTGATAGAGCCGATCGGTGAGCTTGAACAATCCGGCGTACTGATTCAATTGGGCATGCCGCCAAAGGCTCGGATTGACCGTTTCCGGCGAGGGTGAACCAAACCTGTTAAAGCCTTTATAAACCTCCATATCGAATACAACATGGCCCTGGTCATCCTTGATCGTCAGCGGTTCATCACTGGCGATGAATCCACGCTGAGCCCGTTGAAAATCTGTCTCATCCTTCCATTTGAGAACAGGGTTATTCAGAAAATCCCTGTTGACCTCCCGGGTCCAGTCAGTGGCCCCTTTTAATCTCGCCTGAACCGTTGCCGGGTCTTTTAAATCTTTGGATTTCCCTGTATGTCTTTTCAACCATTTTCTCCTTCTCTTACTTTACTAAATCCCTCCTCGATATGGAGATTACTGAACCCATTGCTGCAGTTTGGGTGATCCCAGGTAGGCTTCAATAACTTTGTCATCATTTTGGACACTGTTAGGAGTACCTTCCGCTATTTTTTCGCCAAAATTCAAAACCGTGATAAAGTCGGAGATACCCATCACTATCTTCATGTCATGTTCGATCAACACAATGGTCAGCCCCAATTCTTCTTTAATTTTTACGATATATTCTGAGATCTCTTCCTTTTCTTTTGTGCTCATGCCGGCGACCGGCTCATCTAACAGTAAGACGCTTGGTTCAGCCGCCAGGGCCCTGCCAAGTTCCACTCGTTTTTGGAGTCCATACGGCAAGCCGCCGACCAGTTTGTCGGCAATATCTTCCATGTTCAGCATAGTGATGATTTCTTTTACCTTGGCTTGGAGACGCTTTTCCTCACGTTTTGCCGGTCCCCAATAAATACCACTCATCAAAACTCCTGTTTTCAAAAACTGGTGCCGACCCAGCATCAAGTTGTTAAACACGGTCATCTGGGCAAACAACTCGATATTTTGAAAGGTACGGGAAATTCCATGTCTAACAACCCGATGAGCCGGAATCTCAAGTATGTTTACATTGTTGCAGCATATTTCCCCTTGCTGCGGCTTGTAAAACCCACTAATACAGTTCAGCAGCGATGATTTTCCCGCACCGTTCGGCCCAATAATCGCATGCAAGGTCTTTGGGTTGACCGTAAAGGAGACATCGATCAGAACCTTCAGGCCTTTAAAACTCAGGGCAAGGTTTTTTACTACTAATTTGCCTTGTTCCATCCTATCCATCAACCTTTCCTGTTTCCGACCCATTTCTTACCCTAAGTAGGCTGCTTTGAATACGCTGTTATCCTGGAGACTGTGGCTAGGTCCTTCAAGAGCTACCAAACCATTTTCCAGCACATAGCTATACTCGGAGACAGCCAACGCAAGTCTGGCATTCTGTTCTACAAGCAAAATAGTGAGATTTTCCTGCCGGTTAATCTCCGTAAGTTTCTTAGTTATGTCCCAAACAATTAATGGAGCCAAGCCAAGCGAAAGTTCGTCGATCACCAGCAGTTTGGGTTGAGCCATCAAGGCCCTGCCGATGGCCAGCATTTGCTGTTCGCCACCGCTAAGATATCCGGCGTTGAGATTCCTGCGCTCATACAGTCTGGGAAAGTATTCGTAGATTTTTTCAGCAAGTTTTATTCTCCCCTGATTATTCAAAGAGTTGGCGGAACTGCCGACCAATAGATTTTCTTCTGTGGTTAGCTGACTAAACACCCGCCGCCCTTCCGGCACCTGCATAATCCCGGCCATGCCGATAGACCTCGAATTCCAACTGGTTATTTCTTTACCATCAAAGTGAATAGCCCCTTTGGTAATGTTTCCGCTGTGAAACTTCAACAGGCCGGTAACAGCCCGAATGGTTGTAGTTTTTCCTGCCCCGTTAGCCCCTAAGAAAGCGGTAATCTTATTTTTGGGCACGTTCAAGGAGACCTTCTTTACTCCCAAAATGACGTTTTTGTAGGTTACTTCCAGGTCCTCTATCTCCAACAAATGGTCTCACCCCTTTTCAACTGATCTTTTTATTGAGCCAGATGCGGCTTGGTTCAGAATACGCTTCTTAAGGAAAAGACTTATATCCCCGAAAATTCCGGCCAGCCCAGTTGGTTTTCGTAGTAATACCAGGATGATGCAGAAACCATAAACAAACAATTGAATTTCAAACCTAAATTTTGAGAGAAACTGACCTACAATAGGCAAGACACCCTGAATACTATGAGCCAAAAGATCGATAGTTTCCGGCAGTAAAGAAATAAAGGCCGCTCCGAAAACCGGCCCAAACAATAGGCCATTCCCACCGATAAACAGGGCTACAATTTGGTCCATTGCCACCCCGAAGCCGTACATCTCCCCGGTAACATTGCGCAGGTACACCCCCTGCAGACCGCCGGCAAGTCCGACAATAAAAGAACTAACAGCAAAGGCCATTAATTTCGCAAAAGTAATATTTACTCCCATCGCCCTGGCTGCCGATTCGTTGTCCCGAAGCGCCAACAATGACCTGCCCATACCGGTGCGCATTAAATTGTAAACAAACAAAACAACCAAAGCCGTCAAAGTTAAAAATAAGTAATAAAACTTGTCTGAACTGTCAAAAACAAAAATTCCTACACTGGGCTTCGGGAAACGAATACCGGCTAACCTTTTGGTAGCAGTCTCATAATGGTTCATAGCGAAGGCTGTGATCATGTGCAAAGCCAGAGTGGCCATGAGTAAATAAATACCGCGCAGCCGTAGCGCCGGGATACCGATCAGGGTGCCGATTAACATGGCGGCCAGTGCTCCGATTAAGAGAGCCAGCCACCAAGGAATACCGGCTTGAGAAGCCAGAATCGCGGCGCTATAGGCACCAATACCCATGAAGGCCGCATTGCCTAAAGACATTACACCGGCATATCCGGCAATAACGTTTAGACCTATTACCGCCAGAGCTGTGATCAAGGTGTTATTGATCAAGGTCATTGCATATTTATTGGAAAAAGCGGGGATCAGCAAAAATGCAATGATCAAAAAAATCCACCAACCGAATCTGGCTACTCCTGTCAATAGATTATTTTGACCCATTTTTTTTCGAATTTCTTTCCCTCTGTCGCTTGATTTAAGTTTTACTCAAACCCGTTGGGCATGACGTTCGCCGAATAATCCATAGGGCCTGATCATTAAAACAACGAGAAGCAATGTAAACACTACCAGTTGGCGATAGGCCGCCCCGAACCAGTACCCGGCTAAAACTTCAAGAACCCCTATTATCAATCCAGCGATAATGGATCCCATAATACTTTCCATCCCGCCTAAGATCACAACCGGAAAGGCCTTCATTCCGACATCACCGAGATTTACATTTACCGTTTCCAGGACAGATAAGAAGACCCCTCCTATGGCCGAACTGAAAATAGCTACTCCCCAGGTGACCACATATACCTTGTTGACATTAATGCCCATCATATGAGCCACTTCCTGATCATTGGCCACCGCCCGCATCTGCGTGCCAAGCAGGGTCTTGTTGAAGAAGGCGATAAAAGTGCCAATGAACAGAATAGTAACGCCGAAGATAATCAAGTGGACTGCGGAAATAGACACTCCCTCTCCAAACGAGACGGCTTTATGGCCGATAGCAATGGGCAAAGTTTTATTTTGATATCCCCAAATAGATGCCATGACCGCCCTAATCATTAAGGCCACACCAAAAGTTGCGGCAAACACGGAGAACAAAGAATGACCCTGCATATGCCGGACCACTAAATAGTAGGTCAATACACCCACGGCAAAACCGACAAACCCCGCTACGATGACTGCCGGCACAAAGGGCAAAATGTTGTTAGCCATTAAACTGTAGGCAACATATGCGCCAAGAGTTAGGCATTGAAACTGAGCAAAATTGAAAACGTGGGTCCCCTTTAAAATTAAAACCATGCCAAAAGCGACCAGTCCATAAAGGCTGCCAACTCCCAGCCCGGTAGCAATCAGAGGGAGGTAAATTTGCATCAAAGTCATTCGCACCTTCCAGTTTTAGGTCAGACATGGGCGATGAGTTAAGAAATCTTTAAATCATCGCCCTATCGTCCATCTCTATTTATTCGTCACCCAAGGACTCACAGGGATTAATTGTTTTTTGCTGAAATCATAAGAATACCAACGGGCAGTCTTTATTCCATTGCGTTGTCCGGGGCCAAAGTTGATTGGACCTGAAACACCCCCAGTGTCGAAATTTTTAATACTTTCAATAGCTTTTATAAATTTTTCGCGCGTTAAATCTTTGCCCGTTCGTTTCAAAGCTTCAACAAACACCTTGCCCGCAATCCAGCCATGGGGATAAGTCAAGTCTCCGGTAATACTTGGACTTGTGTTATATTTGGCGACAGCCGACCGCATTTCTTCCAGCCCGGGACCCTTCTCGTAGATTGGAGCGAAAGGATTAATACCGATATTTTGACTTGAGGCATCCTTGCCAGCCGTCTCCCAAACCACTGGCTTTACCGACGAATAGGCTGAATACACCGGAATATTTGAAGCGCCCAGACGAGCTGCGTCACGCAGGTAAATCGTCAAAATGGTTATGTTAGCCAGGATGATAACGGCGTCCGCCTGGGCTTGTTTCATCTTCATGACTTGGCCAGCCATTTCAGAAGCGGAATAGGAAATCATCTCATTCACCACTACAGGTACACCAAGTTTAGCCGCTGTAGATTTTACCCCTTCTGCAAATTCTATGCTGCTCGCTCCCTCAGGCGTGAAGAGAGCCAACTTGGGTTTTCCTGACCCCTTATGCTTTTCAACGGCCTGTTTGACCATAAGGGCGGTCATGTCCGAATAGGCCAGCATGATATTGTAACAATAAGCGTTGTCCGACTGCATTTTTGTGGTCTGTCCCGGCCCAATGACCGGTATTTTTTCCTCTCTGATTTCCGGGTCCAAACCCGTCCATTGGGTGCTTCCCACCTGCCCTACAAGCGCAAATATCCCTTCTTCATTAAGTTTGCGGAAAGCAGCTATGGCTTTGTCTGTCTTCCATTGGTCATCTTCCAACTTCAAGACAATCTTTCTCCCGTTGACACCACCTTTGTCATTGGTCATTTGGATATAATCTTTAAGCCCTTGTACATGGCCCGCTTCGGTAGCGGCTAGGGGTCCACTTAAGTCAAAAATTCCACCGACAGTCACTGTGGTACCCGTAACCCCGGGGACCTTTACAGTCGATTGCGCCTCTGTTGTTTTATTAAAACCAATCACGATAGCTAAAAATAGACCGAAAAACAAGATCCTGGATAACTCTCTTTTCATAATAAAACCTCCCAACAATTTTGATTGGAACCACCAGGGTTACCTTAATTTTTTGAGCATTTCTTACCACTTTAGGTACGGTTGCCAACAAATAATTTCTTTCATTTCCTCCCTTCTGTTTAGGTTTCATTATCCCTTCTTCCCAACCCTTCCGGGGCAGGACTAATAGATAGCTCGAAAATTTGACTTACATGTAAGTGAAATATATTTTTTAGTTGTTGTCAAGATAATTTTTTAGTTATAATGGGATTTAGAATTTTTCAATTACCGAGCACCTTTTAATGTACGGTTGCCAACAAAAAATTTCTTTCATTTCCTCCCTTATGTTTAGTATTCGTTATCCCTTCTCCCAACCTTTCCGGGAGCAGGATTAATAAGATCGCTTAAATATTTGACTTACATGTAAGTGAAATATATTTTTTAGTTGTTGTCAAGTTAATTTATTTGTTACAATAGGATTCATAATTTTTCAATTACCGAGTATCTTAAGGGTTACTCTTCCGGAATGAAAAGACGAGAAAAGGCAGTATGGGTCGAATATATCACTGGCGGGTATGCGGAAAAAAGAGTCCGGATCAACCGGCACTGATCAGGACCGATAGCGGAGAGATTGCTTCCTATCTATCATGCCCGCCGATTCAAAACACTCTCAGTACCTTTCGATTGAGCAAAGGGAGTGGATAGATATTTCCTGCGGCCTGCTCTTTTAGCGTCTCCGGGTCCGCCACGGATCCTGGAGGAGGCATCAACTATTTTAGGCAAGCCTCCGGCTTTTTTGCCAGAGACTTTTTGACAGGGGGAAAAGGATGGAGAGAATTTGGATGAAAAGTTGGCCGGAGGGGGTTCCGAGAAAAATCCAGTACCGTCTGGGAGAAAAGCCTCTTCATGAGTACCTGCGGCAGAATGCCAGGGATTTTCCTGACAAGCCGGCCTTTATTTTTTATGGCCGAGAGATCACCTGGAAAGAACTGGATAAAGATACTGACCGCTTTGCCAATTTTCTATGGAATGCAGGAATTCAAAAAGGGGATAAAATCGTTTTATTCATGCAGAATTGCCCCCAATATGTCATCGCCCATTACGGGGCCCAGAAGCTGGGGGTTATTGTCGGCCCGGCCAGCCCCATGTTCAAAGAGTGGGAGTTGGAGTACGAGGTCAACGATCTCGGGGCCAGGATTATCGTAACCAGCGATGATCTTTACCCCATCGTGAAGAATATCCGGGCCAATACCTGTTTGGAAGAGGTTGTGCTTATCAACTACCAAGAGATGGCCTCCTCAAATCCTTTGATGCCGGTGCCTAAGGAACTTAGGCTTGAAAAAAGAAGTTTCCCCGGAACTCGAGACCTGATGGAAGTGCTTCGTACTCATCCGCCGCAGGCCCTCGCCCTGGATATTGATATGAGGGAAGATGTTTGTACGATCGTATACACCTCCGGCACAACCGGCCGACCCAAAGGGGCCATGTTGACCTATGAAAATACTCTTTTTAAAATTGCCAGTACCTTTCAATTCAACCAAATGCAACCGAAGGATGTCCGATTAACGGTCCTGCCCCTTTGCCACATCGCCGGAAATAATCAGGGCTTGGGACTGCCCGTCTACGGGGGGTTTACCAATGTCCTGCTCACCCGATTTGAGACAGAAGCGGTCCTTGTGGCCTTAGAAAGGTATCATTGCACCATTTGGTCCGGGACGACCCCCATGTTGTTGGCCCTCATGAAGCACCCGGATGCAGATAAACGGAATCTAAGTTCCCTGCGTCAAACCTTTTGTACAAGCTTTGGAGTGATCTTGACCGAAGAAATCGGCACAGCCTGGAAAAATCTTACCCGTGGCTCTCGGGTGAACGAATCCGGCTATGGATTGACTGAGACTAATACCTTCGATGCGATCATGCCTTATGATAGGGTTAAATACGGCTCGTACGGTATCCCCGTTTTTGAAACCGATTTCAAGATCCTTGATCTTCAAACCGGCAAAGAGCTGGGACTGAATAAGCAGGGCGAAATCGTTGTCCGTAATCCCGGAGTTTTCAAGGGTTATTGGAATAACCCGAAGGCCACGGCCGAAACACTCAGAAACGGTTGGGTCCATACCGGGGATATCGGCCGCTTTGACGATGACGGATATCTTTACTTCCTGGGCCGAATCAAAGAAATGATAAAATGTTCTGGTTATAGTGTCTTTCCTGAGGATGTGGAGGTGATGCTCCTAAAGCACCCGGCCATAGAGCAGGTGGGAGTCATCGGGATACCCGACCCGGTTCGAGGGGAGAGCGTTAAGGCCTTTATCGTCCTCAAACCTGAATATAAAGGAAAGATCACCGAAGAAGAATTCATTTCCTGGGCCAAAAAAAAGATTGCCGCTTATAAATACCCCCGGGCTATAGAATTCAGAGAGAGTCTGCCGGCCACGGCTGCCGGAAAAGTTCTGAGACGTTTGCTTAAACAGGAGTAAAAGCACCCGTCGATTATCTTTGCCTCCCTTGCCCCGATTCCTTTGATTTTATATGTCTATGTTTGGGTTGATCGTTAGAAGATGATAAATCAAGATAGCCATTTTCAAACAGCGTTATAACTACATCGGCTATTTGTTCCGGGGTCAAGCGTCCTCCGGGGTAAAACCAGCGATAGGTCCAAAAACAGGCGCCTAAGATTAAAAAAGAAGCTAATCTTATGTCACTTATCTTAAAAATCCCCTCTTTAACCCCTTGGTCAAGAATTTTGATCAATACTTGATCATAATCTCTCATCTGACTTTTAAGCTTTTTAAAAGTCTTATTATTAAGCGCATTGGCCTGTTCAAATAGTACAATAAACAACTCCTTGCGGGTAGCCGCAGCTATTACCTGATCACGGATAAACTCTTGCAGTTTCTCTCTGGCTGAAAGGTCCGAATTTAAAATTTCTTTGGAATTCTTAAGAGCAACCTTCATAAAATTATTGCAGATGTCCTTGAGAAGATCTTCTTTATTTTTAACATGATAATATAAAGAAGTCCTGGTTACATCCAGTTGCCGAGCAACATCTTCAAATGTGCCTCCTTGATAACCTTTTTCAGCGAATATTTTTGTGGCTATTTTTGTGATCCGATCTCGGGCCAGATCTCTTTTCTTTCTTATCTGTTCCCTTCCCATTGTTATCAACCTACCTTTTCATATCTAAAGATTTGAGAATATTTTGACTGATAAGTAAAATATTTATAACAGGGAGTTTTGTCAAGAAGAAATTCACCTCACTGCGTCAAAGGGGGAAACAAGGCAACTTAAGTCTGCCGCTACAGAGCAAATCTGATGAAGCAGAGGATTAGCGTAAACAGGTATTTGAAGGGGATTATCGATCGGTTTCTCAGACATTCGGATGCCGAGCCGGTCGGCTCTGCCGACTTAAGAAAAGGCTTCTGCACAGAAGCCGGATGAAAATAGGCTGTTAGGCTCGAACCCTATCTTAGTATTAAAGGTTGATTAAAAGTTTTTACTTTTAATGGGAAAAGTTTAAGAATATATTTTTGTCTGGTCAAAGGAAAATTATACCACTTTCATTCCAATTAGGCTAAAATTCGTGAATTGACTCCTTAGACTTGAATCTGTCGCCTGCTGCCAATCCTAATCTGAAGAAAAAGCGGAGGGATTCGTTATGGCTGAAAAGGACCTGCAAGTTTCGACCCGCGATTATGTTACGGTCTTGACCATCAACCGGCCGCACAAACATAATGCCCTGACCTACGAACTCTTGCGTACTCTCCAAGGGACTCTGGAAGGGCTTGCCGATGATCAGGGTACTCGCGTGGTGGTGTTGCGCGGTGCGGGTGAACGGTCGTTTTCATCCGGCATGGATTTAAACAGCATACTCGAGGACGTTAAGGGAAGCCGTCCTGCTTCCCCGCTTGACCATGAGCTGATTCACAAGACCATGCAGGCCTTAGAGATGTATCCCAATCCGGTCATAGCCATGATCAACGGGGATGCCCTGGCCGGCGGCTGTGAGTTAGCTCTGCACGGTGATTTCCGTCTTATGGCGGATACCGCGCGAATCGGCATGCCGATTGTAAAACGGGGGTTAATGGTCCCCTTTCCCCTTATCCGCAAGCTGGTGCGGGTGGTCGGACCCTTCGCTGCGGCAGAGATCCTGATCAGGGGGGCACCCCTTAACGCGGCCCGTGCCCGGGAAATGGGCCTGGTCAACCAGGTGCTGCCCCAAGCCCGTCTGGAAGCGGAAACCATGGCCCTGGCCAACGAACTGGTGGCCAATGCCCCACTGACTTTGCGGGCTTTGAAGGAGGGGATCAGGAAGGCCTCCCTCCTGGAAGCCGACCGCTATTCAGAGGACATGCGCGCCCTCCTGGTGCGGGTGATGACCAGCGAAGATGCCCGGGAGGGGTTACAGGCCTTCCTGGAGAAACGACCGCCGAAGTACAAGGGCCGATAAGAGGAGGAGCTCGTCCACCTCGAGAGACTGTGTCGTAATTACTGAAAGTGCCATCAAAGCCATCATACCGGCGAAAGCCGGTATTTCCTCGTTCCCACGCTCCGGCGTGGGAATGAGAAAATGGGACGCTCCAGCGTCCGAGCAAAGATCTCGCGTTCCCACGCCGGAGCGTGGGAACGATGGAAATATGGGAGAGAGAAAAATGGATCAGACAAAATCAGTTCCGATACCGGGCTGGAGCACGGAGATCAGTGAAGTGGGGTTCCATAAAATCGAAATCCGGGGATATGCCCTGGATGAGATCATTAGAAATTTAACTTTTTCCGAGGCGATTTACCTGACGATTCGAGGGGAACTGCCTTCCAGAAATCAGGCCCGGGTTTTGGATGCGGTCTTATGCGGCATTGTGGACCACGGGTTCTTTGCCCCCACCGGTATAGCGGCGAGAATTGTGGCTTCGGCCAATCCGGATAACATCATACCCGGAGTCGTTGGGGGTATCCTTACGGTTGGTTCAGTGACCGTTTCTCCCCAGGATACGGCAGAACTGATAAGGGCAGCCTGGAAGCTCAAAGAAGAAAAAGGTCTCTCAAAGGAAGAGACGGCTGAAATGATCGTTGAGGAGGCCCGAACTCAAAAAAAACGGATACCGGGATTGGGTCATCCCCTTCATCCGACGGGCGACCCCAGGGCCATGGCCTTGGAGGAAGTGGCGAGAAAGAATGGGGTCTGGGGTGAAAAGTCCGAACTCTACAAGGCGATCCACAGGATTTTCGTATTGAAAACCGGCAAGGATCTTCCGATAAATATCGACGGCATGATGGGCTGCATACTCACTGAGATGGGATTCGATTCCAAAGAGATGGCCGGTATCGCGGCCCTTTCCTATATGCCGGGAATAATCGCCCATGCGGTGGAAGAGACCAAAGAACAGGTACGCCTTCGGGCCGTGGAAGGCGAATATAAAGGGGTTCCTTTGCGAAAATTACCCGGGGAATACCTTAGAGGCTAAGACAATTCAAAAGTACCCGGGAGTAAAATAATGCGCTACTCTGACGATTTCCAGTTAGGGGAGAGGATCCTGACTCGGTCACGGACCGTGACCGAAGCCGATATTGTGATGTTCGCCGCCTTCAGCGGGGACTGGCACCCCCTGCATGTCGATGAGGAGTACGCCAGAAAAGGCTTCTTTGGCCAGCGGATTGCCCATGGATTCCTGGTCCTTTCCGTGGCCACGGGGCTCATGGGCTTGGCGGACATGGCCATTTTGGCCTTTTACGGGATGGACAGGGTCCGGTTCATGGCTCCGACTAAGATCGGAGATACACTCAGAGCAGAAATGGAAGTGGCTGAAAAAGTCGATCGAAACGAAAAAGAGGGGATCGTCACCTTGAAGGTAACGGTAATAAATCAGAGGGATGAGGCGGTTGCTTCCATGGGCATGAAGTTGCTAATGGCCAGAAATTAAAAGGAGATTGAAGATGGACATCAATTTATTTAAATGATAAGGTCGCCGTTATTACCGGAGGCACAACCGGTAAAGGATTGGCCACAGCAAAGCTCTTTGCAGGTTGTGGCAATCACCTGAGCGGGTCAGGCTCGGAAAGGAAAGGCAAGGAATGGCAGAAACAGAAAGAGTCAAACCGGATCTAAAAGAAGTTCAAAGGAAGTTATCCGCCAGAGCATCGTACCTGAAGATGCTGGCGGCCAAAGAAGCGGGGAAGCCCATCTGCGTGGCCAGTGCGGGCATTCCTAACGAAGTGATGTACGCTATGGATGTTTATCCCATCTTCCCCGAGAGCCTGGCGGCCATTTCGGCCGGCATCGGGAAGGCCGGGCCCTTTTTCGACGAAGCCAGGGACCGGGGTTTCACCAACACGGTTTGTTCCTATACGCGGTGCGGGCTGGGGATCGCCTGGACCAACCAGTGCGCCTTCGGACCCATCCCGGAACCCGATCTCTTTATCACCGATGTCAGCGTCTGCTGTCTTCATGTTACCTGGTGGGCCTACCTGGAGGACCATTTCAAGAAACCCACCTTTTTCGTGGACATGCCGGCCACGGATAATCCCGACGAACCGGCTTACATCGACTATTATGAAAATCAGATCCGGGAGATGATCAAATTCATCGAGGCCAACAGCAGCAGCCGTTTCAATCAAGGCCGGCTGGAGGATGCGGTCCGTTATTCGGACCTGGCGGGTTATTATTGGAAAAAGATCATGGAGCTGCGCAGACACAAACCCTCGCCCATCAGTTTCCGCACCTTGGCCGGGCAGATCATTCCGCTGGTCACCGCCCTTGGGGAAAAAGACGCTGCGGACTTCTATGAGGCCCTTTACGAAAGGTATCAGGATGATATCCAAAAGGGAATAACCCCTTGCAAGGAAGGGGAGAAGTATCGTCTCATCTGGAACGGCATTCCCATCTGGCATCACCTCCAGGTCATCAACTATTTCGAGGAGAAGGGGGCGAACTTTGTCTGGGAGCCCTACACCAGCCTGAGCTGGGGGAATAAAACCAGGACCGGCCGGCTCGACCCTTCGCGCCCCTTCCAGACCCTGGCCGAGAAATATACCAACGTCTTGAACAACCGTTCCATCGAGGACCGGTTCCAATATTTTGATCAGGCCATCAAAGACTA
Source organism: Deltaproteobacteria bacterium (assembly GCA_016208255.1). Lineage (GTDB taxonomy): Bacteria > Desulfobacterota > RBG-13-43-22 > RBG-13-43-22 > RBG-13-43-22 > RBG-13-43-22. The sequence goes on along the minus strand of JACQYK010000290.1, from coordinate 6,151 downwards.
TCAGGTAGACGGTCTGGTCATGTTTTCCAACAGAAGCTGCCGGGTCATGTCCATCGGCCAGGGGGAACTTGTCGATCTCGTCCGGGAAAAATATGATATCCCCATATTGATTTTTGAAGGGGACCAGGCCGACCCTGAGGGTTTCAGTTGGGACGATGCCAGGACCAGGATCGACGGGTTCATCGAAGTCCTCCAGGGAAGGAAAGGGAAGGAGAGAGGAAAGTGATCGAAGCCTTCAAAGAAAAATTTGAAAAGCGGCACCAGGTTGCCCGCCAAATCAAAAAAGACGGGAAGAAGATCGTCGGCTGCTTTTATGGCTCGGTGCCCAGGGAATTGGTACATTCGGCCGGGATGGTCCCGGTTCAATTAGTCGAAGACGGCAATTACCAATACGAGGCCAAATCCGGACTTCTGCCCTACCTTTGCGGTATGAGTAAGAATCTCACCGGGCAGATCGATGATAAGGTCTTTGACTATGTGGATGCCGTCATGGTATCAACGGTCTGCGATACCAACCGCCACGTTCCCGACATCTGGGAGCGGAATAAGGTGTTCCCCAAAATCTGGATTGTGCGGGCACCGATCAAGGCCGACGATGAGGCGGTGAGCTACTACACCCGGGAAGTCCGGCGGCTGTCCGAAGAATTGGGGAAGCTCTCGGGCAAGAAAGTGACCGAAGAGGACTTAAGGGAATCGATTGCCCTGTACAATGAGAACCGGGCCCTTCTTCGGAAATTCTATGAGGCCCGTCCGGTGTCCGGTGTGTCGGCTGAAGAGGCGGTGTATGTCTTCGCCTCAGCCCTGGTACTGCCCGTGGAAGAGCACAACGCCCTGATGAAAAAACTTCTGGCTAACCTTCCACCGGCACCGGTCCGGGACCAGAGGACCAGACTGATGCTCTGCGCCCTCAACATCAATATGTCGCTGGAGGTCATTCGCCTGGCCGAGAAATACGGGGCCCGGGTGGTGACCGACGATTTCACCCACAACGCAAGATACGGTTCGGAAGAGATCGAAATCAACGGCGATGTCTTTACCTCCCTGGCCCGGGGTTACCTGCGCAAGATCCCCCTGCCCGGTATGTATGCCTTCGAGCAAAGGGCCAAATACATTCGGGATTTAATGGAGAAATCCAGGGCCGAGGGATTGATCTATCTCATCCAGCTTTACTGCGATGCCTATGCCATGGAATATTCGGTGTTGAAGGAATACTTTGACCGCTGGAATCTGCCCCACCTCAAAATCGAGGCCGAGGATACGCCCCTTTCCATTGAACAGTTGAACGTTAGGGTCCAGTCTTTTATGGAATCGCTGATGTGATGGGGTTCATGGTCTGTATTCTCTCTCAGGACCTTAGGTAGGCTGTAACTTGTTTTGCGGCAGGAAAGAGGTCCTGCTTGGCCGCGTCTTAAGGACCTTTAGCGCTTTGGGGTCGTGATCAAGCAGTAGGGGTCAGAATTCAGTATCAATATCCTTCAGGCCAGTTATCAGGTTGTCCTGAAAACACCATTGCAGCGTTCGCGGCAGAACGGCGTGATCATGTTTTTTTCTGATAAGATCGGTCAAGTCGACACTGTTATAGGTGTCCCAAAATAATATGGGGGTTTTGCCGACTTCCGGATGCTTTTTTATGAAATCGAGCATCGCCGCCATTGTTTTAGCCGTATAAGTGAGGTCCAGTCTGATGCCTTCAGTCCGTTCCATCAGGTCCAGGGCTTGTTCTCCCTCCTGGGTGACAGCCCCGTATTCTGCTCCAAGAAAATCATGGGTAATCATCAGGTCATCCATCGTGAATTTGAGCGGGGGCACCTCCTTATCATACTTCCTCATGAGGGATACCAGGCGGTTAATCAGGCGGACGGTTTTATGCGTATCGGTAACCCATTCCATGGCCACACGAACGCCGACCACCTTGGTCTTCATGCCCGACAATCTCGTACCCAGCATAAGCCCGGCCAGCGTACCCTTGGAACCAAGGGCGCAAAAGATATATTCCGGCTCGGGCAGCAGCCCATCATCTATTTGCTTTTTTAACTCGAGTGCGGCATTGACGTAGCCGAGGCTTCCCAACACCGACGATCCGCCGGGAGGTATGAAATACACCTTCCCATGCCTCAGGTAAATACCGGCTGTTTGCAAGGCTCCTCTAAGGTTACTCGGCGCATAGTGTATCTCAGCCCCGAAATGGTGGTCGAGAAGAAGGTTCTCCTGCACGTGGTCGGTCAACGGCTGACGGATGAGAACCAGTGCTGTCTTCAGACCCAGCCGGCGGGCATGAATGGTGGTGGCCAGTCCGTGGTTGGTGCCGATTCCCCCGTAGGTGATGACCCATTTACACCCTCGACGAAGGGCGTCAGCCAGTATGAATTCCAATTTACGTACTTTGTTGCCGCCGTAGATGTCGGATGATTTATCGTCGCGCTTGATCCAGAGATTATGGTGACCAACCATTTTTCCCAGATTATCCAGCTTGGCAACAGGTGTTGGCAGGGCGGCTAAAGACATCCAGGGCACATGCTTCTTCAGCCCAGCGTACTTTTCAAACAAAGGAAATTTGGCCATTATATTTTGATTTTCTGATTTAGCCTTCAGGCCCCTTTGGGGCGCCTCGAAGCATGAAAATAGAATATCCCCCTCACCCCAACCCTCTCCGACTCGGCTGAGCCTTTCGACAAGCTCAAGGCCCCGAGCATGTCGAGGGCTCGTCGCAGGCCACCTGGGGAGAGGGAGACTTCCTCTCCCTTGAGGGGGAGGATGGAGGGGCAGTGCCCGGTTTGAGCAAGCGGTTAATCTTTTTTCTCTCCCAGCAGATGCCTGGAAAGCCGCTTCCCCAGCCCGATGATGGTATTGGTGGGCGGCAATCCCCATGCTTCGGGTATGACGGAACAATCGCAAACATACAGGTTGTCATACTCGGTTTTTAGGTTCGAATCGACAATATCTCCGACTTTCGCCGAACCTCCGGGATGGGAAGCCAGGTACCCTGTTTTAAATATCCCTTTCGCTCCCGCATTTTTCAGTATCTTTTTGGCTCGTTCATATCCTCGATGAAGTTTCTGCTTTTCTTTTTTATCCAGGATCTTCCTGACACCTTCGCTGTCTGTTATACGGCCTCCCAGCTCATCTTTGGCTTTAATCATGATCTGGAGTGTTTTCGCCCGGGAAAAAATCTTATCCGGTCTGAAGGCAACGGCTGCCAGTGCCGCCGAGGTGGCAAAGGGATGGGACATGTCCGTCATCATGTAGCCTTCATCTTCCAGGTGAATCCCACAGGACATCGGGATTTCACTTAAGGGGACCTCAAGGTCTTTTACCGTTCCCCGTACGCCGATCAGCGGGTCGAAAAAGAAATTATAACCGGCGCCTTTGATACCGCTGGCTCGAAGGATGGCCGGCGAACCAATGCCTCCGGCAGAAATAATTATAGTGGGAGCAAAAGCCTTAACAATCTTCCCCTTTTTTCTATATTCAACGCCAACAGCACTATTTCCTTCAAAAATCACCTTGGTGACTTTAGCCCTCTCGATCAGCACGCCACCCTGGGCAAGGGCCTGGTTGATGTACATTCTTGCGTTCCATTTCACACCATAGGGATCTCCAAAATGGCCAAAGGGGAAATCCGGATTCCAGCGATCCTGGTACATAAATTTATCCAGCTTACGCCAGTTATAACCAAGATCCTGGGCGCTCTCCATAATCCGTTTGGACATGGGTCCGATCATTTCGTCTTTAAGAGGTGCCACCGGGAGTTCATTTCGGATTTCCTCCGCTTCCCTTGTCAGGTCGATACCATGGCGTTTGAGCATCTCCAAGGGCACAGGAAAACAGGTGGCATAGTAATAAACGGTGCTTCCTCCCGTGGGTAAACTCTTGCCCGGGAAAAGCAAAGTCTTGGCCCCATACCGGAAACTTCCAGACAAGGGATTGTTATCCCCCCATTCTAAAATGAGCACCTTCTTTTTTCTCAAGGTCAATTCTTTGGCAACTGTGGCTCCACCTGGTCCAGAGCCCACTATAATGAACTCGGGTTTTGTTTCACTTTCTTTGTTCATCGTGCCCTCTCGGCTATTATGTTATCCAAAACAAAAAACCTCATGGCTCTCTACTCTTCGCGCCCGGTTATCTCCCTTGTCCTTTCTTTCCAGTTAACTCCCTTTTTTTTCAGCCAGTTCACCCGCAGAAAATAATAGATGGAAAAGAGCAGGGTGAGCCCGATCAGGAGCCCAAGTATCAGGGCTGTATCCTTATAGTCCAGCATGACCAGCACGACAAAGGGAAGGCTGGTGACGGCCGTAATTATGGCCAGGATAATAAGCCAGGTCCTGGGGATCCGGATATAGGCCTTATTGTATTCGGTGAGGTACCTGGTGGGCAGGTTGATAATCGCAAATGCGCTAATAACGGTCATGAGCAGGATGCCAACCGCAGCCATGACTCCATAGAAATCCAGATCTATATCTATAAATTGGAGACAAAGCAAAATAAAAACAATTAAAAAGTAAAGACCGATGGCCCGCAAAGGTGTTAGTGTCCTTGGGTTGATCTTACTGAAACCTGCTGGCAGCAGTTCATCGCGAGCCTGAGACAGTATTTCACGCGGTAAGGCTATCGCACCGGCATTGAGGGCGGTCAAGGCTGCAAAAAATGCCCCGAAACCCAAGAAGGCTACCAATCCCTCGGGCAAAAAAGTCCTGGCCGAATCCAGGAGAGGGGCTTTCATTTTCATTAAGGCTTCATAATTATAGGGCATTGAGCCGGCGAAGACGACCCCGACAAAAATATAGATCACCAAAACGATTATTCCACCAATGACCATGGCCAGGGGTATGTTCCGTTTCGGGTTTTTCATTTCCTCGCCCATTTCAGCAATAACCTGGAAGCCCATGCAGGCGCTATAACACAGGATGACGGCCAGCACCATTCCGCTTATTCCCTTGGGGGAGAAGAAAGATAGCTGGAGGGGATGGGTTACCAGGAATAGGCCGGCGGCGATAAATAGGACCAGAGCGAGGATCTTGAGAATGACCATGATTATTTGAAGCCAGTTGGCAAGTTGGAGCTTAAAAAGGTAGAGCCCCATAAACAGGATGGGGATTATAAGAGACAGGATCTTAATTTCCAATGCCTTATCAAGGCCCCAATCCCAGTACGCTGCTATATTACCGGCGAAGCCGATACATACGAAACAGGTCGAGCAGGCCCCGCCAACAATGGCCCATAAGGAGGTGATGCTTCCCCAATAGGGATTGGAAAGGCGGCTGGTTGCCAGATAGGCCAAACCCGCTCGCGGTATGGCACTGGCCCCTTGGATAATCGGGATCACTCCTACGGCAGAGATAATGATTGCAATAGCGAAGGCCAGCCACATGGCGTTGCCGGCATTGGCAGTAATCGGAGCAAGCAGTGCGTATATACCCATGCCGATGATACTGCCCACGACCAAGGCTATTCCTCCACCCAGGCTGAAAGCCCGTCCGAGTTTGACTTCTTCGGAAGGCCCCGAATGGACTTTGGTCATGCTATTTCCCTCCCGTGATCTTTACAATTTTCCAGATCACAGGGGCATTTCCTCATTTATGAACCCTATGTTTGAGGATATCAGCGGCCAGCAGGGCGGCGCCCACGGCGCCGACGATCTGAGGTTCGAAACAGATATGGGCCTTCAGGCCCAGCTTCTGCTCGATCCGTTGGACGACCCCGATGTTCTTGGAGATCCCGCCGCTGATGAAGAAGTCTTCTTCCACACCGACGATTTTAAGCAGACTTTTGACCCGGTCGGCCACCCCGTCGCAGAGCCCGGCCAGGATCTTCTCTGTGGGCTCCCCTTGACGCATGAGGGACAAGACCTCCGACTTGGCAAAGACCACGCAGGTGTTGCTCACTTTTATCGGTGTCCCCTTGGCCTCCAAAGAAAGAGGGCCCACCTCTTCCAGCCGGATCCCCAATAGGGAGGCCATAACTTCCAGGGAGCGGCCCGTGCCGGCCGCGCACTTGTCATTCATCAGAAAAGTTTTGACTTTTCCCTTCTCGTCACAGCGGATGGCCTTGCAGTCTTGTCCGCCCATATCCAGGATGGTCCGCACCCTGGGGGTGAAATAATGCGCCCCTTTGGCATGACAGGTGATCTCGGTGATGTCCTTGTCCGCGAAAG
>JACQYK010000289.1 GCA_016208255.1 Deltaproteobacteria bacterium | reverse complement strand
GTTAAAAAAGAATAGCCAAAAGTGACCTCTTCACGGACGGCTGCCTGTGTGATCTCCTGAGGAGGCTAGACTACCTGCGAAAGACACAGGCAGCCGTCCGTGAAGAGGCTTATCTTAAAAACCTTAAAACTATAAAAAAAGCCATTCTCTTATAAAAAAGACTTGCTTTTCAACATAGAAGGAATGACGGAAATGGGCTTTTGATGTATTATTTGAATACAACTGCCCCTTTAGAAGTCTCTTCATCCGGGGTAACTCCCGGACGGGGCGAAGAAACTTAGGTAATCAGGAAGGGGTATTTCAAAACCCTCTTGAGCTATTTCCTTTTTTATTGCGTTACCTGGAGTCTTGATATGAAAGCGTCAGTTGGTGATCTGCGGTATAATATGAAAGAAGTTCTTGAAGCCCTGGAACGAGGGGAAGACATTCAAATTTTTTTTACGGCAAATTAAAAGGTACTATCATCCCTGTATCAAAAAAGGGAGAAATAAAAATAGTCGATCACCCCTTCTTCGGAATGAAAAAGCAAGAACATTCAAGCGTCCCCGAACAGATGAAAATCCTTCGTGGGGGGAGGATTAACCGATGCCCCATGTCATTGTAAAACTATATCCGGGAAGATCAGAGGACCAGAAAAACCGCCTGGCCGAAGCCATAACTAAAGACATTGTGGTTTTCGCCAAATGCGAAGAAAAATCCGTTTCCGTGGCAATTGAAGAGATCGACTCCGCCCAGTGGGCTGAAAAGGTTTACTGGCCTGATATCCTGGATAACGAAGCCAGCCTATATAAAAAACCGGGCTATAATCTCTTTGGATAAGTCCAGAGAAAAGACCAGCCCGACCAAGTCAATATTACAATTTGATTTTACTGTCTTAAATTGTCCTAACCAGTATTTGGGTTGACGTACAGTGTCTAGATAACTCTTCTTGCGTATAGCACCTACTATTTATCGGGGAGATGTGTTAGAATCTGTAATTACGTTTTGAAATCAATAATACACCTCACTAAAAGATAAACTGCTCGGAAAAAAATCTTCTTAGTCACGGAAAGATAGTGAACCATTATTTTAGATTTACTTTGATGGAGTCCCCTGGAGACATTATTATATAAGTAGTAGTAGAGGACCCTTTATACTAGCAAAGATTGAACTAAGTTAATCCAGTAGCTTGCCCCGGTTGTAAGTATTTTATCATTGAAATCGAATCCGGAACAATGCAGCATACCATTGGTGCGTGGCATGCCTGCACCTATGATCATAAAAGTACCGGGTCTGGCCTTCAACATGAAAGAAAAGTCCTCAGATCCCATTATCGGAGCAAGGTTGGTAAAGACATTGTCGTCGCCCACTAACATGACAGTGGCGCGTATTGCTTCTTCGGTCTCTTTTGTTGTATTGATGACCGCCGGGTAACGCCGTTCATATTTAATAACAGTAGTAACTCCCATGGATGTCTCCAGACCTTTCAAAATTTCTTTTATGCGAGATTCAATGATATCCTGGATATGTGGCTGAAAGTGTCGTGTTGTGCCACGCATTGATACGATATCAGGAATTACATTGTATGTGTTACCGCCTTTGATCTCTGTAACGCTTATTACAGATCCCTCAATAGGATCAGTATTGCGGCTTACTATGCTTTGGAACATTGAGATGGCCTGGGCGGCCGCCATGACAGGATCATGTGTAGTATGGGGCATAGCTGCGTGGCCGCCGGAGCCCTTGATTGTGATATCAAAGATATCAAAGGCTGCCATTATTGGACCGGTTCGTATGGCAAAGCTGCCCTCCTTCAGGAGGGGGATGTTATGCAATCCGAAAACTGCATCGAAGGGCAACATCTCAAACAGGCCATCTTCCAACATTGCTCTGCCGCCACCTTCGTTTTCTTCTGCAGGTTGAAATATAAATCTAACAACGCCTTTGAATGCAGGATTGTCTGCGAGATATTTTGCCGCCCCAAGAAGCATTGCCATGTGACCGTCATGACCGCAGGCATGCATTTTGCCGGGAACTGTTGACCTGTACTTTAGGTCGTTTTCCTCTTGGATATCAAGGGAATCCATATCCGCCCTTAAGCCGATAACCTTGCTATCGACAACTGTCCCTTTAAGAGTGCCAACTACTCCGGTGCCCCCAATACCTTGTTTAACGTCAAGGTCAAAAGAGGAGAGCTTTTGGGCAATGAAGGCAGCTGTTTGGTGTTCTTGAAAAGCAGTTTCAGGATGGGCATGCAGATGATGCCGCCATGCCCTCATTTCAGCCTCTAAATCTGCTATACTATTTAGTAACTTCATTCGAAATATTTCCTTTGTTTTTAGCCTCTTTTACGATTATTCTTTTTCACGGATTTAACCATTTAAGTAACCTCCTCTTCCTTCCTGGAATTTCAGATGACCTTCTTAAGACCCAAGTAGAATAAGGGGGCTAAATGGTTAGTCCACTATTTTTTGTCTTTTTTCTTATCTCCTATCCAAAATTCAGGCGATAAACGATGCCTTCGTTCTCAAAAATCTCCGCAAAAAAAAGCCGCAGCGTCCGCTTTATTCTCCGGAGGATTTGATGTATTGATTCGTATATACCGCGAAACGAACGAAACCGCCTCGCTTTTACTCATAATCTCTCTCCTGATGCGTTAAGGTCATTGAACTTCTTTCTTATCATTATCTGTAAAATTGTCCGGTCGGTTTCTATCATTCCGCAGGTGCTGAGTGTGCCAATATTCTTTGTCGTCTGTTCCATGGATGTGCCAATTATACCGTCGGTCGATTGTACAGTGATTCCAAGCAAGGCAAACAGGGCCGCCTGAACAGCTGAGCCTGCGGCCGTGGCCACCTTTAAGGAACACCCTGCCTTAGCCCCGTCACAGATGACCCCAGCTAAATCTTCCATAAGATTCATAATAGCACTCGCAATATGAGACGTGCCACCCCCGAGTAGGTAGGTAGTACCCGCTGTCGCCCCTGCGCCAGCTGCGATGGAACAACCGCAAATAGCGGACAAACGACCCGTGAAAGATTTGACATAGGCAGTGACAATATGGCTAAGGCAAACGGCTTTCAGAAAATTTTCTTCGTTGCTTTCGATGAATTCACGGATGGCCCAGATCGGCAACACGGCTGTCAGGCCATGGTTCCCACTCCCAGCCGATGACATGGCCGGCAGTTTCACCCCACCCATTCTTGCATCGACTGCAGCGGAAGTGGCCATTTTTGCGGCCAGGATCATGTCCCGGCAAACCAACCGCTGTCTGACGAGGCGTTCGAGGGCTTTGCCGATCCCCAAACCAGGTCCGTGCTTTAGACCGTATTCCATTAGGCGGACATTGGCACGGACACCCACTTGAAGAAATGCCAGATCCTCATCATCCAAGTCGTCAATCAAATTGAGCAAATCATCCAGTGACAAATCCTTCAGCCACGATTCTAGATATGCCAGGGTGTTCTTTCCTTGTGCTCTATCCCCTTCACGGTACGTCGCTTCCGCCATTATTGAGCCGTTCAATTTCACTGAAGTGACGTTGTTATGCATTCTTTCTATTACGGAATCAGCTGTGTCCGTTCCGCTTTTCACGACAGTTCGAATGTAAAGTCCCTGGTGATCTTCAAGCAGGTTAACCCGCACTTCTTGAGACGCAAGGAGTGATTTTGCTCTGTTGATGATTTCTTTATCTATTGAGTCAAAAATTTCCAGTTGAAGCTCCGGATTTCCGCCAAGAGCTCCCAATGCCGTAGCCATGTTAAGCCCACAAAGCCCTCCGGTTCCGGGTATCACGGCGGCAATGCCATTTTTATAGGTATTGGGGTCTATCCATAATTCAATAGATTCTACCACTCGTTTCGGAAGAGCGGTTGCGGCAATCGCTGCCCCCACTGCTACAGCGGCCGGTTCGGTGCAACCCAGCGCAGGCACAACTTCGATGGCGAGAATATCTTTTATGGAAAAGGCCACAAATGCCTCCTCTACTTTTCATTTGATATTTTCTTTTCTATCAACGAGATAGATGGAAAAAAGCTTTATAATTCCTTATCGTTCAAACGTGAATTCATGTATATCACCACTCTTTCCTTACCATCTAAAGCTAAAACACATTAATCCGGGTATTATTTTTCATAGTTTTCCTTTTCCATTTCAAAACGGAAATCGCAGAATGGTGCCCCCTCCATAATCGTCTGAGTTCGAGTGAATTTAATATTTGGATTGAATCCTTTCATAAGGGCATAATCACGGCCGCAGCTCAAAAGATATCCATATGCTTCAGTGCCATGTTCCCTATACATTTCCGCGTACTTACACCACCTAATATTGACAGCGACCTTTTGATTGTCAGCCTCCAGAATATCGGATTCTAATGCACCTCCCTGACCAAACAGCAGCAATGCCCGGCCGAGATGTTCCATGGTATCCCCGCCGGCAAACAATTTCAGCATGTTACCGGCTTCAAGGCCCAATTCCTGGATCACTTTTCTGGCGACTTCCATAGCTTTTTTTTCCCCTAATGCTACCACATATGCCTTTATCAGCGGAATTGCGATTAATGCTTCGATTTCTCGTCGTACGATCAAATCGATCTGGTTAATATCCTGTACCATCTTTCCTCCTCTATAATAATTTATTGCTGTTGTACCCTAATACCCATCTTACGCTTTTCCCATCACAAGATCGACAAGCACGTTACTGGTATTCAAGGGTTCCAGCATCAGTTAATCGAGCACATCCATCGCGCTCATTCCCTCTTCAAATGGCACATCATATGATTGATAGGCCGGTTCGCTTTCTATCGATGGGCCGAAACGATAAATGCGGGCATGGATGGCTTTATCCGACATGAGATTCATCTCCTTCTTTTCGCATGGGCATTTTCAGTGCTTCCCTCCCGTATCCGATCTGGAGGCCATCATATGTTTTATAAAATCCAGATACGGTACTTTGCCCTTAGGCGGTGTCATGGTTGTGATATTCACGGGACAATGCGTGACTTCTATTTCTTCGTTCTTATAATGGACAACGCTTTCTTGGAGCCAATGATCGTTATCCGTCTCTGGGAAATCTTCCCGAAAGTGTACGCCACGGCTTTCACAACGCGATAAGGCAGACCGGGCAGCTGCCTCCAGCAGCTGGATCATATTCCGCAGTTCAATAGCATCAAGCCATTCCTTGTTGTAAGTGCGACGGGATGAGACGACTCTTAGGTTCGGCAGCAGTTCATCACGAGTTTTGCAGAGCATTTCCAGAAGAGCGACCAGTTCTTTGTGTGTGCGTATCGGACCGAGGTATTTGTGTGCAGCTTCCTGAATCTGCCTTCGAGCAGCAGCGGGTTTTTCGCCATGTGCTTTCCCCAGGGGTGCTTCCGCAAGCGCTTGCATGGACTCGACCATTGGAGAGTTCGGTTCAACAAACGATGTACGCATGGCATATGCGGCAGCAGCCTCACCGGCATCCGCACCATGAACCAGCATTTCCGTTATGGCGGCGAAAACGCGGTTGGCGCCAAAAACTCCACGGGTGCATTCCCCCGCGGCAAAAAGACCGGGCAATGAGGATTGAAAACTGCTGTCGATTCGAATACCTCCCTCGAAGTATTCCACAGCCGGTCCGACTTCCACGGGTTCGTTTGAATGAAGTTTTCTACCCCATTCTTTCAAGTCGATGGCTTTGTATTTCCACTTAGGGAAAACGATCGATGCAACCAGTTCTACTTTTTCCCAGGGAACATCGCCACGTGAGTAATAAATTCCGTTACGGATGCTGCCCTTGCCGGATCGCACCTCTTTCGCTGTTGCATGAGAGATGAAGCTCTTATTCCACTCTGTAAGCGTTCCAATTTGAACCAGCATGGGATCATAGCCATTCAAGAATTCTTCACCAAGACGGTTTGTCAGTTTTCCCCCAACCATTAGACTTAGAATATATGGCGCCAGACTCCCTCTCCATATGGAAGGATGGTAGAAAACGTTACAACAGAATGTGATAAATTCCATGTTTCCTAACTCGGCGCCGGCCCGCAAGGCCATGGCTATCCCTTCGCCGGAAAGATCGCGCATGCCAGTATTGGGCCAAAAGGCCTTATGCCATCCGCCAGTGGCCATGATGACGGCTTTGGCTTTGAACAAGATGAATTCTCCTGAACAAATTATCAGCCCCAGACCTCCCACAACGGCGCCGTCATGCGTCGTTAAATCCAGCAAGGCCACATCCTCCATTAGAAGTACACCGGCGGCTTTAGCCTTTTTCAACAGGGCATCCATGATCCCAATGCCTGAAGTGAAAATCATTCGTTCATCGGATAGCTTGATCTGAATCCCCCAATCGATCAGCTCTCGGAGACATTGTGGCGCCTTTTCGATATACTGCTGCACCAGTTTCTGATCGTTGAGATAACAACCCTGCGTAACGATGTCGTTGAAAACTTTTTCTGGACTGTCGTTGGGATCGCCGGTCAACCCTTTTATTTCGCTCATACTCCTCCCATCCAGCGTGAAATCGGCTCCTGCCATAGGTGTTGCGCCGCATCGAGCCAACGGGCCTTTACTCAACAGGGTGACGTCCAACCCTTTTTCCCTTGCACCGATGGCAGCCCGAAAGCCGGCTCCCCCACCTCCTACGACCAGCACGTCTGTTTTAATGGTCCGAGTGTTCATCCCTTAAAACTCCTTGTAATAAGAACTTGTTGATAAGCAGGTAATCACAAAACAAACTAGTTTAAAGGCGATTCCCCTCACTAATACGTGCGGCAGACCAGCTCACCCACTTCGTCCAATTTGTCGAGGCGGATCGTCTGTAAGGCCCCAAGCTTGATCATACTGAGCCCAATTACTGTCGCCTGGGTGGTGAGCAGTTCGCCGGCATGGATCTGGTGGTAGGTGTGCAGATCGTGAGCGGCGTGCAGATTGCGTACGCTCTCTGCCGGCATGACCTGCTCGTAGCCGGGAGGCTTGCAACTCGTGAGGATGACCGCCTCTCGAGAACACACACCAGGAACACTGGATGCGCCACAACCGGAGGTGCAGAGGTATCCATATAACCTGGGTTCAGTTCGCCAAGACCCGCGGCATAGGCCATCAACCAACTCGCATCCACGTTTTGGGGGATCAACTCGGTGCTTTCACCGACCATGATCGTATCCAAAGACACGGCAACTCTTATTCAATTCCTTATAATAATTTCCTTTTAAATGTATAACCCTCTTCTTTTCTGGTGGATGTCCAATTGACACCTCCCGTTTGGAATTCAGAAAATGAATTTAATATCCCATTTTCTTTTTCAATTCCTGATCAATCCAGATGCGGGAAATAATCGGAGCGGCTCGATTGCCACCCACGCGTAATTCTCCGTAATAGTTCATAACCCAAGGCCACCAAGCCACATAATAATAGGGTGTCGGCAAGATTATAGCAGGTGCCTGATCAAGGGCATAAACGGCAAGTTTTTTTATCACTTCGAATCCTTGTTTTTCAGTGAGGTTGGGATTTTTTGCAGTCTCTTCCCAAGTCTTGTCCATATATGGATCAGACATCATGTGCGGGTTCCACGGCTGGCCGGTTGTAAAATTTCTACGCATTGCCGAAAAAGGTCCGCCATGGTCTACGGCGAAAAAATATCCGACACTGTGAGCCTTTTTTAACATTAATGACATATAAGAAGGGTAATCCAAATTTTCAAGTTCCAAAGTTACCCCGATTTTGGCCAAATAGCCTGCAACCAAAGCGGCTATGTCCTGTGCGTTTTGAAATCCAGATGGCACTTGGGCTTTGAAGGTAAATCCATTGGGGTAACCGGCTTCAACCAGCAGCTTTTTAGCTTTGGCCGGGTCGTAACTGAAAAGTTCCCTAGCCGATGAAGGGAGTTTTTCCAAGGGGGTGTAAACCTCCCGGAAGGTGGGGGGAAACGGATAAGTGTGCATTATCGCATTCCCGCTGTAAAAATTATCAATAATTACCTTTTTGTCAACCGCCATATTCAGAGCCCGCCTCACCCGGATATCATTAAAAGGCTTCCGGTCCATCCGCATGGCCATTGAAAAATTGTTCATGTACAGATAACGTGACCATTGCAAATGAGGATTGTCTTTTTTCATTCTTTCAACATGCTTCCAGTTAATATACATCATCAAATCTATTTTACCAGTCGTTAATGAGGCGAGTTGGGTGGCTTCGTCCTTAATAAGCAACATTACGACCTTATCGGTAAATGGTAGTTTATATTTCTTTCCCTTGAAGATTTCCGAATCCCAATAATCCTGATTCTTAATGTACGTTTGGGAATGCCCATCCCTATAGTTGGTGATCATGTAAGGTCCGGTTCCGGTGGCGTTCTCCCATTTTTGGGGACCCCCAGGAGCTTTCTCCTGTTCCGGCGCCTGTATGGCATCATAGTATCCCCATCCCAAGGGGAAATACCAATCGGCCCACCAATGATGCATATTCACGATCACGGTATATTTATCGGGAGTTTCCATCGACTTAATAAAATCTAACATAGCGGGAACAGCTTTGGGAGAATTTTTTAACCGGGTTATATTGTAGACAACATCACTGGCTACGAACTCCCTTTTACTCATTATACCGGGCCTTTCTTGCCAGAAAACACCCTTACGTAAGTGAAGTATGATCTGTAAGGAATTTTTCTTAACCTCCCATCTCTCTAATAGCTCCCCTCGTGTAAAACCGGGTGGTATCCAGGCGGCAGCGACAAAGTCATATTCCTTTGTTCCCCTTGGCCCTTTCTGGAGGTTGCCCATTAAAAGGTGTTCCGCATAGAATCCGGTATCGTAACCGTGCTTCCAGACCCAGTCCGCGTTGTCCCAACTTATGGGATTAACCTGGGGCATCATATCTAGATAAGTTAAGGTGCCACCATACTGGGGTGTTTCTGGACCGGCTGCTGAAATACTTTTGACGTCAACACAGTTAAGACTTAAAGCAATCAAAACGAATAGTATTTTAAGTAAGTTCTTCATTTGTTCCCTCCTTAAATTTATGCCTCTTCGCTTTTTTCTTTTTCATAGAGGGTTATTTCAAAAAATTCCAAAAAACTTCCAGAACCATATTTCAAATAATCTTAGTAAAATCGAAACACTTATTTCATTTCTTTAAATGATAGGGATTATAATCAATAGGGGCTCTGGCCGGAATTAAAGACTCCCGCGCCGTGGAAAGAAAAAAATCCCTTGCTATTTTTCTCGAATGTCCTCCTACCCACCCATAATAAATAGTCTCATTGCCCCTTTCCTTGGGGTCGGTTTTTAAATTATAAATTCGTGGCACAGCATAAGGTTGAACCGGATCCCAAAAATATTTTTGTTGATACAACGCCACTTTGAAGTCCTTCCATTTTACCCCATACAATTTATCTCCATTCCAAAAGGGAAAACCTTCACGGGCTGATTCTAACGACCTTCCTTCCAAAAAGGATCTTTGATCCAGACCGTCTATGATTCTGTCTTGGGGTGTTTCGCACCCAGTCCACTTTAGAAGGGTCGTAAACATATCGGTAACATGGACGATTTCATTCGATTGCCGGCCAGCCGGAACTTTTCCAGGCCACTTGATTATACAAGGAGTCCGGAGTGAGGCTTCCATGCCGGTAAAGTAGGAACCTTCCCACACCCCTGAACTCCCCCGCCAGGGTTGCGTTTCTTCATTCCCATTATCTCCGGCAAAAACGACGATGGTATTGTTGTTCAAATTCAATCTCTTAACCAGATCTAAAATTTTTCCAAAATCATCATCGAGTTCCAACATAGAATCGGCAAAATCTCCATAACCGCTTTTCCCCCTGAATTCCGAACGTGGAATGGTCGGCATATGCAACATTGAGTGGTTAAAATATAAGAAAAAGGGCTGGTTTCGGGCAACACTTTTCTTAATGAAGGATACAGCTCTTTTCAGGTATTCTAAGTCGATATCGCGCCGTACTTCCGGAGTCATCATGTCGATGGCCATGGTTACTTCTTTGTTTTTTTTCCCTTCCATGATTGGAGATTTCAAATCCCTAGCGGGGTTATATTCGGCCTTGGTTGGCCAGAGACATTCTTCATAGGTTCGAACTGGACCATACCATTCATCAAATCCGTGATCTGTTGGAAATCTTCCCTTCGATTCCCCTAGATGCCATTTTCCATAACAGGCACAGGCATAACCCACTTCTGATAAAATATCCGCCATGGTTTTTTCCCAAGCCACTAGCCCCCCTTCTTGTCCCGCGAAGGGAATGGTATGACAACCGCTCCTAATAGCATATCTTCCGGTCATTAGCGCAGCTCTGGTCGGAGTACATTGCGCCTCCGGAGCAAAATTAAGAAGCTTGAATCCTTCTCCGGCGAAACGGTCAATACGGAGGGTAGGAGCACCCCTGAGAACGCCACCTCCATAACAGCCCAATTCACCATAGCCAAGATTATCCACGTGAAAATAGACGAGATTGGGTCTCATAATATTGGTTTTAGCCGATACGGGAGATTGAAAACCTTTCACCGAGTTAGGTAGAGATGTTTTTTTTGAGCGCTTCATTTCCTCTTCCTCCATGATTGGTTTAATAGTTGATTAATTAAAAGTGCCTAAGGAAATAAATAAAATAGGATAACATTAAACGTCTATCGACTCAATTCATCTCTTTTACTCTTTAACACATCGATAATAGTCTCGATGCACCAGATGAAATGATCATGACGCATGGTCAAGGGCGGCATGAATCGAATGACATTGCCATACCTTCCGGCCATGACGGTCCATAATCCGCGGGACATCATTTCTCCGGTGAGAAGGCCGAGTATGGCACGCCGGTTCACCGGTTCTTTGCTTTTCGGATCCTTAACCAGCTCGATGCCCTGTAGGAGCCCCATTCCTCTGATTTCACCAATTTGCTCAATTGTTTTTTGGGCTTCTTTCATCATCATTTGGAATTCGTTTCCCAATTTCTCGGCCCTCCCCATCAAATCCATTTCAGGGTCCAGCATAATTTCATAATTTGCCAGAGCAGCGGCCATGCTAATGGTGTTTCCAGAAAAGGTTATCGGCTGAGAGGCAGTCGCCAGTTTATTTCCGTATTCTGCTTTTGTGAAAATACCGGCTACCGGTTGATCCCCGCCGACTGCTTTACCGAAGGTCATAATGTCCGGCTGGCAGTCAAAATGTTCGATGGCCCATAACTTTCCGGTTTTGCCAAACCCGGACTGCACCTCATCGTCCACTAATAGACAGCCGTTTTTATCGGCGATCTTGCGCATCATAGGCCACCATTCTTTCGGTGGGACCACGTATCCCCCTTCTCCCTGAATCCCTTCAGCAATAATAGCGGCTACGTTATCTTTTCCAGTATATGGTTTATTTAACTGGTAATCTACAAATTCGGCGCATTGCATTTTACACTGGGGATATGCAAGATCAAAAGGACATCGGTAGCAGTAAGGATACGGCAGATGGATGACCCCGGGCATCAAGGGACCATAGTTTTTCCGATAGACCGCACCTGTGGTCATGGCGTTGGCCGTCCCAAATACACCGTGATACGCACCCTCAAAGGCAACAATATTGATTCTTCCGGTTATCATTTTAGCCTGTTTAACCGCTGCTTCAGCAGCATCCGTGCCGCTCATGACCAGGGTGATAAAACTTGAATCCTTCAATCCCGGCGGCGCCGTTTCAATCATCTTTTTCAATAGCTTTACCTTCATCGAAGTGCAAAGGTCGAAGCCATGACCAAGCCTGGCCGCCTGTTCCTGAATCGCCTGGACCACTTTAGGGTGACAGTGACCCACACTGGAAACGGCAATCGAAGAACATCCGTCGATAAATATATTCCCATCAGCATCTTTAAAACAGGCTCCTTTGGCTTCTTCAACCGCCGTCACCCAGGCCAATCCGGTCGCTCTCTGGGGGGTTTCCAATAAAAAGTCTTCCCCCCATAGGATTTTGCTTTTTGGCCCTGGATATTCGGTAACCATCTTGGGGGCCTCCGGATAATTCAATTCAGCGATAGCCTTTTCTCGTTTTTCCTCTTTCATTATTTTCTCCTTTTCTTCTTAGTACGATTGATCATGTTCTGATAAGAATGACATTCAAGTGAAAATGTCTCAGCCACACCCGGACAGGTCACCTTGCCTTCGGTTATATTAACCCCTTTTTCTATTTCAGAATTTCCAATAATCGCCCTTTGTATTCCCTTATTCGCGATCTCCACAACATAAGGAAGGGTAGCGTTAGTTAAAGCAATTGTTGAAGTCCTTGATACGGCCCCGGGCATATTGGACACACAATAATGGATGACCCCGTCCACATTAAAAATCGGATCATCATGAGTCGTAGGCTTGGAGGTTTCGAAACACCCACCCTGATCGATGGCCACGTCAACCAAAACAGAGCCTTTTTTCATTAACTTGAGCATATCCCGGTTTATCAGTTTTGGAGCCACCGCCCCGGGGATCAGTACAGCGCCGATTACTAAATCGGCTTCGGGCAGGTATTTCCGAATAGTTGACGGGCTCGAAAAGATCGGATAACAGTTTCTGGGCATAATATCACTCAAATAGCGTAACCGGTCCAGATTGTTATCCAGCAGGTAAACCTTACCCCCAAGTCCACAGGCCATTTTGGCTGCATTCGTACCAACAACACCGCCCCCGATAATCAAAACCGTACCGCTATCCACCCCCGGGACCCCTCCCAGTAATAAGCCCATCCCCCCATAAGTTTTTTCCAGATATTTTGCACCTTCTTGAATGGCCATACGCCCGGCAATTTCACTCATGGGTGTAAGTAAAGGCAGGGTACCATCTTCCTTTTCAACCGTTTCATAGGCTACAGCGATACAGCCGGAATTAATAACAGCCCTGGTTAATTTTTCAGAAGCGGCAAAATGAAAATAGGTAAAAATAATCTGCCCCTTACGAATCAGCGGATATTCTTCGGGAAGAGGCTCTTTAACTTTAATAATCAGTTCACAGAGATTATAAATCTCTTCGGCTGTCTTCAAGACCTTTGCCCCGGCCTTCTCATATTCTACGTCGGAAAAGCCCGATTCTTCCCCGGCTTTGGTTTCTAGATAAAAAGGATGTCCGCAAGCAACCAACTGTTCGACCCCATCCGGCAGCATAGCCACCCGGTTTTCCAAGGGTTTAATCTCTTTTAAAATGCCGACGATCATAGTCCCCCCAAATTATTGATGTTTGGCTTCCAGAACCAACCGTTTAAGATTTTGTATATATTTATTAAAGCAATTTTAGGGCCAATATAGAATATTAAATAAATTCTTTTATATCAGTAGGTTAAAAATTAATATGAATTCAATTCTACTCAGAAGACAGAAAATATGATATCTTCATTAGTTAATTCTGATAAATATGTTAGAATAAAAATAATATCAGGAAAAGGAAAAGGCTTTTTTGTAAAAAATATCTAAGAGGATAGAGATGAAGATCGACGAAAATGCCTTTTTTAGGGAAGCCACCTTAAGAATCTGCTCCAGTCTGGAGTTAAATAAAGCCCTAAAAAAAAGTCTATTGTATCTACGTGAATTCATGCCGGCAGGTTCCATTGTCCTTTATTTTTACAATTATGATACGGGCGTCCTGGAGGCCATAGCCGGAGCCGGAAAAAATATCAATATCCTGGAACGGAGAAAGACGCAATTACCACCGCACATTCAAAAAAAAATAGAAACAGAGTGGATGGATCATCGTATACGCCTTATTGAACGAATGGGAGAAAATGAAATTACCGCCGATTTAACCCGTAAGGTTGGAACTGCTGACTTATCGGGTATTGTTATGGACATGATGCTGGAAGGGCAGGAGGTCGGCGTTTTAGCAGTAATCAGCGACGGAAAAAACAAATTTAAATTGGAGCATGTAAACTTATTAAAACAACTTAATGAGCCTTTTTCCATTGCCCTGACCAACGGGCGCAGATATCAGGAACTTCTTGATCTTAAAAACCTTCTGGCTGAAGACAACCTTTTTCTAAAAAAAGAATTGTTTCGTATGACCGGCAAGGAGGTTATTGGCTCAAATAATGGTTTAAAAGGTGTAATGAAATTGGTTCGCCAAGTGGCTCCCTTGGAAAGCCCGGTATTATTATTGGGAGAAACAGGAACGGGAAAAGAAGTAATAGCCGGGGCCATACATAACTTATCTTCCCGAAAAGATGGCCCCCTGATCAAGGTAAATTGTGGTGCCATCCCGGAAACCATTATGGACAGTGAATTATTTGGACACGAAAGGGGGGCTTTTACCGGAGCCATCGCAAGAAAAAAGGGGCGCTTTGAACGGGCAAACGGTGGTACTATTTTTCTGGATGAGATTGGAGAACTTCATCCCGAGGTCCAAATCAGATTATTACGGGTTCTACAGGAAAAACAGATTGAGCGGGTCGGGGGCAGTGAAACCATAAAAGTGGACATCCGGGTTATTGCCGCAACGCATCAGGATCTGGAATCGTTGTTAAAACAAGGCAGGTTTCGTGAAGATCTTTACTTCCGATTAAGGGTATTTCCCATCCCGATTCCCCCGCTTCGAAAAAGA
>JACQYK010000288.1 GCA_016208255.1 Deltaproteobacteria bacterium | reverse complement strand
TCAGCTCCCCAAAGGAGCCTTTGTCAAGGAACTTAATGCTTCAGGTTACCCTTTACACCTCCCTCAAGCTACGTGGGCGAACTACCAAACTCCCACCGTCGGACTTTAACCGACCAGTCATACGTTTTACCCGGCATACCCTACAAGTCCGCAACTGTAGGGTGGGCTGAAAATAGAGATTACGATTTGTAAGGTCTTAACGATGGGCATCACCGGGAGCCAGCAGTTTTGGCGATCCGATGGATGCCTTGGTTGGACAATTCATATCACGATGGCGGCCACCACCAAGAGGAACGATACACCGCAATTCCTCTATCGTTCCACATTACCTTTTCCCACATCAGGCGCTTGGGCTCACCGCCTAATTTTGATGCCTCGTTGAGCCGACCGAATACGTCATCCGTAATATAAGTATTATAGCTTCCCACTCTTAAACTGCACAGTTTAGCCGCGTAATTGGCTGCTTTTCCGACCCAGACTAGATCGTTCGAACCTCTTATACCAGTCCTCGCTATAAAGAGACTGCTGGTATCTATGCCCACAGCCTGATTAAGTTGATAAGATGTGTCTTTGTAGCGCTCTTTTATCTTCACGTTAATCACTTTCTGGACCACATAGTTGATTTGTAGTGCGCAGCGTGCGGCATCTGAATTCTTGGCATCACCGGTAAAAACTGCCATTACACGATCCCCGTCGAATGCCGTTATAGTTCCGCCGTTATTTCTTATTAGTTCGCAAGCTGCCATCAGATAGCACTTATAAACCTCTGCTGCAAACCAGTCTTTATGACCCAGTACCAGCCCTGTCGAATCCTCCAGATCGGCGTATAATACAGTCCCGTCTATTTCAACGGCATCGTTCCCCAGTTGAACGTCTTCAGCTTCAGGCACCTTCTGCCCATTTCTTTTTTTCCAGTCTGTTTTGAGGATTTCAGCGATTTGTGATTCTATTTCGTGTAGAGTTTTCATTTATCGCGGCCCCCTGCTTTTTATTGTGTTTCTGAGTTCATTTGAAACTGGCCCAATTCTAGACACAAGAGTTTCCGGAGGCCCCTGCACGTACTTGAGCGGAGTCACACCGAGCAGATCGGTAGGGATTTTGATATCTGCCCCCCGAGGCACGACAATAAACGTCCTGTCTCGACCCAAATGGCCAATGAAGAGGCCAAGCTCAAATACAACATTGTCTCTTGGTCCCGTCTTTTCTTCGTTCCTGGAGACAACTATGTCATCGGGATTGAAAATGATAACGCCAAAATCGGATTTGTTAACCGTCTCCACAAGACTCTCGATCGGCGTTGCTGATGGGCTGAAGATGCCACTGCTCCACACCTGAACCACAAAATCATCGTTCGAAAGGGAATTCTGAATCTCACGAGCAATTTCAAGGCTTTCAGACGAACTCCCGATAAAAACAACAGGTTGATTTCTTGGTGGGTCCAAAAAACGATTTCTCTGCTTCAGACGATTCGACAACTCAACCGCAATTCTGCGCCAAATCTGCGGATATCTATTTGCTATAGATGAAAAATCAGCTTCATTTACTGAAGCAACCAGGGAATGTTCCAACGCAATGACGGATGCACTGCGTCTTGCGGTATGGTCAATTAACGACATCTCTCCCACGTGTTGGCCCGACAGCCGCGTAGCGACATCTCTACCATTTACCACAACGGAAAATGATCCACTTAATATGAAGTAAATGTTATTATCTGCGCCACCTTGCTTGATCAGTGTTTCTCCCTCTTTGACTTCGATAAGATTTATTACTTGCTTGAATTCATCGCAAATAGACGATTCGCCGCGAATGAGAATCTGGTTGCAGAGTACCTCACCAAGGACGGAATCGCCCATCTCCCCTATGAATCTGGGAAGCAGGCTTTCGGGGTTGCTAGAGTTTTCTTTTTCCATTATTCATGGGTCCAACATAGTATTATGTCTCAAAAATAGCATCCCTTTTTCACCCATTCCTGGATGCTATGCTTTAAAAAAAATGGTTTAAGACCCCAAAACATCATGTCAATATAAGGTATATGATTCTACTCGGGGAGGGATGATGGTGGTCTGAGTATAACAAGAAAAATAATGCTGTCAAAGCGAAAAAAGGGGGCCAAAGGAAAGGGTACAAAGGGGACTTCTGAAGAAAAAAGGACTTTGCCGGAATGGACCTTACAAATTGATTTGTATTTAAGTCTTGGGATTTTTCAAAAACAGAACTTACACGACTTCAGGAGTTAAATTCTATATATTCATCAATGTTTGGTCGGGATAAGAAATAGTATGGTATCCCCGATTTCCAGGGAGGTTTTAAGCTTAATACCAGAAATGGAGAGCGAGTATGTCTTTCCGGGTCTTGTCGGCGGTCAAAGGGTTTCATTCACCAAAACCGTCAACCGGATCAAGGAGGTTGCCGGCTTACCGAAGGACTTTAGACCTCTACATGGATTAAGGCATGTCTTTGCCTCCATGCTGGCTTTCAGCAGCCAGGTGGACCTTTATACCTTACAACGTTTACTGACCCGCAAAGATCCGAGGATGACTCAGCGCTATGCTCATTTACGCGGCGAAACTTTAAGGAGGGCTTCCAATATGGCAACGGATATTTTCACAACCATCTCAAAACAGCCGGTCGCCGGAATAGATAACAAAGAATTCTAACTGAGAACTAAGTCCTTTAGACGATCAGTTACCCCAAGAACATCAAATTTCCCTCAAAAATTTCAGAAATCTTGTAGTCCAATCTAAAAAAATAAAAAAAAATTAAAAAAATAACAAAGGGACACTCTCTTTTTTAGCATCATCAGAGGTCTCAAAATCTTCTGTACCTGTTAACTATTCAATAATTCACACTAAAATAAGCATCCCTCCTTATTTTCCCTTTCCCCAGGGTGTCGGGAGAGAGGGAAACTTGTTTTTCCTTTCTCCAAAAAACCAAAGAAAGGGGAAATGAAAGATGAGAGAAGAAATCAAGTACTTAAACGATGTAGAGACTGCGAAGATTGCCGGTTTGAGTCCACAGACCCTCAGAAACTGGCGGCAGCTGGGGAGGGGACCCAATTACATCAAGCTGGGGCGCTCTGTCCGGTACTCATTGACGGATCTCATATCCTGGCTGGAATCGCACAAAATCCGGCCGGAGATCGGGTAGGTGTCCCATGAAACCAATCAACGACATCGCTGAAATCCAAGGGAAAGTTTCGGAACGTATTAACCAGGAACGGGTCAAGTTTGAATCCAATTCCGGTTTGATACAATCAAATGGCCGTAAATTTCAGACAAATAAACCGGACAACCAACCCACTCCAGCCCAAAAAGGCTTTAATAGCCAGTTTGTCCTTTCCTGCCTGGTTGACAACGAGGATGGAGATGCTAGACTTTATATTGAACTGAATCGGGGGAAAAAGGTTTACGATCACTCCGCCGGGGTCTGGTTCATTTATAACCAACACTACTGGCAGGAAGATCTGGTTGAGGAGGTTTTAAGGGCCGTAACCGAGGTCATCGATATCTATGGCGTCGAATACCAACGTCAATCCTGGGAATATCTTAAAGCCCAAAAGAAGGATGACGAGGCCAAAGCCAAAAAACATTCCAAAAACATGGCCACCCTGTCAAAGCGGATCCATGACTTGCAAACCGTCAAGCGTAAGAAAGACATCCTGACCCTGGCCAGATCCGGTCAAAGATCTCTGGGCATAACCGGGGAGGAGTGGGACCGCGATCCCATGGTCCTGGGTTGCTTGAATGGAGTTGTCAACTTGAAGAACGGGTCTTTTCGTCCCGGAAAACCGAAAGATTACATTAAAAAAATTGCCCCGACTTCTTGGCGGGGGTTGAAAGAACCGGCTCCGCAATGGGGTTCATTTTTAAATTCCATTTTTAATGGTCATGTCGAGTTAATCACCTTTATCCAGAAACTTTTTGGCTACGCCATAACCGGAAAGACCTCCGAACATGTCTTTCCGATTTTTTGGGGTCAGGGACGAAACGGAAAAAGTACGCTTTTTGAAACCTTGGCCTCTGTCCTTGGCCCATTAACCGGGAGCATGGAGGCTGAAATTATACTGAAGCAAGCCTTCAATAAAAATCCTGGAGCCCCTTCCCCTGAAATCATGGCCCTGAGGGGAAAAAGATTGGTCTGGTTTAGCGAGTCCAATGAAGGCCGAAGGATTGATGCCGGCAAATTGAAACTGTTGTCAGGCGGGGATACTCTCACCGGTCGGGATCCTTATGCACGCAGGCAGGTGAATTTCCGGCCGACCCACAAGATTTTCCTCTTGACCAACAACAGGCCAAAGGTCGACACTTCGGATTATGCCCTTTGGGCAAGACTGAGTTTAATCCCGTTTACCCTGGCCTTCGTTCCAGAACCTGATCCCACTAAACCTAACGAACGAAGATCCGATAAGGATCTGCCTGAAAAGCTCAAAGCTGAATCCTCTGGAATTTTGGCCTGGGCCGTACAGGGCAGCCTTTCCTGGATAAGAGATGGATTAAATCCCCCTGAGATCGTCAAGGCCGCCATACAAGAATACCGGGAAGAGGAAGATCTCATTACCCATTTTATCAAAGAGACTTGCAAAATTGGACCAGATTACAAGGTTAAAGCCGGGGAACTTTACAAGGCCTATCAACAATGGTCGTCCCAAATGGGGTTAAATCCAATGAACGCAACCCGTTTCGGGAAGGAACTGAAAAAGCGTTTTGATTATGACGACACCTCAAATTATGTTTTCTATAAAGGGATTGGGTTGTTAGATACTTCAGACAGTTTTTAGGAAACTTTTATATTTTCATTTTTCATCTCCTAAAGGGAATTTGTTTAAAAGGGTCTAAACTATCTAAGTGTCTATTAACCTAAAATAAAATCCAAGAATGGAAAAAATAAATATGAATATTATTGAGTTGTTACCAGGATTAAAAAGGATTGCTGGAACAGGTGGAGGCGAATGGGCCGGGCCCTGCCCGCGTTGCGGAGGGCGGGACCGCCTTCGCCTCTGGCCGGAAAAAGGAACTACCGGCCGTTTTTGGTGCCGGTCCTGCGGCTGGTCCGGCGATGGCCTTCAAATGATTCGGGACCTTAAAGGCCTGACCTTCCCCGAGGCTTTAAAAGCTTGGGGTTTACCCACCAACGGACCAAGGGATAACCGATCTGGTGGTGCTGCCGGGACAGTAAGGACAGTCGCCAGGCCAGGGGATATTTGGATGGATCAGGCCAAAGTTTTTCTGGAAAGGTGTCAAAGGGATTTGTGGAATTCCTCCGGGGCCGATGGCCGGACTTTGCTTCTGGACCGGGGATTAAAAACTGAAACCGTCAAGTTGGCCGGATTAGGCTGGAACGCGTATGATCGATACCAGAGCAGGGAAAACTGGGGATTGAAACCGGAGAAAAAGGAAGATGGAAAACCACGCCGAATTTGGCTTCCCGGGGGCCTGGTCATACCGGGTTTTGACCAGGCCAGGATCATCCGCTTGAAAATCAGGAGATCCAGTCCGGGAGAAGGCAGCCGGTATGTTTTTGTTGCCGGGTCTTCTTCTCTTCCGATGTCCTGGGGCCTGAATATAAAAATTATAGTTCTGGTTGAAAGTGAACTCGATGGGCTTCTTCTCGCTCAGGAGGCCGGAGATTTGGTTGGAGTGATTGCCATGGGAAGTGCTCAGATCCGACCTGATCAAAAAACTGACAAAGTATTGCGGAAGGCAGATTTAATACTGGTTTCCCTGGATTCGGACCAGGCTGGGGGAAGGGAAGCTTGGGGCTTTTGGAAAAAGAACTATCAGAATGCACGCCGGTGGCCTGTCCCCTTCGGCAAAGATCAAACCGAGGCTGCCCAAAAGGGCCTTGATCTTAGAGCCTGGGTTATGGCCGGGTTGCCGGCCAAATAAATTCGGGTAAAAAGACCAATGTCTTATAAAAAATTAGATGGTCCAGAAAAGTCCACCTTTGGAAAGGTTAAGTTTATTTCAGGAATCATAAAAAATCACTCTTGTCCAAAATAAGTTTTTAAAAAAATAGACCCTCCGAATGGAGTATGGTAAAGAAATTTCGACCAAGAAATAAAATACCATTTCCAAGGGAGGGTCATCGTAATGAATAAATT
>JACQYK010000287.1 GCA_016208255.1 Deltaproteobacteria bacterium | reverse complement strand
TTCCACTATTGTTAGTATATTGACCGCGATACGAGTATGCAGGGAAACTTGACCTTCAACGGTGGGCTGGACCCTGTTTTCCAGAAACTCACGGACGGCCTCCACCAGTTCGATCTTATGGGGTCTGTTGCTTGGCATTGACGGCCCTCCTGTTATTAATCATCTCATAAGATGAATCATCTCATAAGATGGATCATCTCATAAGATGGATTCGCAAAAAGTTGTCACCCCGGTGAAAACCGGGGTCCAGGGGGTTTTTTAACTTATTGAAGTTCCTGGATTCCGGCTTTCGCTCGACCTCCTTTGGAGGTCTCTTAAAGAGGCCGGTGAAACCGACCGACCGGAATGACGTTTTTGGGGTTCTGGCGACTTTTTACGAACCTATCTTTTGAGACAGTTAATAACCTAAAAGATTCATCAGGTCCACTTCGGTTTCGGAGACACGGCGACCGGTAGCGGCCCGGTTTACGGAACGGACGCTGCCGGATAAATGCGCATGACCCTGGACGATGCAGATGATGCCCCACTTAAAGGTGGAAAAGACTTCCCAGAAATGCACGGCCTCTTTATCGACCTTCAGGCCCCCTTCTTCCTCATATCCGGAAAAGAGATCTTCCCGTTGACCGAATCCGCCCACCGGCTGGTCAATATTCCCGAAACGCCAGGAATTGATGCTGATATAACCCAGATCTTCCATAGGATCACCCAGATGGGCCAGCTCCCAGTCCAGAACAGCGCGAATTCCCTCCGGACCGACCACCAGATTTCCGTTGCGAAAGTCTCCATGAACCAGGCCAGGGGATCTTTCCGGCGGCCGATGATCCATCATCCACCGGACGGCAAATTCAAAAGTCGGGACGTTCTCTTTGTAAATCTGGGGCACCGTCATGAGCCGATGGATCTGTTCCCTGACCGGAGTTTTATCCAGCGGCGGAAGGCTGCCTGCCTCAATGGAATGAATACGGGCGAGGATGCTGCCGCACTGACGGGACAAATTTTTGCGGGCTTCAGCGTACTCCCCGTCACGCAGGATCTTTCGTGGAATGGTCTCTCCCGGAATGCGGTCCATGACATAACCCGGACCCAAACCGTCTTCCTCATCCAGGATAAACCGGATGGTGGCTACCGGCACATTTTTTTGAGCCGCCAACTGCTGTAAAATGGCCTCGGTCCTTTTGTCAATAGGCGCCCTTTCTGTTTTTCCTGCAGTACGCCTCAGAACAAGCTGAAAATGCTGTTGATTAAACTCGGCATCAAAGGACCAGGATTCCGAAGAGGATCCGCCGGTCAAGCTCTGTAAGCCGGAGAGCTTCACCGGCCCTCCAAAATGCTTTTCGGCCGCTGTGGTCAAGGCCTCAGGCAAGGAATCGGTAGAGTCCCTCATGCCACATCGGTCCCCACGGGTTTGCCGTCTATTATTTGATCCAGATATTCGGACATTCCGTACCCGATTTTACCATCACATTTATATTCCGTCATTCCTTCGGCGATTCGCGTCTGAAGAACGTCACCTTCCGGAGATTTCCGCAAGTTTCTGAGCGGAATAAGAGACAAGACCTTGCCTTCAATTTCATAATCCCGTTGATCGGTTTTGGCCCAAACCCGCATACCCGTTTGATACCAGTTTTCATCCCAATCGCTTTCAATAGTGGTGTCCTGGATCATATGGTATTCATTTCCCTGCTGCACCACACCGCTCCGTCTGAACTGGCCTTTGGCGGTTTCAATGACGGAAATCATGATGGCGAAATCTTGGTCAAAACTCATGGGCAGCCACCGGTACATAAAAATGTTTTGCCAATATCGGGGACCCCAGGAGTGATCCCGTAGGCCAAATCCCTCCACGGCCCATTCCCGCCCGCCGACTTTTATGAAGCCGCTTCCGCCCACATGTTGTTCGTAGTGGGCCCGGGCAAAGGATTCCTGGGCATTCAGCTCGATTGGCCGGCCGTCTTCATGGATTAACTCGCCGCCATAGACCGGGGAGGTCATGGTATAATCGACATTTACCTGGCAGTCTACTATGGGATTATTCCTGAAGGCTTGCTTGGGATCGGCCATCTCCAATGGATTTTTTAAAAGACAGACCTTCCCGTTATAACTCAGCTTGAGCCGCTTAAAAGGTTCGATAATTGCAAAGCGCATACCGCCGGCATTCAGCTCCTTGTTGTCGGGAATATTGGGCCGGCCGTACATGAATCCGACACTGGCATCCGGCAGATAAACGCAGCAGGACATTTCGGCATATCCTTCGTTCGGACGATTTCCGATTCTGAACCAGCCTCCCATCTTTTTTGAAAAGTCAAAGAGGTTGATATACATACTTTCGTTGAAATTCTTGGCTTCTTCAACCGGGTGGGTATAATCATCCTCAGGATCGATACGCATTTTAAAGCCTTTGGGTATTTCCATATTTTTTCCTTAATATTTTACACTTGATATTCTATGGCTCCTATTTTATACTCCTTCCATTCAAAAGCAAAGTCTTTTTAACCTTAGGCTTGGATCATAAAGAGAAATCAACCAAGAATCTGGTACAGATCGCAGTGCCCTGCATGAGCAAAGACCTCTTGATCTACCCAACCCTGTGGGCCACCTTTGGGACCGGCGGAACGACCTGCCGCGTTACCAGTCAGTTGGTCCAGATATTCGGCGTTAACGATTGTTCCCAGGAATATACCATCGAAAAGATATTCCAGGATGCCCAGGCCTCAATGATTCAGGACGGCATCAATGAGGCCCTGGTTATCGGGGCGTTCTCTCGGCTCTAAAACCCTTAATAAAAACGCTCCCCGAAACTTCCACCAAGAACCAAGTATTAAGTTTGAAGAAATAAGAGCCCTTAAAGTAATTTCCTGTGCTGATTGGTACTCCACAGGGTGGGGAAATCCGATGTTTTTCTTCGGGAGGAGAAATCCCTGAATATATAATTGGGAAAAGAACCATCCGGTATAATCTTTAACCGATTGAAAGGAGAACCCTATCGTGGTTGAGGAGAAAAACATTTTCAGGATTTTTGCTTGGCTCCCTTTATTGCTATTTCTGGCAACCTCTATCCCCGCGGTCGGGACGGCCGCAACGCTGGAAAAACCCGTTTCCGGCAAGGAATGGGCTGCGAAGCTCGGGCTGGACTGGGGAACAAAATACTGGCCGACCAAACCGGTACGGGGGGGAATAATGAATGTGGCCAATCCCGTGTATATCGGTTTAATGAACCCCAATCACTGGCCGGTCAACGATTGGGTGTCTATCGGGTATTTTTATGAAAGACTCATTTACACCGATGGGCAATACCGGCCTACGGTGCCCTGGCTGGCGGAATCCTGGAAGTACCTGAATGAAGTTACGGTGGTCATGAAGCTTCGCCAAGGGGTCCAGTTTCATGACGGATCTCCTTTCAATGCCGAAAGTCTCAAATATCAAATAGAATGGATCCTGGATCCCAAAAACGGGGCCTGGTCCCGGTCCTGGTTGGAACCGATCGCTTCCATCGAAGTGATGGATCCCTACACAGTCAAATGGAATTTCAAGAGACCCTGGGCCGGATTCCTGGGAGTCATGGCCAGTGTTCCGGGGTATGCCATTTCCGCCAAGGCCCTGAAAGCCGACGTCGCCTTGAAGGAATCTAAAAGATTGGCTGGGCAGGTGGAAAAAGAAAAGAAAAATGGTGCTGATGCGGAGAAAGAAGTTGCCGCCGCTACCGGTGAAGCGATGGAAAAGGCCAGGGCCAAGCTGGAAACGGCCAGGAAAAAGTTGGCTGCTCTGGAAGAAGATTATAAAAAGACTTCCGCCCTGGCTGAAGGGGCCAAGGATTTGGATAACAACCCGGTAGGGACCGGACCCTATCTATTCGAGGAGGGGAATCCCGGCAATTACTTAAAGGTAAAAAGGAACCCCAACTGGTGGTTTGCCAAGTTCATCGGTCGGGATATGCCTTATTATGACGGGATCAAAGTCAATGTCATCCCCGATCCCTCGGTCAGACTGGCTAACCTCAGGGCCGGGAAAATTGGTAATATGGAGGTTGATCCTTCCCAGTATCCCTTGATCACAAATGACCGCGGTCTGCAGATTTTTGTTTATCCCACCAACTGGATGGTCGGCATGCGCTTTAACCTGACGGAAGGTCCGTGCAAGGACATCCGGGTGCGCAAGGCCATCTCCCATGCCCTCGATCGAAAAGCCTTGATTGCCGGTGTGACTTTCGGGCTGGGCCGACCGGCCAGTTGTATGTATCCTGATGATCACTGGTGTCATAACCCCAACCTTAAACCGGTCAGCTATGACCCGGCCCTCTCCAAAAGCCTGCTGGCCCAAGCCGGTTATCAAAATGGATTGACCGTCAAGGGGTATATGGGAAACACATCCACAGAAACCTCTCTGGCTGAGGCCATCAAAGCCATGCTGGCCAAGGTGGGTATTACCTGGAATGTGGAATTACTCGATCCGGCGGCCATTAACCAGAAGTTGAGGAAAGTCGATTATGATTTTGGCGGAGGCACCTATGCTTGGATCTATGATCCGGATCTCATGGCCAGCAATCTTTACCATCCCGATGGAGGTTTTAATTACGGAAGGAGTAACAATCAAAAGGCCATCGCCCTGATAGAGGCCGGCCGCAAAGAGGTTGACTTTGACAAGAGGACCAAGATTTATTGGGAATTAGAAAAGGTGGTCTATGACAATTACGAAGATGCCTGGCTCTGGTATCCCATGGCCACCACGGTTTTTCACAAAAACATTCAGGGATGGAACCAGACCATGTACCTTAAAATGAGAGAGGTCCAATATTATTCCCACCCCATGTGGTTTAAAGGGGGAAAACTATAGATAAGGAAAGAACGAAAACAAAGCTGGGAGATTTGCCGCACGGGGTGGCTTTAGAGGAAGGTGACATGCCCGACATATACACGGATAAGTGGTACGAAGCCCTGCTCGAACTGGCCGGCACGCGGGATGACCTTTCCGCCAAGGTGCCCCAGGGGCAGTGGTTGGTGGCCATGGAGCTCGAAGGCGACGGGATTTCTCCCTACATTTCGCCTGGAGAAACGAAACACCTCTTTGCCAGGATAATGAACGGCAAACTGGTGGAATTCAGGGAGTCCCCCGAAAGGGTTACCGGCAGGCAACTGCAATTCCGCTTCATGGGTCCGGCTCACGTCTTCGAGGAGGTGGCGGCCGGGTTACTGGATCCCGTGGAAGCGGGGTTGAGCGGAAGTATTGTGATCCGTGGGGACATGCGCCTATTCCTGCAGCATGCCGAACTGATGAAAGTGATCTTCGATGTCTACGCCCGCAACAACGTGACCGACTGGCCCAAGGGCAAGCCTCCTTTTAAGTAAAGTCAAGCGCCGCCTCAACCTCCAAAGGACCTGTATTAAACCGCCATGCCCCGCCTTTGGGGGCGTGGCAGCACGAAAGATGAAAACAGAGCTCGTTTGACTCTAAACTCTATTTTAGCACTAAATCGAGAGGTAAGGGAAGTAGAGGAGTCGACCATGCAGAACAACACTTACGACGCCATCGTGATTGGGGCCGGCCACAACGGCATGGCCTTGGCCACCTACCTGGGCAAGAGCGGATGGCGGGTGCTGGTGCTCGAAAGAAGGCTGGAAGAGGGTGGTGGACTGTCTACCGAGCAGTATACCCGCCCTGGTTTCCTGCACAACCTGCACAGTAACTACCACACCTTTGTGGGGCTATGCCCCGTTTACGACGACCTACAGCTAACCGGTGCCGACGGGGTGACCTACGTACTCCCCCCTGTCCAGATGGGATCGATTTTCCAAGATGGAACCGCCCTGACCATCCACACGGATATGCGCAAGACCCATGAGTCCATGAGCCGTTTCAGCCGGAAAGACGCCGACACCTGGATGAGGCTTTACACAGAGGTAAAAGGATTCCAGGACCTTATGATCCGCACCCTCATGTACGCCCCTCCCATCGAGGTGAACGACATCACCAGGGCCTTGAGCGCTTGGAAAGTGGAGGAGAAAACGGAGTTCTTTCGGGCCAGACTCAGGGCCATGAGCATCAACGACTTCTTGAAGCAGCACTTCCAAAACGAGAAGATCCGAACGGCCCTGGCCTTTCATGCGGCGGTCTGTGGTTATTACACCGATGTGGTCGGTCTGGCCGTTTCCTTTCCTTTCATGCTGGGCAAGATCGACAACTGGAGAATCGCCGTAGGTGGCTCCCACCGACTGGCCCATGCCCTGTGGCGACAGATGCGCCGGCACAACGTGACCATACTTCCCGTATCCGAGGTCGATCGCATCGTTTTGCAGGGGAACCGGGCGACCGGGGTGGAGCTTTCGGATGGAAGAAGGTTCAGGGCCGAAAAACTCGTGGCCAGCAGCGTAGACCTTCATCAGACCTTTGACCGGATGCTCCCGCCGGCAAGCCTTCCGGAGGATATCCGCCGGGAAGTGGATGGCTACCCTTACCAGGACGGCTCTCTCTACTCGGTTCATCTGGCACTTCACAAGATCCCCTCTTACAAGGCCGCCCGTTTCGACCCGGACATCAACCAGGCCTGGGTGGTGAACCTTGGGTACGAGACCCTCGATGATTTCGATCGTGACTGGCAGAATATCCGCAGGTGCCGGGTTCCCGAAAACCCCAGACTCAACGTGGCGGTCAACTCCCTGTTCGATCCCACCGATGCGCCGGAGGGAAAGGCAACGGGTCTTATCCGGGTCTTTGCCCCGTTTGAAGTGGAAAACTTGGGCTCCGGGGGATGGGAGAGCTTCAAAGACGTGTACATGAGGCGCTGCATCGTGAAATGGCAGCAGTATTGCGAGGATTTCGGCGATGGGGACATTTTGGACGCCAAACCTTATACCCCTCTGGATATTCAGAGCAAGATCACCAATATGGTGCGGGGCGACTGGATGGTGGGCCGCATCGCCGAAGACAATCTGCTGGCCAACCGGCCAACCAAGGCGCTTTCCCAGTACAGGACCCCGATTGAAGGCCTTTATCTTTGCGGTTCGTGCACCCATCCCCATGGTTTCATCACCTTCGGTCCGGGATACAATGCCCTTCAGGTGATTGCCGACGACTTTGGACTCGAGAAATGGTGGATCCAGATCTGAAGGGAGAAGGCAAAACTCCCGTTCGCCGCCAAAAGGAGGCAAGCATGGCGAAATTATCGTACGACGCCCTGATCATCGGAGGAGGTCACATGGGCCTGACCCTGGGCGCTTACCTGCAACGCGCCGGTATGCAGGTCGCTGTTTTTGAGAGAAGGCATGAGGAAGGCAGTGCCATTTTCACCTCCGAGTGCACGGCCCCGGGGTTCCTCCATAATCTCCATGCGCAGTATATGGAATTCATTGACTGGATGCCGTTCTACCACGATTTTGAGCTGGAAAAACTGGGCGCCCGCTGCCTGTATCCCGAGGCCCAGGCCGGAATCGCCTTCTCGGACGGACGGCCACCCATTGTCCTTTACAGCGTGGAGAACCCCGAAAACCTGGAACGCTCACGAAAGTCCATTTTGGTGTATTCGAGGCAGGACGCAGACACTTATGTGGAGCTGCGCCGCAAGGCCCTGGAGATGCAACATCTTTTGGCCGCCTCTCTCTACAACCCCCCAAAGTTGCCCAGCTCGGAAGATCCTGATCCCGACAATACCGGATCGATCATTACCATGATGCTGCTGGGGTTGCCGTCTCACTATGCTAAAGGAAGCGTTCGCAGCCTGATCGACAGCCTCTTCGAGTCCCCTGAACTGCGGGCCCTTCTCTACCGGATGGCCGTGGAATGGAGCACTCCGCTGGAAATGATGCACATGGCCGCCAGTGGTCTGATCTCCCTTTTCACCGAAAGCGTGAACTGGAGGCTGATGATAGGAGGAACGCACACGCTGGCCCACGCCATGGTGATGGCCGGGGTAAAGGAGGGAATGCATTTTTACGAAAGCAGCGAAGTGGTAAAGATCCTGATCCGAGATGGCCGGGCCTGGGGCATCCGGCTTAAGGACGGAACCGATGTGGAAGCCCGGAAACTCGTGGCCTCCAATGCGGATATCAAGGCAACCCTTCTGGGCCTGGTTGGGGAAGAGAACCTTAGTCCCTTATGGGCAAAACGGGTTCGGGATTTCAAGATCGGACCCTCGTGCGTCCTGGCCTCCACGGCCATGGCCCTGCATGACGCGCCGGATTACAAGAGTGCGCGTTACAACCCGGACATTAATAAAACATTTTACACCGTGGTCGGTTTCGACACTCCCCAGGAGGTTTTGGAATACTGCCGGGACGCGGAAGCGGGAAGGATTCCCCGCATTCCCGGTGCGGGCACTTGGGTCAACAGCCTCTGGGACCCCAGCTATGCCCCACCGGGCAAACACAGCCTTTGCGGGTGGTTCTTCTTCCCCAAGGCAAGTTCCCAAACCCGGGACCAGTGGGAGGAGGTCCGCAGGACTTATAACGAGAAATTTCTCGAACGATTTCGCCAATGGGCGCCCAACATGACCCGTAAGAACGTTCTGGCTGATTACTTCTATACCCCACTGGACCAGCAGGACGAGATGCGCCTGATGGAAGGGGATTTCATGAACGGAGCCATGCGCCCGGATCAAATGGGGGCTAACCGCCCCTTTCCCGAGGCGGCCCATTACCGGACCGAGATCCCGGGTCTTTACCTGTGCGGACCGTATATGTACCCCGGCGGGGGGGCGAGTTCGGCCACGGGGTACAATGCCTTCAAGATCATCGCGGAAGATTTTGGCCTGGAAAAATTCTGGGAAGCACACCCGCGAGGATACTGACGGACCGACCGGTCCACCACAGAAGGGATGGGTCGTGGCCAACGATGATTCCATGGATGACTCCGTAGAGCAGAACGCAGAGGTTACCGTCGGTACCGCCTCCGGACAGGCTCTCAACGGCTTGGGGATGATGCTGCTTCAGTACTTAGAACAGAATCTTGCCGACAGCCGGGACAAGGTCGAACTGGCTCGGAGGCTGCGTGCGGTGGTTGCGGTGGAAATGGAAAAGGGCATCGCCTGCACGGTGGATTTTCAGGGGTCGCGGATAGAACTGCGGAACGGCATTGAGGGCCGAACGGATCTTCACCTGAAAGGTTCGTACCTGGCCTTTGCTGATCTTGTTTCGGGAAAGGCCAACCCCTTGGTTCAGCTGGCCAGGGGTAAGATGAAGCTCGGAGGGTGGCCGGGCAAGCCCATTCAGTCGGTGCGTGTCTTTCGCTTTCTCAAGATCCCCCAGGAGTTTCTCACGCCACCCCGGCCCTCCCACACCAAAGTGGCCGGTGTCCTAGGCGTTGTCGTGGCCCTGGGCCTTGGGTTGGCCCTGGGCGCGGCCTATCTTTTTCACTGGTTGGATTGACAGACCCGACCGGCCTGACCGGTGCTGGGAAATAAGGAGGCCTGATGCTTTCTAAAGGTGACGATTACCCCATCCACCAGACGCCCGACCCCGTTGCCTATGCGGGTAACCATCCCAATTTCTATGACCGCTACTGGTTCAACGGGTACTCACGGGACGGAGAGCATTTTTTTGCCGTGGCGCTCGGGGTCTACCCTTTTCGCAATGTTATGGACGCTTCCTTTTCCGTCATCCATGACGGGGTGCAGCACAACATCCATGCCTCGCGCAACCTTCAGGGGGAACGCATGGACACCCGTGTTGGGCCCCTCTGCGTGGAGGTCATCGAGCCTTTACAAACCCTCAGGTTGTGCGTGGAGGAAAACGAATACGACATTCACGGGGAGGTCATCTTCCAAGGCAGGGCGAAGGCCTTTGAAGAGCCACGGTTCAGGCTGCGTGAAGGCACGCGTCTTCTCTGGGACTATACGCGGCTCACCCAGAGCGGGACCTACTCGGGACGGCTTCAGGTAAAGGGCCAAGTAATCGAGGTCTCCCGACAGCGCTTTTTCGGCACCCGGGACCGTTCTTGGGGTATTCGCCCCATCGGCGATCTGAGCACCCAGCCGATGGCGAATCCGCCGCAGCCCCAGTATTACTGGCTTTGGGCACCCCTTAATTTCGAGGACTGCGTGACGTTTTTCGGGGTGAATGAGGATGCGAATGGTAAGCCGTGGCATAGGTCGGGACGCATCATGCCTTTGGGAGACGGAGAGCCTCTGGTGGAGGCCTGCCCCCAGGCAACGGTGGTTTTCAAGTCGGGAACACGCCACGTGAGAAGCGCTGTCCTTGAGTACCCCTTTCAGGACGGGCGAAGCATAGGCATCACCCTGGAACCCCAGTACCAATTCTATATGGCTGGTCTCGGATACATGCATCCGCAGTGGCAGCACGCCACGTACAAGGGAGAAAACGTCACGGGCTATGACGCCTACGACCTGCGGACCATTGACGAAACCCTGCCCATTCATCTGCATGTCCAATCATTTTGCACGGCCAGGATGACGGACCAGGAAGGAAAGCCAAAAGAGGGGGTCGGCGTGCTCGAGCAAACGGTCCTGGGCCCCCATGCACCCAGTGGTTTCAAAGACCTTTTGGATCCCGCGCCTTGAGAGAGGGAAAATCCATATGGACGAACTGGATAAGCTGTTGCAGGTTTATCTACGGAACCGTTGCCCTGAGGAACAACGATCGGTTGTGATCGATCTGGAAAGAATTCATGGGGGTGCCTCGCGGGCAACCTACCGATTTGGTCTGAAGGGTTCAGATCCCGAAAAACAGACTCCCAAACGGTTCATTCTGCGACTCGATCAGGAGGCCAGTCTGATCGACACGGATCACGGCAACGAGTTCTATGCCTACCGGGCCTTTCAGTCTACGGACGTACCGGTTCCCCGAACCTACTGGTTCGAGGAAGATCCCCGATGGCTGGGCGGCGCCTTCTTCCTGATGGAAGAGATCGTGGGTTGCGATAGTTCTCCCCGCAAGATTGTGACACCCCCTTACGATGCGGTCCGGGAGAAGATCGGCGAGGCCTATTGCCACATTCTGGGCGCCATTGCCAGGGCGGATCCCGCGGCCCTGGGATTTACACAGCGCCTGGAGACACCCATACCGGATACCTGCTGGCGACGGGAACTCGATTACTGGGAAGCGAAGATCCTCAGCAGTGAGCTGGAGCCCCAACCGGTTGCCCGGGCCGCGGTCCGATGGCTTCGCCGCCATCCGCCGCCGCCGGCCCAGAAAGTGTGTGTAGTGCACGGCGACTATCGCCTAGGCAACCTTCTTTATGACGCCCAGGGGAAGATCCGTGCGGTTCTGGACTGGGAAATGTGCCACCTGGGCGATCCACTGGAAGATCTTGCTTATGGGTTCAACATCCTGTGGACCATGGAAGAGCCGGAAAAAGTGGGCCGGATGATTTCTCGCGAAAGGGCCGTAGCCCTCTGGGAAGAAAGCAGCGGCTTCCGGGCCGTCCCCGAGGCCCTCTACTGGTGGGAAGTTTTCACCAGCGTGAAGGCCCTTGGCATCTGGCTCGACGCCGGGCGAAAATTCACCGAGGGGAGCAATTTTGATCCCATTTTGGCACACACAGGTTATATTGCCACGGATCTGCAAAACATGATCTTGCTGAACCTGCTGGGGAAACTGGCATGAAACCAGACCCGGTCTGTATTCTGAACACCTTGGCCAGGACCCTTCGCACCATTAACCTGACTCGGTCCGACGATGATTACCTCAGGGCGACCCAGAGCGTGATGGGAGAGCTTCTGGCGGCCCTGGCTGCCGATTTCGATACAGCCGTAGCACGGTGCTTGGAGGAGAACGCTGGGCTGCGTGCCCTTTTCGCCGACGCCGCGGGCTGGGTTGAGGACCCCTGTCTGAAACAACGGCTGTTGACGGCAGCCGGGGAGGTGGAGCATAGTACGCGGTATCCGCCCTGGACCGAGCCAACCAGGATCTGATAAGACTTCTGATCGATCTTCACGGCCATGTGGAAGCGCAGCCGGGTGATG
>JACQYK010000006.1 GCA_016208255.1 Deltaproteobacteria bacterium | reverse complement strand
TTAGTACTCAATAAACCCTCCACCTCTGGTGGAGGACCCGGATAGGTTCTACCGATACGGGGAAAAATAAATTAGGCTCTTCCTCCGGGAAAGTTCCGTAAGCTCGGGAGGAGGAAGAGCCTATGCACGAGTGGCAAAGTTTATCCCACGTGCGGTGGGATTGCAAGTACCACGTGGTCATTATCCCCAAGTACCGGAAAAGAAAGCTATATGGGGAAATAAAGAAGCGCGTGGGAGAAGTAATACGAGAGGTATGTCGGCAACGAGGGATTGGAATGATAGAAGGGCACTTGATGGCAGACCATATCCATATGTGTCTGAGCATACCTCCGAAACAAAGTGTGGCATTTGCCATAGGATTCATCAAAGGGAAAAGTGCAGTCCGAATCCATAGACAGGTTCTGGAAAACAAGCGAGTAACGGGGCTACATTTTTGGAGCCGAGGATATTGTGTGAGCACAGTAGGACTGGATGAAGAAACCATAAAAAGATACATCCGTGAACAAGAGGCCCTTGAAAAGAGTCAAGGGGAGTTCAATTTTGAAAAATAATTAAAGTGAACAAGAGGCCCTTGAAAAGAGTCAAGGGGAGTTCAATTTTGAAAAATAATTAAAAGATCTTGCGGAACTTTCCCAAGTCCGAGCCCCCCTCGGGGGGGGCTACCTGAGGCCACCCGCTCTGCGGGTGGAGCCTCACTGATAGTATCGAGATAAAACGAAGTTCGTATAATATAGGTAAAACGTCAAACACCCCAGACAAAGGAATTCTTCCCGAGTTTCAGAAGTTTCTTTTGGCCAAAAATCTGGTTCCAGAAAAGAACTCTCCTTTTTATGCTTTTTGGGTCAGAAATTCTTAACCTTCTCTCAGCAGCGCCATTTGAAAAAAAATAGGGACACATCCCTATTTTTAATTTTGAAATGAAAAATATGGGGTGTGTCCCTATTTTTGAAGAAGGGAAAAACCTAAAAAATTTTTACAGTTTCGATGTGTCCCAATTTTTAAAATTCCTTTGAGTAATAGAATCTTTTAATTCCTTGTTTGTAGTTAGCGATTTCTCCCACTTTGTTAAAACCCATTTTTTCATAGAACCCAGGTGCCTGAAATGACATGGTATCCAAATCGATTCCGGAACATCCTTGTTCCTTGGACGTCTTTTCCGCCAATTCAATCAATTCTTTTCCTAATCCCTTTTTCCTGTAACTTTCGTGAACCCAAAGATTTTCAATATGAAGCCGGCCCCAATAAGACTGACCGTTTATGCCGGCGATGATTTCGCCTTTGGCATTTCTGGAAACAGCCGCAAAGGGAGTCCAGTCCTCTTTTAGGAATTGTGAATTGTAGGACCGCAACCCTTGGTGAAAGAATTCAATTTGGTTCTGATCAGGGTCAGTAATAATATCGACATCTCCGCACTGGATTTTCATTATTATCCGTTACTCCTTGATTTATTATTAAGGTGGTTGGGCGAAGATTTAGACTCCGCGGCCTACGATAACCAGGTCTCGTTCGACGTCGTCCATCGAAGAACCATTAGGCAAGAAACCCCAGCGAACAAAACCGAGACGCTCGAACAACGACAGCTCGACGCTTTGAAAAAACAGGGACACATCCCCCTATTATCTACTTTTGAATTGAAAATTAGGGGATGTGTCCCTATTTTCGATTATGGCCGGTTGAAAGATCTTTTGAATGGTTTAAAGCTTCCCCTCTTCACTATCTCTTTTCAGAAGATTAATCAGATCCATATCCTGCCGGCGCTGAAGGGCTTCACCGAAGTCGGGCCAGTCGTAGAATCCCCTGCCGGATTTCATGCCCATTTCGCCGCGCTCGACCCGCTCCTTAATCGGCTCCCAGGGTTCCCGTCCGGCGGCCTTGGCGGCATTGTAGGAAAAATCCAGGCCGATGAGGTCATTGCGGATGAACCAGCCGGTATTGGTCATGCGGCGTCCAAACCCATACATGATGATTTCATCGATCATCTGGGGCGTACAGATCTTTTTATTGACCAAATCCATAATCTCGCGGCCCAGGGCCCCTTGAAGGCGATTGCCGGCATGGGCGGGCACCTCAATAGGAATCACCACGGGTCTCTTCTGGGCTCCGGCCAGAATTTTACAGGTTCGTTGAATGGTTTCAGGGGAAGTCTTTTCTCCGCCCACTACCTCGACCAAGGGCAGCAGGTGTGGCGGTTGAAAGTAGTGGGCCACGCAACAGCGCTCCGGGTGTTTGATTTCATTGTCGCTGACAATCCTCGTAGTGGTGAAATTGGAAGAGTTGGTGGTCAGGATGGCCGAAGGAGGACAAAGCCGATCCATATCGGCGAAGACCTTTCGTTTCAAGGCCAGGGATTCCAAAACCGATTCGGAGATATAATCCGCCCCTTCACAGGCCTCCTCCAGGCTGGTTGTCGGGTGTAAGAAACCGTAAGCCTCGTCTCCCTGAGTCCTGGTCATCATCCCGGCCTCTACAAAAAGATCCAGGGCCTTTCGCGCCCTTTCCATGGACTGACGGCTGGTCTCTTCCCGGGTGTTGTACAGCCAGGTTGGATAACCGGCTCTGACAAAATCAACACCGATACCATAACCCATAAGGCCGGCACCGATGATGGCTACCTTGTTGATCCCTTCAATCTTTTCCATAGTTCCTTCCTTTCTTTTTAGAGCAGGCAATAGGCTACAATGACATTGCCCCGTTACAAGGGGGACGTAAGGCTTCTCATGTCAGCAAGCAAAGTGCTTTAGAGTACACATTAAGTCTAAGTAACCTTCGGTAACAGCCGCTCGACTGCAATACGGTCGGCACTCTTACGTATCTGGGCAAGGTCATAATTCATCTGCATCCGAAGCCATGTATCGGCCGTACTCCCAAAGGCTTTTTCAAAACGGATGGCCATTTCTGGCGTGACCTGACTGCGTCTGGCAATCACATTGTGAAGCTGTTGACGGCTGATGCCGAGGCTCTTGGCGGCCTCGGCAACACTCAAGCCAAGATCATTAAGACACTCCTTGACAAGCATTCCAGGATGGACAGGATTTTTCATTTCCATCATCTTACTCCTTAATGGTAATCTACAAAGTCCACATCGAAAGCGTTTCCATTTTCAAATCGGAAAATGATCCGCCAATTGGCGCGGACGGTAACTGCGTATCGGCCTTTCAAAACACCCTTAAGGGAATGTAAGTGAAAAGTCGATACATTCATACCTTCAATTTCTTCTGACGCCTGCAGGGTTGAAAGAATGAGTTTAATATGGTCCAACATATCCGGCGGAAATTTACTGCCATCATCATTCTCAAAGAGCCGCCGCAACCCTTTATGCCGAAAACTTTTTATCATATGGAATCATTTTATATTGTAAAATTACATTTTACAAGCACATATTTGCCTAAAAAAATCCCTTCACCCCTGATTAGGGATCAAATACCTTAACTTTTCCAAAAGTGAAGGGGGCAAGTTTTAGATTATCATTGACAAACAGGACATAATGACTATTATGACCATAATGACTTGTTTAAGGGGAACACCATGAATCAAGAAACCATCAGTATCGCCGAGGCCAAAAGAACTTTCTCCGAACTCCTGGGGAAAGTGGCCTACGGGAAAAAAAAGATTGTGATCACTAAAAGGGGGAAACCAATGGCCTTGTTATCTCCGCCGGAAAAAAACGATTCCCCTGTCTTCGAATTCAAGGGTTGGCTCAACGAATCTGATCCCTTCTTTTCCTCCATTGATCGAATTGTTCAAGAACGAGCCGAACACAAGCCGAGAGTCTTAAAAGGGAAAAAATAGTTCGAATGTTCCTGCTGGACACAAATATCCTCAGCGAATTAGTTAAGAAGAAACCCAACCCGAATTTGCTTTCCCGTTTATCGTCCCTTCCGATTCATACCCTGTTCACCTCGATTATTTGCCTCATGGAATTACGATATGGAAGTGCCCTGCGGTCCGATTTTGATTCCTTTTGGTCGAAAATTGTGGGACAAGTTATTTCCCAGGTTCAGGTTATTTCATTGGGTCCGGAAGAAGGATTAATAGCCGGAGACCTACTGGCCCGGTTAAAAAAGAAGGGCCAATCGATCGGGTTGGAAGATATCCTGATTTCGTCCACAGCCATTACTCATAATCTTGTTTTAGTCACGGCAAACATAAAGCACTTTTCAAAAATTGATGGATTGACCGTTGAAAACTGGTTAGTTGTTTAATCTGACGAAACAAGAAATACTTTTTAGGTTAGTCTGACCCAATTTAAGATTTTTATTTCATAAGGTTTGAACCTTGAGGTCACAATTGGTGACCTCAAGTTCATTCAGCGGTGGAGGGTATCAACTCCAGGAAGGGGCTGTTTCCTATAACGCTCTTTTTGAGCCTAAAAAACACGATATAGGCCTAAAAACACCTATTTCTGGGACATTAATCATGAACAATCAACAAGTTGTCGTAGCCCGACCCTAATGCATAACTTCACGACCCTAATGCATAACTTCAAACTATTTTTCTTCTGATTCGCTTTCATGAAATTAAGCCATGATGTTTCAAGGCATTATCCGGGTAATGCCCTCCAAGGCATCAAAATCTTCGTCGTAAGAGATAATTTCGGAGGTTTGATAATGCCTCATAAAGACGGTGTTATAGGCATCAATATAATCGATATTGTTTTGGGCATACAGCATCAAGGCTTCGAGGATAATCGCTTTGTCCGGTATAAATAGATATTCCGTTCCGGCAATAATAGCTATTTTTTCTACGACTACCGGTTTGGGCACCTTGTAAAAGGACAAAAGGGTCCAAATTAATTCTGCGATTACCATATTCGAAGTAATCAGGGGGGCCTTTCCCTTCCCAGCTGTTTTAAACAGGTTCAAGCATTGTTCGTATTTTTCCGGGTCGTCTTTGGTCAGATATCGAAGAAATATGTTGGTATCGATAAATTTTTTCTTCATCATTTATCTTTGTCCCTGCTGACAGCCGCCTTTTGGCCGATATGTTTCCAAACTTCCTTCCTTACCTTTTTAAAACCAATGGGCTTCAATGATTCTGAAATGGGAATCGAGCCACCTATATCCAAAATACTACCTTTTAACGGTCTGATGATGATGAGGTTACCTTCCACAGATATCATCATCTTTTCGGAGGGCTTCAGGTCCATCTCCCGACGTACCTCTTTTGGCAAGGTCATCTGACCTTTTGTTTTTAAAGTTACAATTGGCATTTTTTCCTCCATTGCCATTTTTTTCTTACAAAATACTAAATATCCTTCATTCTTGTCAAGAAATATTTTATTCTCCCTACCTCTTGCTACAATCACCAGTTCCGCTCG
The DNA here is from genome assembly GCA_016208255.1 of Deltaproteobacteria bacterium. Taxonomy (GTDB): domain Bacteria; phylum Desulfobacterota; class RBG-13-43-22; order RBG-13-43-22; family RBG-13-43-22; genus RBG-13-43-22. The sequence goes on along the minus strand of JACQYK010000006.1, from coordinate 6,289 downwards.
TCTTTTACCTATTTTGTGGATGGTTCTTGTTCTATAATCGGGGCAACTATGAGAATGACCCATCAGCCGACCACGAAGTTTTCCATTGTGGTCCTAAAGGGGACTTAGTTTCTGAATTGACTTATTCTTAATTTGATCACTTGTTCCTTTAGAAGGCGGTCTATTTGGGCTTTTTGTCGGTTTGGTTAAAGATCGCCGATGGGAAAGGGGGATTTAGCGGAGGGGACATCCTATTCATATTTAAGGAATTCAAACGCTATGATGGGTGATCCTGCCAATGGGGGATATGCCGGATACTGATAACGTTGAGGTTTAAAGTTCGTTTCTGGTGAGCACTGGGGAAGCCAAGGTATGAACGCCTGCCCGTCAGGCCCTTACCAGAGGTGTGTTTAAAAAATGGAGCAATTCCTATCTTATTAATTTCGTTATTTTTCTTTGAAGGCTATTTTTTATCTTGACAGGGTTAATATAGGATGTCCCTTATTCGTCTTGGGGTTTACCAAGTCTCCCTTTTAGGAGTGGAAGAAAAACGGGGCAACTTTTCCAGGAATTCATCACAATCCCTGACTTGGAAGCCGGTTCATCAGGATATCATCCGGATTATTTTGGATAACTCGTTACCTTCTGACTAATTCTGTGTAATTATTTTCCTTTTTTGGGAAATAAATTGGAAAAAAATGGAAGAGATTTTCCTTCCCAAAAAGAGAAAATTTTTTCTCCTTTTTCTCTTCTCAAGAGACAAGTTACAATTTATAAAATCGATATTTATCAAATAACAAGTAAGTTATTAATGTTACAAGCTTGATTTTCCCTAATTCAAATATCTTTTTTTTGGAATAGAAATTGCATAATTATAAATTCAGTATTTTTTTCTGCTCATTAAAAAGTTTGTCAAAAAATAAGAGAATAGGATTTTAAAAATTATTTAAGAGGCTGTTTTCTATATTTTTACCCCAATAAATAAAGGAGGACGACTAATGAGAAGAAAAAAAACAATGTTTATCCTTATTTTATTTTTAAGCTCACTCCTTTCCACCAATGCCCTGGCCGATATTTTAACAATCGACATATGGGCTTGGATCCCATCTGGAAATATCGCTGACGAAATATTATATATCGACGATAATACCCTGCAATGGAATTATCCCGGGGCTACCGATACAAACGGCCAGATTACTATCTCCACCTGGCTGAATGGAACCCAGGTGTTAAATAATGTTAACTGGTATCCAAATTGGAGTTCATCCCCTTGGTCGGATGTTTTCAACGGGCTAAATCCGGCGTTCCCCAATGAGGCCATGAATATAGTTTTCCAGCCACTTTTTAGTGCAAGCGGTAATCTAAATGATATGGGAGTCCGTCAAATGCCAACTTCTTCCAATGGATATGAAATTGGTATCGGTTTTTCAAACGCACATGGCTGGTCACGATTCCAGATCGACGCCACCTATCCAGTACCGGAACCTGGGACTCTTTTATTGCTGGGAATGGGGTTAACCGGTTTATTAGGTGTGAGAAGAATATTCAAATAAGAACCAAGACCCTAATAAAAATTGAGCAAGCCCATGCATCCCTTAAGCGGATACATGGGCTTTTTTGTTTCTTTTAATTGACCCCGAGGTTATCGAAGATAATGAAACGCTTTTTCACGATCATTGCCTCACCTATCGATGGCACTCACAGCTTCCTGAATAGATGGCATTTGGCCAGCGCCCAATTCTTTTTCCCGGGTTAGGATGTTCTTTTTGATTAATATTTTTATTCGTGGCCTGAAATATATCGGGGTTGCAATTTTTTTCAGGCAATATTTATTTGAAGTCGTTTTCCTAAGGCATGGAGGCTTTTTCTATCTCCCCACGTGATGTTTTCCGGACCTTTTTTTTTTGAAAAACCATGGGTCAAAAACAGGATGGAGCCACTCCTAACTCCGAACTCATTACTCCGAACTAAATGAATCTCTCATCCGGTAATAATCAAAGGCGTTTTTCAAGGCCACGGCCCCCCGTTCGATACTCGGGAAAGTGGGGATGCCTTTTCCCTGGAATTTTCTAACCGCCTCTTTGACCAGCGGTAACTCCTCCAGAGAATAGTAGGTGATAATGGATATGACCGGCTTTCCGACTTGATCTTTGACATCGGCGATCATATCAACCAGGCTGTCCAACCGGCCGTTCATGCGGCCACGTCCTTACGAATACAATCCTCCAGGATCTGGGTACCGCTGTCCGGGGAACGGAGATGATAGCCAGGTCCACCGGTTCCGGGATATCCACGATACTGGTATAATTGGTAATCCCCAGGGCTTTTATTCCCTCAATGGACTCGGTGTTGATTTGCACCGAGTACAGTTTTCCCTGAAAAGTGCTCTGGGCACGAAGCCACTGAAATTCATTACGGTTGCTGTCTCCTATAACAGCCAAGGTTTTTGGACTAAATGCTCTGTTTAATTTATTAAAATCCACTTTCACTTAAGTAGTATCCTCCTGACTTCCTATTAAGAATTTTCTATTCAGTTTAGCTTTTTTAAAATTCAAAACCTTTTTAGACAGGATTTACAGGATTACTTGGATTTTTGTGCCTTTCCGGAAGAAAGGCACAAACCGAATCTCCCTGACGGGGAGAATTTTATTTTCCGCGGGAAGCGGATTGTGGTTGCTCAGGGTCTTCAGGAGCCTGAGCAAAATAACATGTAAATCCTGTTGATCCTGTCTGATAATTATTCTTTCAAAAGGCTAAAGTCTTACAAATTTTTCTATTCATGCCTTACGAATCCGTTTCGCCTAACAGTTCCCGGACGATAGCAGCCATATCCTCCCGGGCGATGCCTTCCCCGGGCTCTCTTCCTTCGAACCCGGCCTCGCTGAGTTCCGGGTCAAAACGCACCGTCCCCGCTACCTGGACCCCTCTCTTCTCCAGTTCGGCGGTCATTTTTTCCCGCATACTCTCCGAAGGCACCTTATTGAGGATGGCTTTAACCCGGCAAATGCCCATCCCTTCGCTCATATAAACGATCTTCCCGGCCAGGGCCATGGATTCATAGGAAGGTTCGACGATGATCAGAACCGTATCCACGTTCCTTTCCACCCCCCGTCCGAAACTTTCCACTCCCGCCTCCATATCAACCACTATGACCTCTTTTTCCTTCAAGTCCAGCTTTCGCATGAGGTCTCTGGTAATATCGGCCATGGAACAGGCACAGCCCTGGAAAGGATCTTTGATCTTTCCAACCATCATGAACTTGAGATTTTGATGGGAAAGGATGAATTCCGAAGGAATATCTTCCAGCGAAAGGGTATCACCACCCGTCAGCCACTCCGTTCCCGGGGAAGCATTGCCGGCGCTGAAACGACTGAGCAGCGTTATCAGGGATTTCGGTTCCTTTTCAAAACCGAAAAAGCGGGATAGACCGGGATTGGATTCATCCGTATCAAGAACACAGGTCCGGTACCCCCGCCTCAAAAAGGCACCGGCCAGCAGAGTGGTCAGGGAACTCTTCCCCACCCCGCCCTTTCCACAGACGACCATCTTTTTCACCGGGCCGGGGTTAGGGCCATTGGCTTTTAAAAAGGCCCTGATCTTCTTAGAGGCCTCGACCATCTCTTCCTGGGTCTCGGCCGCGCACAGGCCGCAATCGATACATCCTTCATCATCATAAAAAGCCACCCCCAGGGGGCAGTGGAAAATTCCCATATATATTTTTAAAACCTTGACCAGACAAATTTGAAATTTTTACTAATCCCGAACGATTTATAATGGATTAAATTGGAGTATTAGAGTACTGGAGTACCGGGTTTTTCAGACCATTACTCCTTTACTCCAGCACTCCAGTTCGATTTTAATCCGCTTCCCCGCTCATCCCATCCGGTGCCGGGATATGATCAGGCGGCCGGACCATTTTCATCGTCCGGGCTTCGGAAGGACAGTTGATGACGCACAAACCGCAGCCGATGCATTTTTCAGCGTCGATAAAGGCCCTTTCCTCACCTTGTGCCGAATAAAATTGCATGGTATCGGCTCCGACCGGACATCCTTTTTCCAAACAGTAACCGCATCCCTTACATTTTTCGGGATCGATGGTGGCTATAAAGCGGCTTTTGACGATGACCTCCTGATTAAGCCGGGCCAGGGCGTCTTTATTGACCAGGAATTGCCCGCAGCAGTCATAGTGACAGTTGCAGACCAGGGAAGGCAGGCGATTCGTATTCCCGGTCAGATGAACCAACTGGAGCTGGTCGAAGGTATCGAAAAGGGCCATCACTTCATCATAGGCTAATTTTTTACCGGCCCCGCGATTGATATTGTATAGGGCGGCCCGGCCGCAGGTCACACAGGATACTTCCGGAACGGTATCCCTGCACTCCCTGTCCGGCTCCGCCCTTTTGCAGGCGCAGGGGAGCAGGGCGATCGGGTCCGAGGCCTTAAAGATCTGCCGGATGTCTTCGTAAGGCAATAATCCCGGAATATCCCTGATCGATTTCCACCTGGGAATAACCCGCATATTTCGTCTTAAAGCGGCCTTACCGGACAGGACATCATCCACCCTTTGTTCCCTGTCTTCCCGGCTGGTCGCCTGCAGCAAACGAAAGAATTCCTCATCAAAAACATCCCCATACTTGGCGACATCGGCCGATCCGGCGCTGTCATGCAGGGCTCCCCAGGACCGGATCAGGTGCCAGCCTGTTTTACCCTGGAAAACAAGCCCTTTTTCAAACAGGGCCTTCAACCGTTTTTCCACAGTCGTCCGGTCCAGGTTTAACCTTTCGGCGATGGCTTCACTGGAAGCCGAAAGCTCATTTAATATCCGGGCTGCCTCTAAATCGGCCAATTTGGCCAGAAGGCCTGGCAAATTCTTCAAATCGGGCTTCCCCATTTTGGTCGCCAATTCTTGGTAAACCGGATCGACAGGATTCATTTATTTCCCCCTATTACAATCAACACGGTCTGTATTTTGCGTTAATTAATGTTAATCCAGAAATGAGATTCACCATGAGAGCTCTCAGCGATTAGCAATCAGCTTTCTGAAAAACCTTTATATAAAGACTTTGCTGACGGCTAGGTGCTGATTACTGTCCGCTCCATCCGGAAATCCGGGATTTCCGGATGAAAATTAATTAGGTATCTAAATTCATCCGCGAGTCGCCTCCATACGTTTCGGGAGGCTCCACCACTTTCATCCCGTGGGCGCCCTTGGGGCAGGTTTCCACACAGCAGCCGCAGCCCATGCACTTTTCCTCATCGACATAGGCCCTCTCCTGGTTGTACTCGGGGTAAAATTTCATCTGGGCGGCGCCGAACTGACATCTTTTATCGACGCAGATCCGGCAGCCGACGCACTTGGCCGGGTCTACCGTGGCCCGGTATCGGCTCTTGGCATAATACTCGGTTACCGGATATTTACTGCCGATAACGCAGGGGGTTCTGAGGACCTCGCAGCAGTCAAAGTGACAATTACAAATGACCCCCCGGAATTTTTTCGGGTCCTCGGTCCGGGTTCCGACATGGACTACCGGATACTTGGCCGTCTCCTCGCTGAGGAGATCAAGGGCTTCCTGCCGGCTGATCCGCCTTCCGGCCCCCCGGTCAATGTTGTAGAGCGCGGCCTTGCCGACCACCAGGCACATTTCCTCCGGGACGCCGCAATCTCTCGCTTTATATCTTTTCCGGCAGGCGCAATGAAGCACGGCAAAATCATCCTGGACCTTGAGCAGCTCCCGGACATCCTCACCCGGCAGTACACCGGGGATATCCTTGATGGCCCTCCATCTGGGGATGATCCCCGAAGTCCCCCGCAAACCGGCGGCTATTCTTTGAGCGATGCGCTCCTCCCGGGGGGGACCGAGTTCATAGTCGCTGAACAGACCGATCAAGGCATAAAACTCGTCTCCCAGGGTTCGATCATAGCGGGTATTATTCTGCGTGTCCAGCCATTGGCCCATGCTGCGGGGAAGCTGAGGCCCTTTACTGGTCGGGAAAAGAAGCCCTTTCTCGTACAATTCCCGGACGTAGCCGTCGGCCGTTTTTTTGTCTAAATTCAACTTCTCGGCGAATGGCTGGGAAACCTCCAATCGACCCAGAGAATTTTCCCGATACTGGTCCGGCAGGGCCAGGACTAGCCCGGCCTGATCGAAATTCATTAACCTGGCCATGATCCAGGGGAAATATTTGGAGTTTTCCAGGCCGGGCTGGACCCTTTTGGAGACTTCCTTATAAATGGGATCGATTTCCTTCCTGATCATTTCTTGAGCCTTAAGGATGTTTTCGTCCATGGTCTCCCTCCCCTCTTAACTTA
>JACQYK010000303.1 GCA_016208255.1 Deltaproteobacteria bacterium | reverse complement strand
AGGATCCAGGGGTATAAAGACCGGATGGTGGCGGCTTTTTTCCGTCAGGCCGGGCTCCCGGCGGCCGTCTGGATGACCTCCTCGGAAACCGCCCGCCAGCCCAATGAATTTTGCTGTCTTTCCGACCTCATCAAAGACGCCCAGGTCTTTGCCCATATTTTTTGTCAGTCTTGAAATTTTCACCTTTACTCCAAACCGGTTAAGCAATAAAAACCATTTGTTAAGATAATATTTATTTTTTATAATGGATTTGCCGGAAATTGGAGGGTTTGACAATGCCATTGGAGGGACGCCATAAGCCATCATGTGGAACTATCGAGTTGTACGAAAAAAACACGTTTGTGTTAATCCCGCAGACGGAAAAGAAAAGGTGGAATACACCTAGGCCATGTTCAACTCCTTCATGATTATCATTTGTATTGGCCCGAGCTGGATGTTGATTTGGAAATTGACAACCTTGAAAATCCAGAAAAATACCCCTTGAAATTTGATTCAAAGAGGCATCTAACGAGTCATTCAAAAGGACGGCGAGCAGCCGCTCGATAATTGCAGATTGGTAAGTGAAAGATGACCGCTCGCTTCATAGACCATTACGATGTGATCCTGCTCGACATGGGCAACACCTTCATGTTTGACGGCGACCGGTTTGGCGAAAAAGAGGATTACCACGCGACTTACCGCCAACTCGGGGGGCAAGAGCTCCGTCCCGAGGAATTACGTTTTCATATCACAAACGTATTTGAACGGATGCTCGGCGCGGGACGCGATCCGGCCCGTCAAGATGATTTTGGAGATGTTCGTCGATTTCTGGCGGAGACTATCTCTTCCAACCTCTCCTCCAAGGAGGTGGAACTCATTGTCGAGGTTTTCGCCCGCCATGAAATCGGGACGGTGCCGGAAACTCATGCGGATGCCCTTCGCCAACTCAGTCGCTCCCATCCTCTTGGAATCGTATCGAACGTCTGGTCCCCCAGTTCCATATTCGAAGCCGAACTGGAACGGGCAGGGCTTCTCAACCTCTTTGCCGTCCGCGTCTGGTCTTCCGACACCCTCTCGATCAAGCCTTCGCCGCGGCTGTTTCAAAAGGCCTTGAGGTCCTTTGCTGCCCCGCCTGAGCGGGTAGTCTATGTCGGCGATAACCCGCTGAGGGATATCATCGGGGCAAAATCGCTGGGCATGGCTACCGTCTGGATCGAAAACAAAACTCGACCGCTTACTCCGGAGATTCCTCGGCCGGATCTCATAATTTCCGATCTGACTCAACTGCCGGGAGTGCCGTAATATTAAAAATAGTTTAAGAAGGAAGGTTATGACCCGATTGGACCCTGAATATCTGCCCCATTCCAGCGGCTGTTTTCTGTGCGGTGATGAAAATCCCTGCGGGGCCCACACCCGCTTCTTTGTCGAAGGGGACACGGTCAGGACCCGTCTGACTCTGCCCCAACATCTTAATGGCTACCAATGGATCGCCCACGGGGGGGTCCTGGCCGGTCTTTTGGATGAAACCATGGGCTGGGCGGCAACGGTCTTTAGCCGGCAGCATCCTTTTTTTGTCACCGGGGAGCTGACCATAAAATATCTGCTCCCGGTTCCTGTGGGAGAAGAAATTGAGATCGTCGGCCATATGCTGAAGGATGCCGGGCGCATCGCCTATTGTCAGGGAGAACTGATTTATGCCGGAAAAGAGTGTTTACGGGCCAAAGGAAAATTTCTCCCCATGAATGATGAAGCGACGTCCGCCGTTATCCCCTACCTCAAATTCGACCAGTGCCGTAAATATCGATCCCTTTTCGGACGGGTGAAGGGAGAACTTTCTCTCTAGTTCGAAAATAACCCTGGATTAAACTCCAGGCTTGTTTGTTCTCCGTCATGCCGGACTCGATCCGGCATCCAGGGACTTTGAGGCTTATGGAATACCTGGATTCCCGCTTTTGCGGGAATGACGACCTAACTTCCCGGTCTCACAACATTTTCATGTCCTGACTTCCTCTGGAAGTCTCCTTTTAGGTTGGCAAAGCCAACCGTATCGTAGTGACCCAGGGGTCATGAGGGTTTAATACGAAAATAGATTTCGAGGCATCTCGTTGCGCCGGCTTATTTCCATGTCCCGGCCTATTTTGGAGGCCTCTTTAAGTAGGTCGGCTAAGCCGATCGTATCGTGGTCTCACGCCACTAAGCGTGGCATGACGGTTTAACAAGAAATGGTATTCCTAATCTTCAGTCATTAGGGTCAATGCTTCCAGTTCTTTTTCTTTCCGATCGATTTCCTCTTCCAGTTCTTCAATGACCAGCAGCTGATGGGGCTGGATGGAATGAGCCGGCAGGGCTTTTTCCCTGTCTGACTTTTCCTCCTTCAACCGTTCAATTTCTTCTTTTAATCGAACTATTCTGGAATCCATTAGCGATTTAATCCTCTTTATTTTCTGAAAACCTGATCGGTTTATCCTTTTCAGCCCTATGAGCCAAAGTAAACCCTTACCAGAGTCGTAGTCAAAAAGAAAGGAGCCCCAATGGAGTCCTTTTCCCAGGGCCAAAAGAACCTCCGGAGAACCCTATAAAAATATTTTTCTTTTTCCGCATTAATGCTATTCTGAAAATATAGTCAAGGAATGCTGAAATCCCTTTCAGGAGGCCACCGATCATGAAGGCCATGGTTTTGAATCAGCTATGGGACCTGGAAAAAAACCGAAGCCCCTTGATCCTGATGGATCTTCCCGTCCCGGAACCGAAGCCCGGGGAGATCCTGGAGAAAGAAATTAAAAGCGTGGCCAACGTGGCCCGCAGGGATGTGGAAGAATTTCTGGCCCTGGCCGCGGAAATCCCCATCACACCCGAAGTCCAGGAATTTGGGCTGGAAGAGGCCAATCAGGCCCTGTTGGAACTTAAGGAAAGAAAGATCCGGGGGGTCAAGGTTCTCAGGATGGAGGGGCCATGATGGTCTGGAATGGTTTACTGTTCGGATTCCTGACGGTTTATATCCTGCAGACGGCTTTCTCCCTTTGGCTGGAACACCTGAACCGGAATCATCTGAAAGAAAAAGGGCGGCGGGTGCTCCGGATTTTTGAAGGGTTTATCGACCAGCAGAAACTGGATCAAAGCCGGGCCTATACCCTGGAAAACAGCCGGTTCTCTGTGCGCCAGGAACTGTTCGGCGAGATAATTCTCTTGATCATTCTCCTCTCCGGCTTCCTTCCTTTTCTGGACCATCTGGCCTCCGGCTGGCAGCTTCCATATATCGTGGCCGGCCTGTTTTTCTTTCTGGTTCCGGGATTCCTTTCTTATGTGCTCGATCTTCCCTTTGACTACTATCAGACCTTTGTGATTGAGGAAAAATATGGTTTCAATCAGTCCACAAAAAAGGTCTGGATCCTCGATCATCTGAAGTCCGGGATCTTATCGTTGGTCCTGTTTTCCTTGATCCTGTCTTTACTGCTGGGGATGATCCGTTTTTCCCCCCAGCGCTGGTGGCTCTGGGGATTCCTGGTCCTTTCCGCCGTTCAATTATTGTTGACCATTCTCTACCCGATCCTGATCGCCCCCTGGTTCAATAAATTTATTCCCATTCAGGATGAGGCCCTGGGGAAAAAGATCAAAATCCTGATGGAGGGAGCGGGAATACCAGTCAAGGGGATATTTCAGATGGATGCCGGAAAACGCAGCCGACACACCAATGCCTATTTTACCGGCATAGGCAAGACCAAACGGATCGTCCTCTATGATACCCTGATCCAGAGTCATCCCCCGGAAGAGGTGCTGGCCGTTCTGGCTCATGAGGCCGGCCATTTTAAAAAAAAGCACATCTTGAAGCAATTCCTGCTGATCGAATCGGCCATGCTTTTATTTTTCTACCTGACTTATCTCCTGATCGACTGGCCCCTGCTTTACCGAACCTTTGGCTTTGAACATCCCAGGACCTATGCCGGGCTGCTGCTGATCGGAATTTTTGGGCAGAAAGCCGGCTTCTTTTTGACGCCGCTCTCCATGGCTTTGTCCCGCCGGTTTGAACGTCAGGCCGACACCTTTGCCGTGAAGCTGCTTGGTTCTTCAGCGGCCATGATCGAGGGCCTCAAGCGCCTGGCGGCCGACAATTTAAGCAACCTTTTCCCTCATCCTCTTTATGTGCGTTTCCATTATTCCCACCCGCCGCTGATGGAAAGGATCGCTTCTCTGCAGGGGATTTCAGATGCCGAAAAATAAGCGTCTAAAAAATCCCTGATGACCCGTCCCTTTTTTCAGGGAGAGCCAACAGCCCACCCCCTCATTCCCCAGAAACCATCCTTTAGTTCGAAAATAGATTTCGAGGCATCTCGTTGATCCGGTCTATTTTCATGTCCCGGCTTCTTTTAAGAAGCCTCCTTTTTAGATCGGGGGACCCGACCGTATCGTGGTGCCCAACCGGGCATGAGGGTTAAGGGATTTGCGGTCGGAATAAGGGCTGATTAAGCTAATTCATCCGTTAAATTTATAGCATGGAACTGATGATCATCCTTTGAATCTGATTGGTCCCTTCGTAGATCTGGCTGGCTTTGACGTCCCGATAATATTTTTCCACCGGCCACTTGCGGGTATACCCCTGGCCACCCAGAATCTGAATGGCCCGGCTGCAGACCCGTTCGGCCATTTCCGTGGCGAAGATTTTGGACATGGATGAGGCCTTGGTTGAATCCAATCCCTGGTCAACCAGCCAACAGGCTCTCCAGGTCAGGAGTCTGGCCGCATCAATCTCAGTGGCCATATCGGCCAGCATAAAGGAAATGGCCTGGTTTTCAATGATCGGGCGTCCGCAGACGATGCGCTCGCGGGCATAGGCCAAGGCTGTCTCAAAGGCCGCCTTGGCCGCTCCGACAGCTCCGGCCCCCAGACACGGCCGGGACATGTCCAGGGTCTGCATAGCTATCAGAAATCCGGTATTTTCAGTACCCAGAAGATTTTCTAAAGGAACTTCCACATTTTCAAAGAGTAATTCCCCCGTTTGTGCGGCCCGGAGCCCCATCTTGTCATCCACTGCTCCAAGGGTCAGACCAGAGGCATCGCCATCCACTATAAAGGCATTAAGTCCCGCTTGACGCTTTTGGGGGTCGGTGGTGGCAAATACGATATAAAACCTGCTTAAACCGGCATTGGTGATAAAGGCTTTGGCCCCATTGAGAACATAGTGGTCCACTTTTCTCACAACCTTGGTCCTGATGCCCCCTATATCGGAACCAGCTTCTGCTTCGGTCACCGCCAGCCCGGCCAGGTTGCCCTGCTCTCCGCAGACCAGGGGAAGGTAGCGCTTTTTCTGATCCTCATTCCCTACGAGGGTGAGGCAGAGGGTGGCCAGCCAGGTTCCGCCGGCCGCTTCGGAAATTCCCAGACAGGCCGCCCCCAGTTCCTCAGCAACTAAGGCGGCGGTGAGAAGATCTACCCCTAAGCCGCCGTATTCTTTCGGAACATTCAACCCCAGCAGGTTGGCCCTGGCAAATCTCCGGACAATTCCCCAGTCGAAGGCTGTCCCCTGACGCCTGTCCAGCTCGTCCGCATAGGGTTTCATTTCTTTTTCTGCGAATGTCCGGGCCTTTTTTTGATAGTTTGCCTGTTCTTCAGTCAGATCGAAGCCGATCATTTCAGTCGATCCCTCCTCCATTTTATGTATTCGAGAATATTTTTTTTTTCCTCTGAGGGTAGTTCGGAAAGCAGCCGGCCTATTTCTTCCAGGATTTCATCATTTCCTTCCTTCCTGATTTCCTGCACCGGTAAATGAGACTCATCCAAAAAATAGCTTAATGGTTTATTCAATTCTCGAGCGATTTGTTCGATGTTGGCCAAATAAAGACGCCTCTTGCCCAATTCATAATTTGAAAGGGCTGCCTGGGAATACCCCAGACGAGAGGCCAATTCCTCCTGGGAAAGGCCCGCCTCTTCACGGGCTTTTTGGATCTTTTTACCGATAGTTTTATAAATCATCCGTTTCCAACCAGGGAAAATTTTATTACAATAAGTTATGTATAACAACTTTTTTTAAATTTTACAACAAAATGTCTTGACATTTATTACAATTTGTTATATAAGGCTTCTTTAATTACAATATGTTTTTGAAATTATTCAATTTTGGAGGCTTTCAAAATGACAAATGAAACCCTTGCCCTTGAGAAAAACGACTTAAAAGAACTCCTGAATAAGTGCTGGATGACCCATGACGCCATGTGGTTTTACAACTGCCTGGAGGAATGCGGGATAGAAAAGACTAATAAGATCAATCAGGCAGCCATCAGGGCCTTAGGCCCCATTGAGATCAAGCGCATCCAAAAGGCCCTGGGCACTGACGGGATCGATACTTTTGAAGAATTTAAAAGGTTTTTCAACTTGGTTATGGAAATCGTTTCCGGAAAATTCATGAAGTTTGACTTTTCCTTTCCTGGAAAAAACCTGATCCATGCCGAGTGGAGGTCCTGCTTTGCCTATGAGGGGATGAAAGGCTTAGGGGTAGCAGACCGGTACGAATGTGGTATTATGCTGCGGATCGAAGTTTGGTTCGACACCCTGGGAATTAAATACGAAGTGGAACCCAAGGTAACGGGGTGCATGATGCATACCGAAGGACAATGCTTTCGGGATTATCGGTTTTTTTTCGAGAAATAATGCTTGATGGGAGGGGAGATATGGACTTTAACGAAGACACTTGGAAAGTGGTACAGGGGCACCTGGGTTATAACGAGGAGGAAATGAAATTATTCCGTTCGGATCCCAGGAATGAAGATGCTTTAACCAAAACGGCGGCTATGCTGAATAAAACGATGGTGGTCGAGGTTATTGAATCCCATGGGTGTGACAGCGGGCATAAGGTTGGGGATAAGTTCTTTTTCGATGGTCGAGGAATCAGCCTTTTAACCAAGCTCGGACCAAACAGGATCTGCATTTTTGCCTTGCACTCCATTGCCCTGGCCATGACGGCCATGGCCGAGCTTTTTTATGCCGGCGTTGATCCCAATACCATGAGGTTCAAACGGTTCGGATGTCCGGATGTCGGCATCAGGTGCGGCGGCTGGGGCCATGTCGTTATGGAAGTGAGTATTAAAGATAGGGATGTGCCTGTTCTTGCAGTACCGTGATTTGAGAAATGCCTTTCAGGCGATTGAGTTTAAAGATTCGGAATCCAGGCTGAAGAAACTACGCAAACCTCTGGATGCCGGCCGACTCCCAATGGGAGTCTTGCTTAAAGTTCGGGCCGCTCGATCCGCTCGGCTTTGCCGAGCTCCCCAAGAGGCTTCCATTCGGAAGCCGAATTGTCGAGCTTTCGAAGAGGCTCCCAAGGGAGCCGATGAGCCGAACGACTCGAGTCCGGCATGACGGAGAAAGAACAAGCCCGGAGATTAATTCAGGGTTATTTTCAGACTAAAGAAAATCATCCCCTTTGGCTGAAATCCAGATAAAAGAAAAAGGAGACATTTATGACACCATCCATTTATGAGAAACTGCGGGAGCAGTTGGATCAGTATTCAGTTGGCTTCCCGGCCACCCAATCCGGCATCGAGATCAAGATTCTTAAAAAGCTTTTTACCGAAGAAGAAGCCGAAATGTATCTTGATATGACCATGATGCTGGAGACACCCGAGGCGGTCGCCGCGCGCACCGGCCGCAGAAGGGAAACGGTTTCCGCCATGCTGGCCAATATGGCCCAAAAGGGGCTGCTGTTCCGCCAGAGCAAAGCCGAGGAGGTCAAGTACGCGGCGGTGGCCTTTGTGATCGGGTCCTATGAATTTCAGCTTAAGAACATGGACCGCGATCTGGCCGAAATGGTCGAGGCCTATTTCCAGGAAGGCTTCTTCGATTTTGCACCGGGGAAAAATATTGTCCCCTTGCGGACTATTCCGGTGCAGCAATCCATCCAGGTTGAATGGCCGGTGGCGCCCTATATGCAAGCGCGAGAAATCATCAAGACCAAGGAGAAAATCGCCTTGGCCGACTGTATCTGCCGGGTCCAGCAGCAGTTGATCGGCAATGAATGCGACAAGCCCAGGGAGGTATGCCTGCTTTTTGGCTCCCATGCGGATTACTATGTGGAAAATAAATTGGCCCGGTATATCAGCCAGGAGGAAGCCCTCAAAGTTCTGGATGTCAGCGAGAAGGCGGGACTGGTGAACCAGCCGGCCAATATGATCAATCCCGGGGGGATGTGCAACTGTTGCGGGGACTGCTGCGGCCTCCTGCGAGCGCTCAACAAGATGTCCAATCCAGCTCAGTTGGTCTTTAGCCACTACTCTGCGACAGTGGACCCTGATTTATGCACGGCCTGCGAAACATGCTTAACGCGCTGCCAGATGGCGGCCATAAGCATCAACGACGATCAGGTGGCCGTGGTCAACACGGATCGGTGTATCGGCTGCGGCCTCTGTGTAACCACTTGCCCCACTGAAGCCATAGCCCTAACTCCTAAACCCGAAGATCAGCTAACTATCCCTCCGGCCAGTGGACGCGAATTGATGGAACAAACCTCCAAAACCAGGGGTACCATGTTAATTCCCTTATCCATGAGAAACGAATAAATAAAGGAGTTTTATCATGATCGATAAAAATCTACTCAGCCCTTGCGGGCTCTACTGCGATGTCTGCGGAATCCGGACGGCCTATCTATCCGGGAATCCGGCATTCATGGCAGCCATAGCCAAGGGATACGGCGTCACCCCAGAGGAAATCAAGTGTGACGGATGCCTGTCCGATAACACTTTTGTCTATTGTGTAGCTTGCCCAATCAAGAACTGTACTAAAGAAAAGAGGCTCGAAGGGTGTCACCTTTGTAATGAATGGCCCTGTACCATCGTTGAGCAGTTCCCTTTTGAAAACGCGCGCCCGGAGATGAAGCGCACCGTCCCCCTGTGGCGCAGGATGGGCACAGAAGCCTGGATCGAGCATGAAATGAAATGGTTCAGTTGTAAAAACTGCGGTACCCAATTATTCAGAGGTGCCCGCCTCTGTCGATCCTGTGGCGCTGATTGGTCCGCTTAAGCCAAATACAAAAAATAATGCCTTCGGGTAAACCTTAGGGCCGGGAGTTTCCATCCAGAAATGGCACATTTCCAGGTGGAGCGATAGCTGGTAGATACTCAAAGGGTGGCCCTTGGTCTAAAAAAGTCGGCACCGATCTTCATCGGTTTGTTTTTTTAATTTCCTGGTCAATAGAAACAGAAACAAAAACGGCCAATTGTAAATAAGGCCCGCCCCGCTGGAGAATCCGATATTTCTGATCAATTTCAGACCGGGGAGATTGTCAAAGGGATCGTCATTAATCAGGTAGGTCCAGGTGGCCGATGGTCTTTTCAGCGGCGGTCCTTCGAGCAAAATGTCTTGACCGGTAATTCGCAAGGCGTTGAATAGGTCCACGGCTTTCTTTTCTATCTCTTTTATCAAATTGCTGAATCCGGTAACAGCCAATTTTTGAAATTCGAAAAAGGGATCCAGGCCGCCAAGCCGCTGCAAATGGATACCTTCCCGGATTTCAGCCATATGGGCCAGATAGTGAGACCACGAGGCGTCAAGGCAGTGCAGTAGGATCTTCTGACTCATGGCCTTCAGATAATTCTCGTCAATCTGTGATCGGTACGCCGCAAGTTTCTCCGGCGATCTGGAAATAAAAAAATCCAGGGCTGATTGGGCATTAAGCCATTCCCAGCGGATATCAAAAAGAACCCGGCGCTGCTGGTCGATAGTGTCCGAATATTTGAAAAGGGTCTTTTTGATCTCCAGATTCTGCCCTTCGATGATGCGCTGCAGACGGTTTATTTCTCCTCCGAGAACTCTATTATCAATTTCTCCCAAGGGATGATCCGTCAAGATGGCGGAAGGGAGGAGGTCTGTCAATCGATATCGAACGAACAAATCATCCTCCAGGCTGATAAAAAAGCGGGATGAACCGGGGTCGCCCTGCCGGCCGGCCCGTCCGCGAAGCTGATGATCAATTCTTTGGCTTTCATGGCGGTTCGTGCCTATTACATATAATCCTCCCAAGGCCAGCACTTGCTCTTTTTCTGCTTCATCATCTCCTCCCAACCGAATATCCGTTCCTCTTCCGGCCATATTCGTCGATATAGTTACAGCCTCAATCTTGCCGGCCCGGGCGATAATGCCGGCTTCATATTCATCGTTTTTAGCATTGAGCACCGTACACCCGACACCTTGTTCCTGCAAGGTCCGGGCAAGCTCGGCCGATTCAGCCACACTTCGCGTGCCAACCAGTATGGGACGCTTGGTCCGGTGGACTTTGATGATCTCAGCGATTATGGCTCTATGTTTTTCCGCCTTGGTCCTGAAGACCTGGTCTTTATGATCGATTCTCACACAGGGCCTATGAGGAGGTATAACCAGGATTCCAAGGTTATAAAATTGTCGAAATTCTTCTTCTGCTGAAAGGGCCGTAGCGGTCATACCGCAGATTTTGGGGTACAGTTGTAAAAAGTTCTGCAGAGTTATAGAATTGAGAACGCGGCCGTGAGTCCGACTCTGTATGTTTTCTTTTGCCTCCAGCGCTGTTTGAAGTCCATCCGGCCAGCGTCGCTTATCGGCAACACGGCCGGTGAATTCATCCACCAGCTCTATTTTCCCATTTCGAACGATGTAATCGACGTCCCGATGCATAAGGAACTCCGCGTGGAGGGCACAATTTACTTGATTCAGGATTTCGGTATTTTCAAGGGCATATAAGTCGCCACAAGACAATAGCTTTTCAACCCGCTCTAAGCCCGAATCAGTCAAGTAGACATTGCGTTCGGAGTCATGGAATTCCACATCGCTCCCTGGAATTAATTTTCGGACCATATCCGCCAGGCGGCAGGTCTGGGTGATAAATTCATCAGCAGACCCGGCAATGATCAGAGGAATGCGGGCCTCATCGATCAGGATGGAATCGGCTTCGTCAATAATGACCAAATGGAACGGTCGTTGGACACCTTCTCCCGGCTGATAGCAGAGGCTGTCCCGCAAATAATCAAAACCCGCTTCTTTGGCCGTAAGGTAGGTCACATCCGAGCAATAGGCCTTTTGTCGTTCTCCTGGGCTCAAACCCTCCCGGACGTAGCCTACGGTAAGTCCCAAGAACTGATAAATCGGCTCCATCCACCGGGCATCCCGACGGGCCAGATAATCGTTAAAGGTCAGGACATGGACCCCTTTCCCTGAAAGGGCATTGAGATAAGCGGGGAAGACGGCCGTTAGAGTTTTGCCCTCTCCGGTTTGCATTTCGGCCAGCTTTCCCTGATGAAGAACAATGCCTCCGATGATTTGTATATCAAAAGGCTTTATCCCCAACACCCGCTGAACAACCTCTGTCACCAAGGCATAAGCCTCTATCAATAAATCATCCAAGGAGCCTTCTCGCCTGGTCCGAAGAGATAAATAACCGGAGATTTCTTTCAGTTGAGAATCGGTTTTTTCAGGAAAGGTTCCTGCGTATTTTTTGATTTCATAAAGTATCTGACGGTAACAATTCAAATCCTTTTCAATGGCTTGTTGGTTGAGACGTTGACCAATTTTTTTTATAGATGTTATTATGGGTGATGTTAACATGGCATTTCTCCTTTGAGCAGCGGGCACCCGCGAAGCATGAAAATGGGCTTAAAATTATGTAGGACAGTCGCCCTCGCCTTTCATTGATAATCACAGTCCCGCGTTTCGCGGGACTGTGCTACAATCAAAAAACAAATCCTATTTTTGTATTAAATCAGCTAGGACAGAGAGGATTCGAAAGGAAGGGGATCTTCATCTTCGGATTGATGCCATCGGTTTTTTTTCTTAAGAATCGAAAGAAGATGGCAGATGGGCGTACGGACCGGCTTTTCGGCCGCCGGCTGGTCTGTGAAACGAAGAGGTTCAATGAAAGACCAGAACCAGTCAAAGGCAGGGACCCCTAAATGACCGGGGAATGAGCCCTTATGGGGTTTTAAGGAAAGGAGACGGCTAAGGTATTTGAGACTGCTGCTTGGTGGCTTTTGAACAACAAACTCAACCTGAACGGAGCAGGGATCATGAAAATGTTTGGATAAATAGCATAGGCCATTTCCGTCTTGCGACAAAAATACCCAGATGATGGCGATACAAAAAAACTTCAAGAATGAATTACTTTTTTGTCCAATATTCATAAGGGGTCTATCAAAAAAGGGAAAACACCTAGCCTATATTACCACGCTGCCTCAGTGACTTTCGATTTATTAAAATTTTACTGTAATTACCAAAAATGTCAAGAAAATGCGGTCGATCTATGAAAGGGACCGCCTTCACTTGCCCGGTCACGATCTTGAGGCCGACAGATGACAAACCTCAATCCTCATTTTCTGATAAACCGGTCCTTGAAAAAACCCTGACTGAGGTACAGGGCAGCTACCGGGTTATGACCCAGAGCCCGGTCCTTGACCACCAGGGGCGTGGTCTCCGCTTTACAGTAGCGCAAAAACAAGATGTCGTGTCCCAGGCAGAGGCCGACCATGATGTTCAACTCGGTTTTCTCCCGATTGAGCACCTCGGCCTGCATGATAGGGTTGCAGAATATATTTCCCGGCATACCGACCTCGTTGGGATGT
>JACQYK010000302.1 GCA_016208255.1 Deltaproteobacteria bacterium | reverse complement strand
CTTCAGGGCTTCTTCCAGGGCCTCGACGGCGGTAGCAGCGCTTTCCGGGCCGGTCCGGACAATACTGTAAGCAGCGATCCGGTCATCCTCCAGGATGACGGCCTTACCCGTTAGGGAACCTACATCGGCACCGCAAGTGATCATTGGTTTGCTTTCCCGGAATTCCTGGCCAGGATGGCTGCACCCAGGGCACCGGCGGTTTCGGGGAATTCAGGCACCTTCACCTCCATTTGCAGCATTCGCCGGAAAGTCTTGACCATTCCCACGTTTTTGGCCACGCCCCCGGTCAGGACCACCTCCGGTTCTACTCCTACCCGATTGGCGTTGGCGATTACTTTGGCGACTATCGATTCATGGACGCCGGAAAGGATGTCCTCCCGGGCCGCGCCGCGGTGGATTTCGGCCACGATCTCCGATTCGGCGAAGACCGCGCAGGTGGTAGTCAGCTCCACCTTTATTGAGGATCGGAGAGAAGTCGGTCCGATCTGGTCGATCGGCAGTTTCAGCATCGAGGCCACAGTCTCTAAGAAAATCCCGGCCCCGGCGGCGCATTTATCGTTCAATAAAAAATCCGTCAGATGGCCCTCGGCCTCGCACTTTAGAATCCGGCTGCCTTCGGCTCCCAAGTCGATGACCGTCCGGACCCGGGGGAAGAACCAATGGGCACCGACCACGTGGCAGAGCATTTCGGTCCGGTGACTGTCCGCAAAGCTAACTTTTTCCCGGCCTACACCGGTGGCCAAGAGGTGTTCAATTTGTTTAGGCCATAGCCTCTTTTGGTCGAGCATGGTCTCAAAAGCAATCCGGGCTGCAGCCTCCACCTCACCAGTGATGATGAAACCGGCCTGGCCGAGGATTTGGTTCCCCTCCAGGAGTACAACCTTTACGCTCTCATGACCGATGTCGATCCCGGCGGTGATCATTTTCGTATGAATTTTTTTTAAAATTCAAATATTTTTTTAGACAGGATTTACAGGATTAACTGGCAACCCTTATACCGCGGCTCTTGAAAATCACTTTCCTTTATGGGTTTTTTTCAAATATAAAGAAATCCCTGTTAAACTACAATCTTTATTATTTTCCTTTACACTTCTTCGAACTTTTTTTATATTTTTCCCAGTTCAATGGGAAATAGCTTCTTACGGATTATGGTCCGGCACCCTGAAAGCCAGGAACCGCGGCCTGGTAGGGGGTTTCTTGGGATGAAAATTTATCAAAAATAATTCTTTGTAAAATTCGGGGCTAAGAGGCCCGGAACAGCGACGGCAGGGAGAGAAAATGGAAGAGCAACGCCGGCAAACGGGAACCCACGATTTACTCAATGCCGAAATCGGACATGAAATGGAGCCGGTGGAGATGATTGTTACCGAGGAGATGGCCGAAAGGCATGCCTGGGCCAATGATGATTATAATCCCTGGTATCTGGAAGACTCACCTTTCGGCGGCCGCATTATCTCACCGACTTTTCTGGCCTATGACACCGATATCATGCTCTGGAATTATTTTGCCCTGCCCAAGGGCTACGGGCTCTGGGCCAAGCAGGAGTTCGAATTCATCAACGCCCTTAAGGTCGGAAAACGGATCAGGATAACCGGCCGGATTTCAGATAAGACACACAAGCGGGGCAGAGATCATGTTACCTTTGAATTCCTGGTCACAGATGAGGACGGCCGGGAAATCGTCCGTATGAGAATGTCCCAGGCCTTTCCTCTTCTCGCCGTCTGTGAGGAAAAATCATCGTAACAATTTAAAAAATAAACTTGACAGGATTAAGCGGTTCCCAAAAGGGAACCTTTTTTGAGGTCGGCCCGAGCCGACCGAACGGATTAACATGATTGTTGCTCAGACTCCGGAAGAGCCTGAGCAACAATTTCCGCTTCCAGCGGAGACTAATGTTTCTGCCCGCAGGGCGATTAGATTTGTGCCTTTCTTCCCCCTACTTGTCTGCTTTTTGCAGGCAAGTCGAAAGGCACAAAAATCCAAGTAATCCTGTAAATCCTGTCTAAAAAGGTTTTGATTTTAAAAAAACTAAATTGATACAAATCGTCTAATTCAGAATAAAAGGATGGAGACTATGCAGAGCGACCCCACGGCCTTTACGCCGATGAAAATCACTGCCAGCCGGGATATCGAAGTCGGCTATCAACTGGAGCCTGTCGTCAAAAAGGTAACCCTGGACAAGATGCGCCTCTACCGGAGCCAGTGGCCGCGGATCAGGAATTGGCATAATGACTTCGCCATAGCCCAGAAATGGGGGGTCGATCAACCCCTGGTCTTCGCCAGCCAGATCATGGAGTATTTCGGGGAGCTGCTGGTTAAATTCTTCGGCCCCGGCCATCTGGGGGGGACCCTTTCACTGGCCATTATCCGGTCGGCCTGGCCGGATGACCTGCTGACCGTCAAAGGTACTGTCCGGGAGAAGACCGTCGAGGGTGATAGGATCAGATTACTGCTGAATGTCTGGTGCGAGAACCAGGATGGGGAAAAAGTCATGGTGGGAACCGCCAGCGGGCTCGTCCCTTAAGAAAAATGTGAACTCGTCCCTCTACCTCCCATTTATAAGCGTTCCTATTTTCAGGTCCTGCTGTGGTTAAAGTAGTGCACTGGCAAGGAGAATTCACCCCATAGCCATCGCTTATTTTCTCCTTTTCTTGCATTTCCTCCATTAATACGATAACTTGAAAAAGTATGACTGAAACAACCAAAGCCAACGTAAAGATACTTTCGGCCCTGACTCTGGTTCATTTTACAGGTGATTTTTATAGCTCTTTCACCAACCCCCTGTTTCCACTTTTTGTCCAAAAGATGGGATTATCCCTGGTTCAGGTTGGAATCATCTCCGGGGTCATGCGCTTGTTGGCCTTCATTGTCCAACCTTCGGTGGGATACCTGGCCGACCGCTATGCCACCCGGCATTTTATGCTGTGGGGAGTCCTCATGCCCGTCGTCTTTATTCCCCTTTCCGGTATCACCACCGGATTCTGGACGCTGCTGACGGCTGTGGCCTTAGGATCCATAGGTTCCTCCATGTTTCATCCCTAAAGTGAAGGGTTACGCCGATTGGATTTTTGGGGGGCTGTCAAAGAAAGCCTGGGAAGCGTTTGGAAAACCGTTGCCTCTATCTGGATGGTCATGGTTTTGAGGGCGATCATCGGGCAATCCTTTTTAACCTTCATGCCCGTCCTTTATGTAGAAAAAGGCTTTTCGATCGTCTCGGCAGGTAGCATTTTTTCCCTGTTTACTATATCTGGAACCATAAGCGGTCTAATCTCCGGACATATATCCGACCGTATAGGCTTCAAACCTGTTTTTCTCTTTACCCATATCCTTATGGCCCCGGTGCTCCTTTTATTTTTAAGGCTCCAGGGCGGTTGGGTCTATATCGGAGCCATGATGGCCGGCGCCATGGTCTTGGCCACCATGCCCCTGGGTGTGGCCATGGCCCAAAGTTTGGCGCCCAAGGGCAGATCCATGGTGGCCAGCCTTATGATGGGATTTGCCTTTGGATTGGGCGGCGCCGTAACGCCGATCATCGGCAAACTGGCCGACCTTTACTCGATCCACAGTGTCCTGACCGGCGTTTCATTGCTGCCCTTGTTGACCCTTCCGCTGATCTTTACCTTCCCTCCAGGGTCATCAACGGTTAGACGGCCATAAAAGAATCGAAGAGAATTAGGTACCCATTAAAAAGCCTTAAGCGGCAAACTTATTAAAGCCGAGTATCTTGATAAAGCCCCCCTCCCATACTTTAGGCCCGATGACGGATGTTGCCATAGGCCCGGCGGGCGTAATGGGTAATCTGTTCGATTAATTTCTCCTTGGAAATCTCTTTGGAAAAAGGGATGGCGTTGGCCCTGGCCAGGGCTTTTAACAAACCCACGGATTTCAAACGATCGCTGAATTCAAAGGCCAGTTCTTCGTCGGATAAGCCCCCCAGACGAAGAAATTCTTCCTGAAGGGCGGCTTCATTCTTTGAAAGCGGCGGCCTTTGGGCGGCCTTGAGGAAAAAAAGGCGCAGGAGTTCGACGCTTTTCTCCCCAGCCTGTTCCTTTTTTGCCCTGTTAATAAATTCTTTTTTAGCGGCCGCCGGCTTTTCCGAAGTCAGTTTATCTCCGAAAAGGTCCTTGTGAATCAGGTTAAGGGCCGGCAGCTTTAAATGGGCCCGGGCTTGCGGAGAAACCAGCAACTCCTCCAATTCTTGAATTCCGGGTCCCCGGCCGCCCAAAAAATCTTCCAGTTTTTTTTGAAAGCGTAATGTGGCCTTGACCAGGGAATCCGCGGCCTTGGCCAGGGTCAGGCCTTCGAGTTCATGGTGATGTTGCCCGGTTGTTTGACTCAATCGGAGCAGAACCTGAGATAGTTCCGAATAGTTCATAAAGTTTCCTCAAAATGAATCTTAAAATTCTGGGCCAGGTCGGTATAATCGGCAGCGCCGATACTCTGGGGATTGTGCAATATGACCGGTAAATGTTCACTGGTCGATTCGGCCACATGGACATTAAAACGGATGTAGGGATGCAGAATGTCCGCCTGGGGATGGATCTTGCCGCTGGGCTTGATCTGCTGGATGGCCAGCTTCAGTTCATTGACCCCCAGTTCAAAAACATTTTTTTTCTTTTCAAAATGGTTGATGATAAAAGCCGCCACCTGGGGACGTTTTCTTCCGGTCAGCCGGCCGCTCATCCGGTCATAAAAATCCTGCACTTCGTCCACCAGGACTTCAAAACCGGACAGGGACAAGAAATCCGGGATATAGGGGATTACGCAGTAATCAGCGGCAAAGATGGCGTTACGGGTTATGGTGTAGAGGTTGGGAGGACAATCCAGGAAGACATAATCGTAGCCTTCGAAGTAAGGCTTCATGGTTTTATAGAGGAAGGAGTAGGAGAGAGCGAACCGGTTTTGATGAATCTTGTTTTCGATGGATATCATTTTAACCGCTGATGGCAGCAGGTCCAGATTGGCGATGAGAGGAAAATTATTTTTATGGGGCACCCCGCGGACGACCGCCCTTGAAAATCTAAACAGATCCGTCCCGACAATATGGTCATTAAAGATCTGATAAACCGTTCGGGAGAGATCCCGGGTCCAGGCCCGCCAATGTTCAGGATGCATCAACCAGAGGCTGGCATTGGACTGGGCATCCAGGTCAACGATCAGAACCTTGCGGTCGTGATATTTGGCCAGGGCCGCGCCGATGTTGACCACGTTGGCCGTTTTCCCAACGCCCCCCTTGAAATTGACGAAGGCAATGACTCGGGTGCTCAATTCTTTTCCCTTTTTTTATCATTTATCATCTGCTCCACCCGGTCGGGTGGACCGAAATAGATACAATGGGCCAGGCAGACATTATCGGCACAGGCCGGAATAAGCCCCTGGTCCACCCGGTGATGACAGAGATTGCATTTGCGGGCCTTGCCGGCTTGTTCATCAAAAACAATCGCCTGGTAGGGACAGGCCTCGACGCAGGCGGCGCAGCCGGTGCAGGCCTCGCCATCCAGAATAACGAGACCGTCATCCCGCTTGGTGATCGCTTCCACGGAGCAGGAATCAAGACATTCAGGGATATGGCAGTGGCGGCAGAGATTGACCCGGTAGACAAAATCAAGCTTGCCGTCGATTATCTTGGGACCGTCTTCTGAAACGGAAATATATTGGATCCCCTTCGGGGCCTGATTTTCCTGCTTGCAGGCCACCTCGCAGCTTTTACAGCCCCAGCAGGCTTTTTCATCAACGGCCAAAGTATATTTTTTCATAATCAATCACCTAACCCGGACAAGCCGGACCAAAATTTGGTAACACTTAAGTTGTTAAAAAAATTTATTTGCCGGTAGAGTAGGGAGGGGAGACCCTCCCCCTCGTCAAACCGGACGTGCGGATTTCCCGCATCCGGCTTTCCTGTGAACTTCACTAAAGGGCACACGTAGGTTGTCAGCTTATGGAATCTTTACAAGTAAATCAGT
>JACQYK010000301.1 GCA_016208255.1 Deltaproteobacteria bacterium | reverse complement strand
GGCGGATTGGCCGTAGGCGTCGACAATGAGGCCGATTTCTTCCTGGGTGAGTTCCCGGGGAACCAGCCGGAGGAGTTGGTTCATGACCGCCGAAGGGGCGATCACTTCCGGGTTTTGGCCTTTCAAAATCGCAAAGTAGGTGATGATCAACTGGCAGGCGGATTTGGCCCCCTGGGAATGGAGGGCAGCGGACAAGCTGCGGACACCGGGAATAAAGCGGTCGTCATAGAGGCCGGGCTCCACCGAAGCCCCGATGGGTAGCGGAGTAAAGGGAATGATGATCATTCCCGCCCCCCCTTTGGCCCGTTCAGCATAAAAACGGATAAAACGATCTCCCACCGTCTCATCGAATTCACAGAATCCCGTGGTCATGGGGGACATGACAATTCGATTGGGCAGTTCCAGATTTCCAATCTGAAATGGGCTGAAAAGGTGTTCAAACATAGTCGTCTCCTTTTTTAATTTTTGAGTTATCCGGTATCCTGTTATTAAGGGTCTCAAAGTAATATTGACCAATGCAAGCCTATCAGTTTTATCCTCTGAGACGATTAATGACTGGTTTTTTGATCAAACCTGAGGGTCTCGACCAGAGAACTGACATATCCACGTCCTCCCCATCCGTTGTGGCTGACTTCAACATAATAGGCCAGGTTCTCCCCCGGTCTCCGTTGAATCAGGCCAGTGTATTCCCCATCACCTCGGACCATTTCCTGAGATTCCCATTGGGAGAAGCGCCAGTCGTTTACCGGGTTATAAGCATAATAAAGCTTTACAGTTTCAAAATCTTCGTCAAAGACCACCGTAGCGGACACCTTCAATTGGGTGGCGGTTGCTTCGGATCTCATCTCCACCTTGGGAATTTTTCTGCCCTCGAAGGTGTGCATCAGCCACATCCGCCAGGCGGCCAGATGTTTTTGGGAGACCCAGGTGTGAGGAAGATTGTCGATGGCCAGAAAGGCCTTATCGCCCAGCAAATGTTCCATCATCTCGTTAGGTGTTCCCAGACCGAAAAACTCATCATTGGTACCGATGGCTACCAGAAACGCGGCTTGAATCCGGTCCCGCCATAAATAGGGGTCGTAGGCCATCAGATTCCCGAAACCGATGGGGTGGTTAATGGCCCTCAACAAAATTTTGGCCGGCTGAAAGCCCGGACCTGTTCTTTCTTCGAAAGGTCCGCCGATGTCCGGACCGAAATTGTAGTACTTTAAGGCCATCATATTCAGGTGGTTTCCACCTGGATAACAGGTAGCCATGATGCCGGCGATACGGCCCGGATCGACTCCCGTACAAATACAGACAGCCGATCCCCTTTTAGAACATCCCAATAAAAGCGCTTTTTGACCCTGGATATCCGAATGGGATTGCATCAGGGTGATGGCCCGCAGGTAGGATTTGGCGATTGCATAATAGCCGGACCAGGTCAGGTCTCCGGATTCGAGCATTTTCAGCATGCTGAAGCCCATCAAGTCCGACTCGTCCATCCCGTTGATCTCTTCATCCGGGGTCCCGAAAATCATAATCGGGATTCCCAAATCGATGGCGGTTCCCTCGGCGTATTCCGAATCGGTCCGCAGGCCGGTGCCAGGTATGAATTCACGTTCATTCCCCGGTTCGGCGAACTCCCGGTTGGTCCCGATGATTCCAACATTTCCGCCAGGCTGGTAGTTATCAGGCAGATAAATAGAGGCCCGATGGTTCCAGCGGAAACCATGCCAGTCCTGGCTGGTAAATTTCAGGCGAATCAGACGCAGGCGCCTTCCGCTGCGGGCCTGACTCTCCTTCCGGACATCCTCAATGGTTTCTATTTCCAGAGTGCGCCCGTCCAGGATCTCTTCCATATCATAGAGAGCCGCCGGTCCCAGATGAAATTTATACATAACGGGATTTTCCCTTTCTTTGATTACCTTGAACCCTTGGCCCCGCAGTTCCCCAGAGGGAACTCTTCGATAGCTCGACAAAGTCGAGCGGCTGAATCCTGGATCATCTCCAACTTTTTGGAGATGATCCTTAAATGATATTGGTTTTTGTATAAAGAGAGTATAAGATACCTCAGAAAATAGATAAAGGGAAAATAAAAAAACATCCGGGGTTGTGTCCTAAAAATGTGGCCGCCGACCTCGCCCATCAGGCCGGGGTGGCGGGCAACCCTTAAGACCGAATAGGGCGGCCGCTGCGATGGATCATTCCACCTAATAAAGATCTAAAATCTATGGCGCCAAAATATTCAATAACCGTCTAAACCGATGAGGAAATGTTATGTCTGAACCTAAAGGTATTGATCACTTATCTGCCGACAGAATTTGGAGTGAGTCGGTCTACGCCGATTGCGTGTCAGAGGACGGGCAATCCGGATTCATCATCAGACTCTGCCGTTACCCGGAACAAAACACTTCCTGGCTCTGGGCCCATGCCTTTTTTCCGGAAAAACTATTGGCTTATAATGACAACTATCTCCCTTGTCCGGGAGGTATAACCAGAGTTGAAGAAGATGATGTTAGCTACGTCTTGACCGGTAAGCCGGCGGTTGTTTTGAAACGGACAGGTGCAAGAGACCAGCCCCTGGGAGCCCGGGTCATCTGCGCGGTTATGGCCCATCCGGATCCGGACGCCGTTAACGGGCCTGGACCGTTATCCCTGCAAATCGAGGCGGAATTGCGCCCAGGGCATCATCCCTGGCGGCCGAACAAATACCGCAGTGAATGGCTGGGGGATGTCAGCGGAATAATAGAAACCGTCAATTCGAGGATTGAAATACAGGGATTGGGGCACTGGCATGAACAGCACCAGAAAGCCCCGCGTTGGCAAGTTCCCTTTACCTATCTCACCTTGCGCGGACCTAACCTGGCCCTGATTGCCACGGCCATGAAAGACGACGATACGGGGTTTATTTTACGAGGGTCCGAAATGTCCAAAGTGATTTCAATTTTCATTGATCTGCCCGGCAAAAGGCGGGCTTTCCGTTTTACCCTGGAGGACGGGCCGCACCTTTCAGGTGAAATAATAACCACCCACGAATATACCGTTCCCATTTATGATCAAAGGAGGCCCGGGACCTTGGTCATGGCTGTGGTGGGAAAGGAAAGACTTTCGGGTTGCGTCAATGACTGGCTGATCAAACCTTAGGCGCGAAAATAACATTTTAGGGTTCAAAAAGGCGGTATGAAGTGTTAGGTATGCGGTTAAAGGTTTCCTTGAACCTTATACTTTAACCCTCGAACCTTCTTGATGAAGGAGGACCCATTAATCATGGCTGAGCGTTTGAAAGATAAGGTGGCTTTTATAACCGGCGCTGGACGGGGCATTGGCCGGGAGATTGCTGTACGGTTCGCCAGGGAAGGCGCGGATCTTTTTCTGAATGCCACCAGAATGGAAACTCTGAACGAGACCCGTCGCCTGGTCTCCGGTTCGGGTCGGCTTGTGGAAGTGTACGCCGCTGATGTTTCCGACCGGCTGGCCGTCGAGGAGATGGTGAAAAAAGCCCTGGACTGTTTCGGCCGTATCGACATCCTGGTCAATAATGCCGGCATATACCGGCCATCACCGTTTTTGCAGTACCGCTATGAAGATTTTGACCGAGTCATGAAAGTCAATGTCTACGGCCCCTTTAATGTGACCCAGTTCGTCCTGGCCTCCATGGTCGACAGGCGGAAAGGAAAAGTGATCAACATCGCCTCTACCGCCGGCAAGTGGGCTTCAATGAATCAAAGCGCCTACAACACTTCCAAACACGCCCTGGTGGGAATGACCCGCTGTCTGGCCCTGGAGATGGGCTCCTTCAATATTAATGTCAATGCCATCTGCCCCGGGGTGGTTGAAACCGACATGCTTTCCCAGTTCGGCCCCCCTTCCCCGGAATTGGTGGCGGCCATCGCCCAGAGAATCGCCCTGCGCCGGATACTCAAACCCGAAGAAATCGCCTCTCTGGCGGTTTACCTGGCCTCCGATGAATCGGACGGCATGACGGGGCAATCCATACTTCTCGATGGGGGGATGGTTTTTGTTTGATAACTAATAGGACTTGGGCAAACCCAAAACTTTTTCGGCGATGAAGCAGAGTATCAATTGCGGGCTGATCGGAGCGATTCGTGGGATCATCACTTCCCTCAGATAGCGTTCCACGTGGTACTCCTTAGCATAGCCAAAGCCGCCGTGGGTCATGATGGCGGTATGGCAGGCCTTGAATCCGGCCTCACCGGCCAGGTATTTGGCGGCATTGGCTTCGGCCCCGCAGGACTGCCCCTGGTCGTATTTGGCGGCGGCCTGAAAGACCATCAGATTAGCCGCTTCCAACTCCATCCAGCACTCGGCCAGGGGATGTTGGATGGCCTGATTTTGGCCGATAGGGCGCCCGAAAACGATTCTTTCTTTGGCATACCGGGCGGCGCGGGCCAGGGCCAGACGCCCGAGCCCCACCGCTTCCGCGGCAATCAGAATACGTTCCGGGTTCATGCCGTGCAAAATGTATTGAAATCCCTTGCCCTCGTCCCCGATCCGGTCGTTCACCGGCACCATAAGGTCTTCGATGAACAACTCGTTTGAATCAACGGCTTTCCGCCCCATTTTATCGATTTCCCGGACGTCGATATAGCGACGATTCAGGTCCGTATAAAAAAGGCTCAGCCCTCCCGTACGCTCCTTCACCTGCTCCAGGGGAGTGGTTCGAGCCAGGATCAGCATTTTTTCGGTTACCTGGGCCGTGGAGATCCAGGTCTTGAGACCGTTCAGGATGTAGTGGTCCCCCCGGCGCTCGGCCCTGGTTTTAAGCTGGGTGGTGTTGAGACCGGTGTCCGGTTCAGTCACCGCGAAACAGGCTTTCTCTTTCCCCTGAACCAAAGGGGGGAGCATGCGCTGCTTCTGTTCCTGGGTGCCGAAGACTACCACCGGATTCAATCCGAAGATATTCATATGTACCGCGGAAGCTCCGGCCAGACCGGCCCCGGATTCGCTGATGGCCTGCATCATGACGGAGGCTTCCCTTATACCCAGACCGGAGCCACCGTACTCTTCCGGAATACAGATACCAAGCCAACCGTCTCTGGCCAGGGCCTGGTGAAGATCGTAAGGAAATCCCCCCTCTCGATCTTTGGCCAGCCAGTATTCATCGTCAAATTGGGCACATAATTTTGAGACTGCTTCCCTTATCTCCTCCAGTTCGGGACTAAGACT
>JACQYK010000312.1 GCA_016208255.1 Deltaproteobacteria bacterium | reverse complement strand
GGGTATGCCGGGTAAAACGTATGACTGGTCGGTTAAAGTCCGACGGTGGGAGTTTGGTAGTTCGCCCACGTAGCTTGAGGGAGGTGTAAAGGGTAACCTGAAGCATTAAGTTCCTTGACAAAGGCTCCTTTGGGGAGCTGAGCAAACCTGCGGGTTGCAGCGCAAGCGAACCTGGATGTAGCCTCGAAACACTTGATGGAGTCGTCGACCCTTTCCTACAGTGGGGAAGACCGGAGCATCTATCCTAACCCTAACTACCAAAACCGATAGATGGACTTCCGGGGTAACAGGGGTGACACGCAGGGGAAGCCATACGATAATGAACACGGGAGGCCCTGACCGATGCCCGACAGGAGGGCAACCGGTAGATATAAGGAAACGAAGTTTTACCGGGTCGGTCAGGGATTCGGAGTTGCTCATAGTACCGATAGCATCTCAAGGACAACATAACCTTGGGAGAGGGAAGGGGCAATACTTTTATCACGTTTTTGAAGAAGTGCAGGAAAGGAGATTGCACGAAAGTGCTGAAAACTCCGGAAAAGATCCGGGAACTTCAGAGGAAACTATACCGGAAAGCCAAGCAAGAGAAGGAGTACCGATTCTATCTTCTCTACGATAAGATATATAGGCTGGATATCCTGAACCACGCCTACCGACTTGTCAAAGCGAACAGGGGGGCACCGGGAATAGACGGTGAAACTTTTGATCGTATGGAGGAGAGAGAAGGGGGAGCCGATAAGTATCTGGAAGAGATTGCCGGGGACCTGAAGCGGAAAGAATACAAGCCACAGGCTGTCCGAAGGGTTTATATTCCTAAGGCAGCCGGAGGCCAGAGACCGCTGGGTATACCGGTGATTAAAGACAGGGTAGTACAGATGGCCGTGAAGATAGTAATCGAACCTATCTTCGAAGCCGACTTTCATGACAACTCATACGGATTCAGGCGGAAGCGGAGCGCCCATCAGGCGGTGGAGGATGTAAGGAACCATCTCTTTGTAGGCAAGACGGATGTCATCGATGCCGACATTTCCAAGTACTTCGACACCATACCTCATGACAAACTGATGCAATTAGTGGCCAAACGCATTGTGGATAAGCAGATATTAAAACTTGTCAAGATGTAGCTCAGGGCGCCGATTGTGGAGGAGCGGGAGGACGGCAAGAAAGAGTACAAAGGAAACGACAAGGGGACACCGCAGGGAGGGGTAATATCTCCGCTGCTCGCCAATATCTACCTGAATGTACTTGACAGTTTATGGACGGTCAAGAAAATACAGGAGAAACTGGGAGCCAGGCTGGTCAGGTATGCCGATGATTGTGTTGTACTGTGCAGAGGCAATGCCGACCGAATTCTGAAGTGGGTGAAGACGGTTCTTGATGATCTTGGCCTCACGCTGAATGAGGAGAAGACTCGTGTGGTGGATGCACGCCAGGAGAGTTTTAAGTTTCTTGGATTCACCATAGGAATGAAACGAGGATTAAGAACCGGAAGAAGCTACGCCCACATCGAGCCGTCTAAGAAAGCATTGGAACATATACGTTCAGAAATCAAGGAATTGACAACGGAACGATACAGTGCAGTGCCGACGGAAGACGTGATCCGAAAAGTTAATGAAGTCGTTAGAGGATGGGTAGGCTA
Source organism: Deltaproteobacteria bacterium (assembly GCA_016208255.1). Taxonomy (GTDB): domain Bacteria; phylum Desulfobacterota; class RBG-13-43-22; order RBG-13-43-22; family RBG-13-43-22; genus RBG-13-43-22. Next base: position 2,803 of record JACQYK010000312.1, on the reverse strand, counting down.
CTTTCGCTACGGCAACTGCACGAAAGCCATGTCGTCTTTGAGATATTACCTGGGCTACAGAATGCGGATCTACCTGCGCCGGAAACACCACTACCATAGTCTTGGGTATAAGGCCTATCCGGATAGGTATTTTTACGAAACGTTAGGTCTGTACGAAGTTCCAACCAAGGCCCCTTGGACTCAATCAGCGAAAGCGTCCGGAGGAAGATAATCGGAAAGCCGTATTCGGGAAAACCGAACGTACGGTTTGATGAGGGCGGAAAGCCGTATTCGGGAAAACCGAACGTACGGTTTGATGAGGGGGAGCTGGAAACCTCTGACCGCTATAGTCCTAAGTAGATGCGTGCATCGAAAAGTTCAAAAGCGGCTCCAGCCCGGCGCCAGCTCTCTACTCTACTAAAGGTAAAGAAGTGTTATCCCCAATTCAGGTCCCGGCCAGCAGATCTTTTATGCTGATAAAAAAAATTGGGTTTTATGGAGTAATTCAATTTTCAGATATAATTTTCCCATTGTCTAACTAAATTCAAAAAATAACATTTATTTTTTCATCACTTTTCGCACCTTTTGACAAGCAAAATTCAAAAAGTTGACTTTAGTAGACAAGTGAAAAAGATTGAAGCCTTCGGCATATGGTCGCGACCATAAATAAACAGTTCAGATCATTGGTCAACCTTTTTTAACCAGGCAGGCAATCGCTGAATCGGGGACAATCCGCAGAGTTTGATTAGTGAGCTTGATTCCTTTAAGTGATCCTGTTCCACCCAATAGCGAACAGCCCGAGGGGGTCAAACCGAAACCACTTCTTGAGGTTTAAAAATAAAACCAATCAGAATTCTCTGTGTTCCATTTTGTCGACCGGTTGTTTTGAGATGGTTGTCAAAATATCAGTCGCCACATTGGAAGCCCTCTTCAGGGTTTCGTCTCGCAAATGGGCATAACGCTGGGTCATCCTCGGATCCTTGTGGGTCAGCAAACGCTGCAAGGTATAAAGGTCCACCTGGCCGCTGGAAGCCAGCATGGAGGCAAAGACATGCCTTAATCCATGGAGAGGTCTAAGGTCACTCGGTAACCCGGCAACCTTCTTTATCCGATTGACGGCCTTGGTGAATGAAACCCTTTGACCACCTCCAAGACCCGGAAAGACATACTCGCTCTCCGTTTCGGGAATTGAGTTTAATACCTCTCTGGCCACTTCGTTCAAAGGGATCTTGGCATCCCTTCCCCCTTTCGGATTCCGGATAGAAATAAAACCGCGGTGAAAGTCGACATCTTCCCATTTCAACTTAAACAGCTCCCCCCGTCTCATGCCGGTAAAAAGAGCCAACCGCATAAGGGCGGCAGCCTCCTGATTGCAATCCACCTCCATGGCCTGAAACAGGGCGTTAATTTGTTCCGGCGTCAGATCTTCCGTCTTCAAATTGTCCACAGTAGGCTTTTTGATCTTAAAAGGCAGGCCAGCGCAATAATTTCGACGATGGCCGAAATTAATGGTCCAGGTTAGGAGGTTCAAAACATGAGCAACCGTTTGCGGGGATTTTTTCTTTAATAACTTTAATCGGATTCGGTCGACATCCAAAGGAAGGATCTCATGGGGTTCTTTTTTCCCTAATTCTGAAAGATAAAGGTCAAAGCGGTTCTGGTCGGTACATTTGCCTTTATTGTCAGGTCTGGTTTTGAGATATTCATCAAAGATCCGGCACAGAGTCCATTTCCCAAGGTCGGCCTCCTTCCGGGCTTTTTCTTCTTCCCGCAGCTCCTTCCTGGATTTTCGCTTATTCTCTATCCGCTCAGCTCTGATTCTGGCCGCCTTGGCCGGGGTCATGTCATCCGCAAACTGACGGCCGACTTTCTCTTCAGAGACCTTCCCCTCCTTCTTGAAAACGATATAATAAACCCGCTCGGTTCCCCGGCCGCCGATCCGTTCTGCCTCTCGAAAGAAGACCCCCGGGTAAACAGTCTTTATCCTTTTAGACATTTTCCAACCCCTTTCCAACCTGGTTTAAAGGTGCAAGCCGGAGACATGTTTTTTCTGATGAAGGCGCAAGCCGGAGACACCTTTTTCCAACCCTATTTCCAACCTTCACGACCATAATACAGGTAAGAGGAAGTAAGTCAATAAAAAAGATGAACCTTATTTTCGTTTAAATTTAGATAGTTTTGGTTGGTTAAGGGAAACTGAGGTAAAATGAGGTAAATCAAAAAAACCGGCCTCTCACGCCGGTAACACGGGTTCGAACCCCGTTGGGACCACCAAATAAAATCAAAGGCTTGGGAAGTTTCTCAAGCCTTTTTTATTTTCAGCCTATTCTTGAGAATTTAATCCACTGACTTAGTCCGATCCCAACATCTCCCGTTTTCCTTTGAACTGAAGAATTAACCCACTGCTCGTTTACGGATGGACGGAATCAGTCGCCTGGTCAGTTTAAGCCCCCTACGAGTATCTGTTTTTTTGACCAGCCTTAACTCAAGACGACAGTCAAGAGCCTGGGCATATTTTTGCAATGTTCCTAATGATGGCAAATGCTTTCCACCCCCAGATTCCAAACGCGCGATGGCTGATTGAGTTGTGCCGATTCGTTCGGCAATCTCAGTCTGAGTCAGGCCGGCAGCCGTTCGAGCTTTAAGAAATTGATCAAGAAAGGCAAATTCTTATTCGAGCTGATTGTATTCAGCCTTTACATCAGCCCGTGTCAAGGCCCGAGACTTTAGTTCTTTATGAGTGAGCATCTTTGACCTCCTGCATTCGTCTTCGAGCTATGGCAAGCTCTTTTGACGGGGTCTTATCAGTTTTTTTGATGAATTG
>JACQYK010000005.1 GCA_016208255.1 Deltaproteobacteria bacterium | reverse complement strand
TACCCGAAGGCAAAGTTTATTCTTACCGCAGCCAAGGGCATCACAGCAGATGGCACTTTCCTCAGTGTTGAGGACGACCTCAATGGTGCCGACATCGCTGTGCTTCATTCAGAGGAATCGAATAGATGGCAAGTCGTTTGCGAACACCTCAGATGTGTGCCGCCCCCCTGCTCCTACCCTGCACTGAAGGACTTTGGCCAAAGGCCAATTCTCGATGGAACAATTGAAGCGGACCAAGTCCTAAAATGCAAAAGTCCTAGCAGTGATAAGTCGCCATGGGTCGTTGAGCCCCGTAAGAGGTGGCAAGGAATTAGCGCTGTCCCGACAGAGGATGAGCAGACGGACACTGAAAAGTTAGTTAGAATTACCGACTGTTTGGAATGTCTCGACACGAGACGCTGGCTTCTAAGAAGCGACACTTTCACGGACAATTTGGCGTTGTTTCGCCCCTCGAATGTCGAATTAAGTTCTGGAATCGGGGCTGCGCTTTCCGTCAAAAGGGAGCCCCTAAGCGTTCGAGATTATACCGCCGCTTCGTTATGCAGTCGGGACCAATACTTGTTCGGAAAATTCGAAGCGACCATCCAAGCATCAAATGTGCCCGGGGTGGTCACCGGATTCTTTCTCCACCGTAACTCACCACGACAGGAAATAGATATCGAGATCGTGGGGAATCGACCAGACCGCCTTTTGGTCAATGTCTTCTACAACCCAGGTGGCGAAGGAGCAAACTTTGACTATGGCTATAGAGGTGCTCCAAGCTATATTGAACTCGGGTTTGACGCATCCAAAGCGAGCCACCGATTCGCAATTGAATGGAGTCCGTGCGCGATAAGCTGGTTAGTTGACGATAATCTGGTCCATAAACGCGCGATCTGGGATCCGACACCAATCCCGCACCTTCCACTGTCGCTCCATGTCAACGTTTGGCTATCTCGTTCTACCAAACTTGCCGGGCGAATCAACAATCGACGGCTCCCAGCAACCACAATAGTAAGATCGATCGCTCTGGAGACGAATTCCGTTATTTCCTCGCCCGGGCCTGATGATTACGCCCGGCAGGTTAGGCTGGGTAGTTTTAATTGGAGTCAGCTAGCACAATGAAAATTTTATCATTCAATCCGGGCCACGATGGCTCATTCGCTTATCTTGAGGACGGACATTTAGTAGCATCAATTGAGGCTGAGAAACACTCCCGTTATCGTCACTCACCACTGTCCGTTCCGGATGTGTTCTGTGTTCTCGGTGAACTCAAAGAAGTTCCGGACGTGATTTGTAGAGGCGGCTGGTGGCCTAGCGACACGTATCTGTCTGAGCAGCATTTATTTGCTGGATACCATGGCGTCAATACCAGCGATATTATAGTTAGTCAAAAACGCCTATTGGGGAAAACGGTTCAATACTTCTCATCATCCCACGAACGTTCCCATCTTCTCTGTGCCTTTGGCATGTCGAATCTGCCCAAGGGCACCCCGTGCTATGCATTACTTTGGGAAGGAGTGATCGGATCATTCTACAAAATCGATTCCAAGTTCAATTTGACAAGGCTCGCCGATGTCATGCCTGAACCTGGACATCGATATGCCCTGCTCTACGGCTTGGCTGACCCAACCTTTGATAAAAGTGTTGCAGAATTCTCACGATTTTCTGACGCGGGAAAGCTCATGGCTTTGGCTTCGTTCTCGAAGAGAAGCAAGCCTTCGGATGAAGAGGAGAAAATAATTGCCTTTCTCATGCAGAATTGCTTGCACCTAAAGCCGAAGGAATGTGAAGTGTTAAGTCATTGTCGACACTACAACGTAGGGTTGGATGATCCGGAGTTTCGTAATTTCGCAGGTATTTTCAGCAACAGAATATTTGATCGTTTTTATCAATTTGCCGAGTCGAACATGATGAGAGGCATGCCGTTGCTGATCACTGGAGGCTGTGGACTTAATTGTGACTGGAACACGAAGTGGAAGGAGACTAATCTCTTTTCCGAGATATTCGTGCCACCTGTTGCCAACGATTCAGGCTCAGCGATCGGCACGGCGATTGACGCGCAGTTCCATTTTACAGGGAATCCTAAGATAGATTGGAATGTCTACTCTGGTCTTGAATTTATAGCCAATGCCGCATTCGACGCATCTTTATTTGATGAGTACGAAACGAACTACCCAATGATTGCCGACATGTTGGCTAGCAACCTGATCATCGGATGGGTAAATGGAAAATACGAAATCGGACCACGCGCGTTGGGAAATCGTTCGATTCTTGCTTCGCCATTCCAGGATAGTACTAGAGTGCGACTGAATGAGATTAAGCAGCGCGAACAGTTTCGTCCGATTGCGCCCGTCTGCCTCGAAGAAGATGCTGTTAGATGGTTTGGCTGCAATCACCCTAGCCCATTTATGCTTTACACGCATTTCGTTTCTACGGATGCGCTAGCTGCGGTGACACATGTTAATAGGACGGCGCGCATTCAAACGGTGTCCCCTGTGACTAACAGCCATTTGCATGAGCTGCTTATGGCATTCAAGGCACGTACCGGTTACGGTGTCTTGTGCAATACCTCCCTGAATTTCAAAAGAAGGGGATTCATAAACAACATAGCCGATCTCTCGTTCTATACGATTGAGAACAATTTGGACGGCTTTGTGATTGAAGGGCGAAGCTATATGTTGAAGTCATCGACAAATTATCAGGCATTCTTGAGGATGCCAAACTCTATAGCCGGCTCGACCTAGGTAATGGATCGACACTCGACAATTGAAAGAGAAACATGAGCGCAATTAGTTTAGTAGGATGAGAAAGGACTTTGAAAAGGGGGACGTTGTCCACTGGATTCAGTAATTTGTTTCGGCGCCCATTTTTTTAATAAAAAATACCGTCTTTGTTGTTCCCGTTTTTCAACCCGTCGAGTAATCTCAACTATTAAAACTCACCGACAGCCGCGGGTTACCGTGATGGCCGGGGTAGGCAAGATGCTTTTTCTATGCCGCTTTTAATGACTCTTCATTTTGAATTATAATTTTTGGATTTACATTTTTCGGCGGAATAGGTAACCCCTGTTCCTTTAATAAAAAAATTAAGGGGTCAGTTCTTTCAAATTGACAAATACCCCATAAGCACTCAAAAACCATATTTAATTCAAAGATGATGTCATTCCTTAAACGTTCGGCGAATCGAATCTCCCCACTCAAAACACAGTTCGTTTTAGGCGAATTCCATTAAGGGGATAATGGTTCAATCCGGCAATTCGTTCATAATTTGTTTCATCGCCTTTTTTTTAATAAAAATGCCGTTCTTGTTATTCTCGTTCAACCCGTCGAGTAATCTCAACTATTAAAACTCGCCGACAGCCGCGGGTTACCGTGAGCCGGAGTCGGAGAGATGCTCTTTCTAAGCCGCTTTTAAAGACTCTTCATTTTGAATAATAATTTTTGGGTTTACATTTTTCGGCGGAATAGGTAACCCCTGGTCCTTTAATAAGGTGATATGCTCGATCATTCCCCATTTTGCTTTATAAAGACAATCCTCGACCGAATGTCCTATCCCTGAAAACCCCTGCAATTCCGGGGAATAGAACCCGAAAAAATCGGGTTCCCTGGTTGCCTCGATTATCAAAGAATATTCCAATTCAATCATACTGATTTCTCCTATATCTATTTCTTGATTCCAGCAGCTTTTAATATTGCCAGACAGGTCCCATTAGGAACTTCTTTTGCTCCGTGATAATCGACACGGATCAAATTGTTCCAACCGGGCTTTCCATAATACCGGATTGAACCCTTCTCCTTTATTTCTCTGAAGCCATTCTGTTCTAATAATCGAACAAGTTCGCTAAATCTCATAATTGTTATTATATCCGATTGATGATAAACCAACTCTCCTTATTCAATATTTGATAATTTTCTTTTTTGATTACCATAAAGGTCCGGGTAGAAGGCAACGGCATTTTTTTAACAGGCGGATCTTTTGGGATATGGAACCGGGCCATGAATCTCCTCAAGATCAAAAGGAAGAAGGTTGTAGGTTAAGGTTACTTTGGTTAAGTAACCTTAACTGGCTAATTTGTCAATAAAATTATTAAGCAATAGCTGTTTCAAGGATGCCGGGGCAGTATGGTTCACCTCGCATTTGCAACCCTCAAGCTTTCGTGACTTCAAGTTTAGAATGACTAAGCGTGGGCCATCAGACCGCCGTCGACGAACATAAACTGGCCGGTGGTGAACCCGGTCACTTCCGAGGCCAGATAGACCACCAGCGAGCCGATTTCTTCCGGTTGACCGTAACGTTTGGCCGGGATGTAGCGGGCCAGGGCCGGGTCTGCCGGTTGTCCCGGTTGGTCAAACCAACCGGTGCCGATGGCATTGACCGTAATTCCCTTCCGGGCATATTCCAGGGCCAGGGCCCGGGTCAGCTGGAGCACGCCGCCCATGGAGACGCAATAGGCCGAACCGTTGACAATACCGCGCTCGGCCAGACCGGAAACGATGTTGATGATCCGGCCCTTTTTCTGTTTGAGCATCGGTTTGGCGGCGCCACGGCAGAAATTCAGAGCGGATTTAAAATTATAGTCCATCACTTTGCCCCATTCGGAGCTCTTGATTTTCATAAAAGGCTTGAAAAAATGGATGTCCCCGGCATTGACCAGGATATCAAGGCGTCCATATTGGTCGACAACCTGGCGGACCGCCTTCTGCACTTGAGCCGACTTAGCGACATCCAGGGGGAGAGCCAGGGCTTTTCTCCCGGTTTTTTGCACGGCTTCCACCGCCTCCGCCAGTTTAGGGGAATTTTTCGCCGCGATAGCCACATCCGCGCCGGCCCCGGCCAGGGCCGCCGCCACCGGCCTGGTCCACAATGGACTATCCCCGGCCACCAGGGCCACCTTGTCTTTTAGTAAAAATGCTTTAGCTGTCATGCCATACCCTCCTTCAAAGAGACATTGGGTGCGTAACCGGTGGTGGCGAATCCCCCGGCCAGCCCGCCGCCATCGGAGATAAAACATCCGCCGCTGATATAATCGGAAGCATCGGAACAGAGGAACAGGGCCACGTACCCGATATCATCGGGCTGGCCCGGATTCCCGACAGGAACAAACAACTTTCGGGCGGCGCGTCTCTCGGCCATGACTTTCTGATAATCCTCCGGCTGGTATTCATAGGTGTCCACAAAGCCGGGCACGATACAGTTGACCCGAACGTTGTACTCGGCCAGGGTCAAGGCCAAAACCCGGGTGAGATTGACGACGCCGGCCTTGGCGGTGTTATACATGAAGCTGTTGCGCTGCCCCCGGAAACCCTCGCCGGAGGCCACCAGAATGAGGTTGCCGCTTTTACGGTCGGCAAAGTACTTACTGACGGCGCGACAGCCATAAAAAGCACCGGATAGATTGACATCGATCCCCGTGCGCCAATCCTCATCGGTAATATCCCACATCGCTTTGGGCCGTTCGCCGCGAACAATGCCGGCGTTGTTGATGAGCACATCGATTTTACCCATTTCCGACAGGGTTTTTTCAATTAACCGGTTGACTTGGGCCGTGTCCGTCACATCCGTGGGGACGACCAGGGCCTTCCCGCCACGTTGACGGACTCCCGCCGCTGTTTCCTCCAGAGGCGGCACACGCCGGGCGGCCAGGACAATATCCGCCCCCTCTTCGGCCAGACGATAGGCCATGGATCTCCCCAGACCCGTGCCCCCGCCGGTGATGACAATCACCTTACCTTCCAGCGTCCCTTTTCCTCCATTCATAAAATTCCCTCCTTGTTTGCTTTCACTCTTGTCCAAAAAAAGATTTTACCACAGAGACCCAGGGAACACAGAGAAGATTATTTTTGCTTTGTTTCTTTATAAAAATATTTCTGCTCTGTGCCCTCGGTGCCTCCGTGGTGAACCAATCGATCCGGCACTTTTTCATCGTTTCCGCCGGATAAATGATATCCTGAAATCGGAATAGGGGAGAAACAGGGCTGTGCTTCTCCCTCTGAAAATTGGAATATCTCCCTTTAATAGCTCCATTCGGGATCAGGATCGTAATAGTGGGCATTCCTCCAGGTTTCTTCCAATGCCTTATTCAATCCTTCCACAAATTTATAGGACGTTCCGCCTTTGAGATTGGTGAATGAACGGAGCATCCGCTGCTGGAATCGCGGTGGATCGTAGAGATTTTTTTTGATAAAATTTAACCCGCGATAGATCAAATCGGCATTCATACCGATCGGCCTGAAAGTGACCCAGGACATGCGGAACTTTTCCCAATCGTCGGGAAAATTGTTGCATACGAGCCGGCCTTCATTCACTATTTTTTCCATAAGCGGTGTTCCGGGGAGAGGCGTCAGGATCGAAAGCTGGACAACATCCACTCCTGACTCCAGAATGAAATCCAGGAGCCGTCGGCAATAATCCGGGTCATCCCCATCGTTTCCGATCATGAACGAGCCCATAACGGCAATGCCGGCGCGATGGAAGATATCGATGGCCTTAAGGTAATTTTTCACTCCCAGTTTGAGATTGGACCGCTTTTTCAAGCTTTGAAGCGTTTCCGGTTTGATCGTTTCAAAGCCGATGAACGCAAAAAGGCATCCCGACCGGCCCGCTAATTCGATCAGTTCTTCGTCCTCTGCCGCGTTGACCGAGGTCTGCATGAACCAGTTTTTTTTCATTCCCCGGTCGATCATCCCCCGAAATATTCCGGCCGCCCGTTTCTGATTTTCCGGACCATAGCCCACCAGATTATCATCCACAAAACCGATATATTTCCCGGCGATTTTTTCAAGCTCAGAGAGGACATCCTCAACCGTGCGTTGGCGGTAGTGGGCGCCGAAGAAACGGGTCACCGCGCAGAAACTGCAATTAAACGGACAGCCTCGCGCCGTGAGTACCGGCTGCATGAGATAATCCCGGCTGAGCAGGTCCCATCTCGGAGTCAAGCTTTGGGTATTCAGGTCGATCCTGGGTCCCAGATATTTTTTCGCCATTCTCCCCGCTTCGAAATCCTTGATGACTTTTCTCCAGATCCCTTCGGCTTCGCCGACGACGACTGAGTCGGCATGATTCAAGGCTTCTTCGGGAAGCATCGAGACGTGGACGCCGCCCATTACCACTTTGGCGCCCCGCTGGCGGAATCCGCTGGCGATAGAGTAACCTCGGTTGATGTTGGCGGTGAAAGCGGATATCCCCACCAAATCTGCGCTTTCAAACTCCAGGGGGGTGACATTTTCGTCTATGATTTTGATCTCCCAGTTTTCGGGTGTCGCCGCTGCGACATAGGCGAGGCCCAGCGGCGGCAACCTGGTGAACTGGCTCAGCAGGAAGCCGCTTCTCTCTTTCTTCGAAGGATTGACTAGAAGCAATTTCTTCATCTCAAAACCCCTTTCCAGATTCCGGGTATTATAATATCAAAATCTTTTAAGCTTTTCGGCTTAAAAGCAATCTAAGTTAATCTCTCGACCCAATCCGATTCAAAATTTTATTTTCTTCCACCCCCCTTTGGAAAAACGCCACCAGAGAAAGAATCCCCGCACATTGATATCCAAAACCGCCGCCGACCAGGCTCCGACCGGACCCAGTCGAAAGGTGATGGCCAGGAGATAGGCCAGCGGAAGCCGTAAGGCCCAGATGCAGCCGGTCATGATCAGCAAGACCCAGCGGGTGTCGCCGGCCCCGCGTAATCCCCCGGCCAGGGTATTGCTCGTTCCCAGCATGGGCATGGCCAGGGCCCATATCTTTAAACCTAAGGCCGAGAGGGCGATAACCTGCAGATCGGCTATGAAAAGAGAGGCCATCCCCTGCCCGAAGAAAAACATAAAGGCTCCGACCAGGGTCATGAGGATTATAGCATATTTCCGGGCCAGATGCGCGGCCCTTTCCCCCAATTCCGGTCGCCCGGCCCCCAGGGATTGCCCGACCAGGGCCATGGCCGCCATACCAAACCCCATGCCGGGCATGAAGGCCAGATTTTCGATACGCATGGCGATGGAATGCGCGGCATAAACCATGGTACCCAAACTGCTCAGGATCACGGTATAGAAGATCATGGCCAGTTGGAACTGGATCTGTTCCAGTCCGGCCGGCAAACCGATCCGGAAAATGCGCCGGATCATGGCCCTATCAATGGGCCATGAACTCGGAAGACGGTATCTTAATAAGCCCCTGCCCCGAATCAGGACCACTATGATAGTCACGGCCCCCAACAAGCGGGAAACTGAGGCGGCCACCCCCGCTCCCAGGACACCGAGAGAGGGGAATCCCAAGCCGCCGTAGATCAGTAAATACCCCAGAAAAATATTGCAGATCGTCACCGCACCTATGACGATCATAGGCGTTCGGGTGTTTCCGGCCCCCCGGAAAGAAGAAGCGCCGGTTGCCACTATAAAGGAGGGTGTAAAGGAAAAAGCCACGGCTCGAAGGTATTGGGTCCCCAGCTTTATGACGTCCGGGCGGCCACGCAGTAATTTCATGGCCTGTCCGGCAAAAATCCAGAGGAGAAGACTGAAAAAAAGACCCAAAATAAGGGCCAGCATCAGGGCCTGGCCCAGGGCCTGATTGGCTTCTTTTAGTTCTTTGGCTCCCACATGGCGCGATATAACGGCCGTAGCCCCGACGGTAACAGCAGCGAAAGAGACCAGAATCATGAATTCCATCTGCTGTCCCAAACCGACGGCGGCCAGGGCTGAAGCGCCCAGACGGCCCACCAGAATCGTATTGATGATCCCGCCCAGACCGAAAAAGGTGGTCTCCAGGACAACCGGCCAGGCCAAGTGGATCACCGTCTTCGGTAGATCCGCTTTGGTCAGTTTTTCAATAGGGATGGATTTTGACTTTTGAGGGTCCCCGATTTCGAGCATATCTTTCTTTCGCAGGTCAGTCTTTTTTTATGAATGATAACTAATGCAGACGTGTTAACTTATCTTACCCCCTCCCTCCCCTCCCCCGCAAGGAGGGAGGGTTAGGGGCGGGGTGATATCAATGTTATTATTGCATTTGAATTAGAAAAGATTTTTTTCCAGTCCTGAATTGGATATTTACACTATTTTTGATGGCTGAAGTATAGGCAAACAAAAAAAGGGGGTCAAGGGGAAAAGCGGTTCCTGTCCATCTAATCTTTTCTCCTGCTAACCCAAGAAAGGTATTCGGAAAATTAAAAAGAAACCATTGAAGGAAAGAAAACAGCTTAGCAGGGAGGAAATCAAGGAAAACACGAAGATCGTTCCCGAGGTGGAAAGGATGGCTATGGAAGCCAGGATGATGGAGATCTGCAATAAGACTTCGGCATAATCAAAATAGGGGTCTTTGTCCCGGTTTAGGTCTCTTACCTTTTCCAGCGATTTAGCCTCATTTTCGATCCCTATTTTTTCCCTGTTATACCGGCCCTCTTCCTCCCCCATTTTTTGGATGAGGTCCTGAAACCCCTTTTTCACTTCCGCTTTCAGGGAGGTCCCTCTTTCCATCAGTTCCATTTCCAGTTTAATTTTTTGGGTACGATAAAGATGTTCCCGGACCACTTTAGCTTGATAAAAACTCCATTGATCGGAGGACTGCTGCTGGGCCAGCAGCATCTCTTTCATGGCATTGCTTCCTCCCAGGGAAGTGATGGCCAGAAAAACAGCATAGACGGCCGTGACCAGGGCCACCCGGCGGGTAAAGGTTTTTCCTTTCAATTCTTCCAATTCGTCCCTATTGGGGATTTCGACTTCCGGCATAAGAAACCTCCTGGCCTGAAAGATAGAGCATAAAAGCTTAACTTTTTGAATTACCCTGACCAGGACTAAGCATAACCGATATCGAAAAGATTGTTAAATTTAAAAATGATTCAAATCGTCCATATGATTATGACCGCGCCTGCTGCCGAGAAACCAGTCTCAGAGAAAAGCAAGTCCGCAAATAACAGAAAAGCTGTTCGGTAAAACAGGATGGTCGATTTTCCTGATTAATAACAAGTCTTCATTGTGTAAGATTGACTTTAACTGATGGATATGCTTTAGATTATCTATTCCTAGTAATTTAAATACGTAGGCCAAATGGGAGAAATAACTTGATATAGAACTAACGTCCCATCAAGTCATATTATCTGCTTGATATGTATAACGGTATCCATTATAATTTAAGTCGAATTTCGGTGATCCATGGAGGATAGAAGGAGTGATCAAATCGTTCTTTAATAAAGGGACTGAGGATATTTTTGATCGCAGAGTTTCCATGGAAGCCCGACGAGTCTGCCCGAAGGATCTTTGGCGGATTACGCAACGGAAACTGGATCAACTGAATGCGGTGGTTTCTCTAAGTTCCCTTCGCCTTCCTCCTGGGAACCGGTTGGAGTCCCTGAAGCGGGACCGGTCAGGGCAGCACAGTATAAGAATCAACGATCAGTTCCGGGTATGTTTTGTTTGGACTGAGGAGGGACCGGAGCAAGTTGAAATCACGGATTACCACTAAACCGTCATGCCCTGTTAGGGGCGGGACACCACCATACGGTCGGTTTCACCGACCTAAACAGGAGGCTTCCTAAAGGAAGCCGGGGCATGAAAATAGAGGGGGGGCAAACGTGTTGCCTCAGATTCTATTTTCGAACGAAAGGATTAGGGAGGGAGAAAATGTTTCGCATTCCGGCTAACAGACCGCCAACGCATCCCGGTGAGATGCTGATGGAGGAATTTCTTAAACCCCTTAAAATGACTCAGATGGAATTGGCGGAAAAACTCGGGGTCTCCTATCCTCGAGTCAATGAATTGATTCATAAAAAAAGAGGCGTAACACCGGACACTGCTCTACGGCTGGAGCAGTTATTTGGTATGGAGGCCCAATTTTGGCTTAATCTGCAATTAACCTGGGACCTATACCTGGTTGCCCATTCTCCCATTAAAAAGGAAATTAAAAAAATCAAGTTGCTGCCGGAACTTGCTCGGGCGGTAAATGGATAATTTTTGGGTAAGTCATCATATTCGTTAATTATTAAGGATAACTTTTTTTGTTCCAGGCAGAATCCGGAGGGCAAGGGGTAACCGGCAAGTTGTTTTAACACTATCTTCCCTCATTTTCTGTGCTTCCGGAAAAAGATTGACAAAAAGATCAAATAAGTTATCATAATATTTATCATGTTGGTTTCATATAAACCCCCATTTAAAAAATTTGTTAAAAAACAGACCAGATCTTTTCAACTGGTAATCGAAGACGAAGTCGAAGCCGTTATTCAAAATCCGTTAACCGGCGAGGGCAAGAAGGGTGATTTAACCGGTTTTAGGGTTCATAAATTTTCTTATCGGGAGCAAAAATTCCTCTTGTCCTATGTTATTCAAACCGGGGAAATCCGATTTTATACTGTCGGACCCCATGAAAATTTTTATCGGGAATTAAAAAAGTATTTAAAGGAGGTGGATTAAATGATCACCGCCGAAAAAGTTTATAAAGAGATTTTGAATATGCCGGTCAAGGAGCGGGAAAAACTCTTCACCGTCATTGCCAGGAAAGGTTTTGAGAAAGATTCCTATTCCCATGAAGAGGTTTTCGGGGATATACGGGAATCTCCCTTTATACTCAGGGAAGCTGCCGAGTATATGGAGGTGGCCGAAATAACCCTGAGGCGATGGGTGCAATCTGGCCTCGTTCAGTTTGAAAAAGTGGGAAGGAATATTGTTTTCGATCCCGATGAATTGAAGCGGTTTAAGAAATCCAGAGCGAAAAAATAATCTGTTGTTCCAGAACCAAAGTCCGGGTCTTCGTCCCCCCTTCTTGCGGCCTATCAGGGACCCAAAAAGCTGGTTGAAGAATACGTACGCTGATGAAAAGTAAAAAGTCGGAACGGATGAATGACCTCGTCCAGGCTATTGGGGAACATGTTGAGGCAAGGAAACTGCTCGCCCGCCAAGCCGAACAGCAATATGCGTTTGAAGTAGAAGCCATCCTAAAAGCTCAAAGCCGCGATCCTCAGCGAATCGAACACTTGCTGGACGGCATGCTGGATTTTTGTTTCGACCCTCAAATGCTTTTTCTATACAAAAAGCTCTGCCGCTATTACTTCAAAATAGATCCCGAGGCGACTGCTTCATACGTCCATGCCTATCGTGACATGTGGGACGAGAAAGTCGGAGATTTGAACCATGCCGAATCGAACCAGCCCAATGGGCAGTGAACTTTTCATTCTCGATAACAGTTATATATACCGATTAGAAAGTCGGTTCCAAAGGAATAGATGAAATCTGACCGGATTAAGAACTGGCCAAAAGAGGAGCGACCCCGGGAACGGTTACTGGCTGAGGGAGCCGAGAAACTCACCGAAGCAGAGTTACTTGCCATTATTCTCCGAGTAGGACAAGGCACGTTTAAGCAAGGTATGCTGGGGCAGAATGCCTCTGACTTCGCCCGTACTCTTCTGAAAGACTTTCATGGTCTTCGCGGACTGGATCGCGCTCACGTCCAGGATCTTTTAAAAGTGCCCGGCCTCGGACCCGCGAAAGTCGCTCAAATCAAAGCAGCCTTTGAGCTCGGCAAAAAGATCTGCGCCGGGAAACTGACAGCTCCTTCTTTCGAGTCCTCCCAGGCAATAGCTAACCACTTTCGTCCCCGTTTCAAGGGAAAACGCCAGGAGATTGTTACTGCCGTTTTCCTGAACGGACAGAACCAGCGCCTTGGCGTAAAAGCAATCACCGAAGGGACACCGACCCAGGCCACCGTTTACGTCCGCCGGATCATTGAGGAAGCTTTACGTCTCTCTGCGGCCGCCATGGTTCTGGTCCACAATCACCCGTCAGGCAATCCTGAACCCTCAGCCGGCGACGATGAAACAACGCGCGATCTGTTGAATGCCTGCAAATTGGTCCAACTGGTCCTGCTCGATCACATGATTATCGGTGAAACCGAATATTACAGTTACTCCGACACCGGCCGACTAAAGGATCTTGAAAACGAGTAGAAAGAGATCTATGGTCAAAAAGAAACTGGAACCACAGCCCTATGTCAAGCCGGATCAACTCCAAATCCGGGAAAACAAAATATTCAGCCCTCTCCGCCAAAAATGGGTGCCGTTGACGCCGGAAGAAATGGTCCGGCAGCAGTATCTTAATGTGCTCCTGGAAGAATACGGATTTACCCATGATCATATGGCGGAGGAGATGGAAGTTACAGGGAGAGGATCGGCCCAGGCTCGCGCCGACTTCATTATCTGGCGTACTCCTCAGGACAAAGCTGTTCAAAAATCCCCGCTGATCATTGTCGAATGCAAAGCTGAGAATGTGGCCATCGACCGCGCAGTGTATGCACAAGGCGAGAATTACGCCCGTCTGACCAACGCTCCCTTTTTTGTTACTCACAATCACCGCGAAACGCATTATTGGCGGGTTCTACACGATAAGATGCCGAAGCATGTGGAGGAGATTGAAGGTATTCCTCATGCCGATGCCTCGGACAAGGAAATCAAAGAACTGATTGAACGTCTGAAGGTTTTCAAAGAAGACGAGTTTGCCGACTTGCTCCATCAATGCCATAACGTCATTCGTAACCGGGAAAAACGCGACCCTGTTGCTGCGTTCGACGAAATCGCCAAGATTCTTTTCATTAAAGTGTATGTAGAGCGCGAACTCAAGGCCAAGCGGAAACGGCAGAACCTTTTCAGTGTTGATTACCTTGAGGAACAACTCGGCAACAATCCATTGGAAGACTTGTTCCAGAAAACAAAGGATCACTATCGGACAGACCGTATCTTTGAACCCGACGAAAAGCTGAATCTGAAACCCGCGACCGGCATCGAAATCGTCCGTTTGCTACAAAAGTATAATCTCTCCGATACCAGCGAGGACATCAAGGGAATCGCTTTCGAACGCTTCCTGGGCAAGACCTTCCGGGGAGAGATCGGTCAGTTCTTCACCCCACGTCCCATTGTAGAATTTATGGTACGCATGCTGGACCCTAAGGAAGGGGATATCATCTGCGACCCCGCAAGCGGTTCAGGCGGTTTCCTAATTCGGTTCTTCGAAATTGTGCGCCAGCAGATACTGGCTGATGCAGACAAACAGTATAAGGAGTATAAAGTCAGGATTGAGGCCGACAAGAAACTTTCGGGCGATCAAAAGGCCATCATGCTCCGCAACAAGTTTGATGAGATCCAAACCACGCTCGACCATAACCGCGATGGATCACGGCTGTGGAACCTCGCCAATCGATACATCTACGGGACCGACGCTAACGACCGCATGGCCCGCACCAGCAAAATGAATATGATCATGCACGGTGACGGTCACGGAGGCGTACACCATCACGATGGCTTCCTAAATGTAAACGGGATTTTCGAGAGTCGCTTCAATATCATTCTCACCAATCCCCCATTTGGCGCCAATGTCGAGGCGTCGGACAAGATTCTTGAAGAGCAGGTCACCCTGCCTGACGAAATCGAGCGCGAGTACGCTCGTATCTTTGGTCCTCCGTACAAGGAAGCCTTGGCCCGTGTTCGAGCCGCAAAAAATAAACCCATTGCCAGCCTGTTCGAACTGCCTAAGGCCAGGGGCAACGGTCTGCTGGGCAGAATAAAGACAGAACTTCTGTTCATCGAACGCTGCCTCGCACTCCTGAAACCAGGAGGACGAATGGGTATTGTGTTGCCCGAGGGTGTGTTCAATAATCCATCCCTGGCATACGTGCGAGAGTTTTGTGAGGACCGCGCCCGCGTATTGGCTGTAGTCAGTCTGCCTCAAGAGACATTTTTATCGTCCGGGGCATCTGTGAAGGCTTCCCTGCTTTTCTTGGGGAAGTTCAATGAGGAAGAGGCCGCCGACTTCGCAGCCAAGAGCAACGCTGCCAAGGAGGAAGTGGAAGCCAAATATGCCGACGAAATCGCCACGGAAACGGCCCGGCTGGAGGCTGCCATAACGGCAGCCAAAGAAGCGAAGGGTTCCGACGCACGCAAGGCCGCCCAACGCGAACTAGCCGAATACCGGAAACGCTTGGAAGCGACCAAGACTCGCGAAGCCCGGGCTCTCTTGAAGGAGCGTTTCGACTATCCCATTTTTATGTACGAGTCAGAGAAAGTCGGCATCACTGCCACAGGCGAACCGGATGCCAACGAACTTTACCCAAATGATAACCTCCCAGCGGGTATGAAGCCAGAAGACACCTGCCTTGAGCTTTTTTGCCAGTTCCAGGCCAGTCCGAATGCATTCGTCTTCACCGGGAGTAAAGCATGATAGCGGATGTCGATATCGTTCCACGTGCTTTTGCGGTTCGTTTCCGGGACTTATATCGATGGGACCCTTGCAGCTTTCACAGAATCTTGTGGCATTGGCCAACCAGTGTAATGCACCCCTTGGGTAGCGCGCTGAAAATGCGCAAGGAAAAAGTGGACCGCACCAAGGTCAATTTTTCCGATCTGCAACCTATCACCATTCATTTTGACGGTAGCATCGACAAGAGGAAAATTGACGGAAATCGTGAATACACAATGGAATTATTTGCGGCGAAACCAGGCGATATTGTTGTCGCAAAGATCGATTTAAAAAACGGTGCGGTTGGTATAGTCCCGAAAGGTTGGGACAATGTTGTCGTCACTAGCCATTTTGCCGTTTACGAACCCGACCTATCAAAATTGATGCCGGAATACTTACACCTGCTCATTCAGACAAATTTCTTTAAGACCTATCTATGGCGGAACAAGGTTGGAGCAGAAGGCCGCAAGGAAGTAAAACTGGATTTTTTTGAAACCGAACTGATTCCTATTCCCCAGCTTTCTGTGCAAAACAAGATCGTGGCGACATGGGAAACTGAACAAAAGGCAGCGACGGAAACGGCCGCGAGAATCGAAAAGCTCGAACGCGACATTGAAACCCGATTGCTTGAGACAGTTGGCGTTCAATCCGAGGCTCCCCTGATTGGACGGCGCTCATTTGCTGTCACATGGACCAATATTGAAAGATGGGATTTGTTTTACTATCGTCCTGATTTCCTTGCTCTTGAGAGAAACCTTAAAACAGTCTCTGCAATCCCAATTGGGAAAGCATTGAAGTTTATCTCAAGGGGGTGGGGCATAATGGACTTTCCAGAGGGAACCTTCCATTATGTAGAAATCTCCAACGTGACAAAAGAGGAGGGAATCAACGGCTATAGAGTCGTTTCTACTGGCAATCATCCAAGTCGGGCAACAACCTTAATTCATAAGGGTGAGTTGATCCTTAGCATGACAAGGCCATATCTCGGCGCTTTTGCATTGGTGCCTGATGAATATGATCGGTGCGTTTGCTCAAGTGGGTTTGCCTTATGCTCTGGCCCCGCAAGGCATGATGTGATGTTGGAGTACGTATTGGAGTTCCTTAAGTCTTCAGCGGGGCTGAGACAGATGGAACGTAGAATGACAGGGGGATTATATCCTGCTATTACCCAAGATGAATTAGAAAAAGTGTTGATTCCCATCCCTCCACTACAGATCCAGCGCCAGATAGTGGAGCATATCGTCAAACGGCGCGGGGAGATCGCCAGACTGAGATCCGAAGCCAAGGCTCGCGCCAAGACAATCAAGGCGGATGTTGAAGCAATGATTCTGGGAGTCAAGAAAGTGAGATTTTAATGAGCCGCGGGAGACTGAAGATTTGGTTCGAAGGCTTGATGCAAGAGAATTTGCTCGGAACGTTCAACGTTATCCGAGGGTTTGCCGATCTTAGGGATCTCGCTGAGGTCTCCATATCCATGCCTTATCAGGGTGCAAAAAATAGTACCGGAACCGGCTACCAACGGATACATGATGATAACCATGTTGAGGATATAAAAAGGTTTCTGAGCAAGGGTCGCAACCGGTTTTTTCCTGAGATCGTTTTGAGTCTCCGTAGCGCAGGACCAAAAGACCCGGTGGTCCGCTATGTTAAGCGAAGAACCTCTCCTAATGATAAGGCATATTGGGTAGGGGTCAATCTTAAAGAATTACGTGCAGAAGGCGGAAGTCGGATTCGCCGTATCGATGGAAATCACCGTTTGGAGGCTGCTGTTCAACTTTTGAAAGAAGACGATTCCTTCGCTTCGATCCAGAGCCACCGATTAGCTCCCTTTTGCTTTGTCGTTTTGGACTCCGACAAGCCGGAAGATGACGAATTGGCCGAAGCTATGTTGTTTAATCTGATTAACAGCAAAGCTATGCTAATTACGTCTGAACACAGCCTCTCAGTGTTGATGCGGGATGATGGTGCCGCCGCAGAACGATTCATTGAGGACCCCCAACTATACCTGACCCGCTGGATGCACGCCAAAGTCAAGGAATGGCCGCAGGGGTTTTACACCTCGATGGGGGACAATCCTCTATCCTGTCTACATGCCGCAGCATGTGTGCTTCTCCGCCCAGGCGGAATTTCGAAAACGAATCAAGAGGATCTGGAGAAGGAAGCGAGTCAGTTGTTCGGCCCACTGTATGAACTGGCCATCCGACTACGAGATGAACACGAGACCTTTGTGAATTCTTATGCATTTCTCCCAATTGCTGCCGAAGTCTATACTCGTCATTCAATGGTAAAATCTGCTAAAGGGGCAAACACCGAGGTGGAACGTCGCCGCCGTACTGAACGCTGGCTACGTGATTTCTCGCGCTGGTTCGACCGAGTTGGCGCCGCTGACTTGCCTTTGCCTGTCGATCCTTCTATCCTCTGGACGGTTTTCAAGAGGGACTTTGATAAAAAGGCCGGCCAAGTATTTATCGCCATGTCTTTTCGCGAGAGCAAAACCCTTGAGAGTATTTATAAAGCCATCGAAGAAGCCATTGAACAATATAACGAGGCTCACCCAAATGCACCCCTATCACCAATGCGGATAGACAAACAAGACGGACCCAGTTATGAAATTCCGGCAAGAGTTTTTAATGAGATTGATCAAAGCCGCCTGGTCATCGCCGACCTGACCGACGAAAAACAAAACGTGTACTGCGAAGTTGGGTATGCCAAAGCCAAAAAAATTCCGTTCATCCTGACCTTCCAAGGGAAGACAGAAATTTTTTCTGGAGACACCAAATCGTCTGTGGCCAACAAGGTTCATTTTGATTTAGCCCCTTACCGATATATTGAATATGACAATCCCCTCGACCTGCGGGACAAGTTGAAAAAAGAGTTGGATGCCTGGATAGAGAATAAATAGTAACATGTAGAGGGAGGACCGTGTAATTTAAGGGGACGTAGTTCACCACCTTCACTTATTGAGGAAGAAATGGGGTGTCGGCGAAGGGGTTGAATGACCGCATAATTCTTTATAAACTATGATCAAAAAGTTTTAATCGGCCTTCCCGGTATTAAAATTAGGTTTTTTCCATCAGAAAGTAAGAGAAATAGGAAAACCTGGGTCAAGTGAACATCGGGAATTGTTTAACCAGGAGTAATACATATGGCCATTTTCAAGCAAATCGTATGCCTTGCCAATTCACGTAAGCTTAATGGGCGCTGCATAGCTGGCAAAGAGATGAAACTTGGCGAGCCGAGCGGGTGGATTAGGCCAGTTAGCGCTCGCGAAAACGAAGAGGTCTCCGAATACGAACGCCAGTACAAAGACGGTAGCGACCCACGTGTGCTCGACATCTTAAATATTCCCCTCCTCGAACCGAGACCGAAGGGATATCAGCGGGAAAACTGGTTATTTGATCCTAAGTCTTACTGGGAGAAAATAGGCCGATCCACCTGGAATAATCTACAACGATTCACTGATCCCATTGGACCCATCTGGGTCAATGGCATCCATACTTACAATGGACTTAATGACATGATTCCGCTTGAATCCGCCGAGTCCATAGATAATTCACTGCGCTTCATTTGGGTGGATCGCTTGACGCTCTCTGTATTCAGACCTGGTGAGGTTTTTGGGAACCTTAAACGGCGGGTGCAAGGGCGCTTCAGACATGAAAAGGCTGAATATTGGCTCTGGGTCACTGATCCGCGATACGAAAGAGCGTATCTGGCAAAACCAGACGGTGAATACGAAATCGGCGAATGTTTCATTACAGTGAGCCTTGGCGAGCCGTACAATAACGCCTGCTATAAACTCATAGCAGCCATCATCGAGCGTGAATGAGGAACTGTAGATGAATACGCCAAAGCATCCGGTTCTAACCATCGGGCACTCCACGCATTCGCAGAAGGCTTTCGTAGCTCTGCTGCGAAGGCACAACGTAACGGCGGTTGCTGATGTGCGCTCATCACCCTACAGTCGTTTTAATCCTCAATTTAATAAAGATGTCATCGAGTGTGATCTGAAGGAACAAAATATCAAGTATGTTTTTCTGGGGCGCGAACTCGGCGGACGTTCTGATAATCCATCGTGTTATGAGAATGGACGAATCAAGTACACACGTCTGGCACAAACAGAATTATTTAAAAGTGGCATCGAACGGCTTATCATCGGTGCGAACGACTACCGCATCGCCTTGATGTGTGCGGAGAAGGAGCCTTTAGACTGCCACCGTACTCTGCTCGTTGCTCGTGTGCTGGTGGAGCGAGGAGTTGTAATAAATCATATCCTCCCCAACGGCAGCCTGGAATCACATCAGTCTACGATGGAGCGATTGCTTGACGTCGTCGGACTACCACACGAGGATCTTTTTCGTTCAAAGGATGAATTAGTCAAAGAGGCCTTGGCCTTACGGGAAAAACAGGTAACATACGTTAATAAGAAAGCGACAAATAATATTACAAGAGAAATGTTATGAAAGTTTTTACGATAGGGTTTACGAAAAAATCTGCACGCCGCTTCTTTGAGATAATACGTAAATCGGGTGCCAAGCGTGTTGTTGATGTTCGTTTGAACAACGTTTCACAACTTGCTGGGTTTGCGAAGAAAGACGACCTTAGTTACTTCCTAAAAGAAATTTGTGGGCTGGATTATATTCATTTACCAGAACTGGCTCCAACCCAAGATATATTGGAAGAATTCAAGAAGAAGCCTGGAGACTGGGCCTTATATGAAAACCGATTCCTCACCCTCATGAAGCAGAGACACGTCGAGGAGACTGTTTCGAAAGAAATAATAGCAGATAGTTGCTTGCTTTGCAGCGAGGACAAGCCACACTTCTGCCACCGTCGGCTTGTTGCAGAGTATCTCAAACAACAATGGGGCGACGTGGACATCGCCCATCTTGGATAAGGAAACTATCTGTGTGAGGGGTCGGATCAGCCGAATGGATTGAATTTCATTTTTATTCTCGAAACATGAGGGTCGAAAAGGTTCTTAAACCGGCCTTTCTAACCCCAAAAATAAGTATTTTTCATCAGAAAGTTTAGGAAAATGGATATTAAAAAAGTTGGTCTGTTGTTAAAATATATCCTCGCAGCAGTGGGGCAGGAAGAATATAGAATTCCGCCTTGCGGGACTGCATCTTGAGGCATAGAGCTTAATATTGAGGTATAATATAAAACAGGCAACGAAGGCAGAAGGAGGAATAAACCATGACCAGAGAGGATCTTCTATCCAGAATAAGCATAAACCCTGAGATTTGTTTTGGTAAACCTTGTATCCGTGGCCGGCGGATATGGGTATCTCTAATCCTTGATCTCCTGGCAGGTGGAATGAAGACCGAAGACATTATGAGGGAATATGATCTTGAAGAGGCGGACATCCTGGCCTGCATCGCCTATGGGGCGGAGATGTCACGCGAACGCTATTTTGATTATCCTACAGAGGTCCGGCAATGAGGATAAAGCTGGATGAAAACCTTAGTAAAGAGGCGGCGGGAATATTTCGACAAGCCGGGCACGATACAGAATCGGTTTTCAGCCAAGGTATGACTGGTTCTTCTGATAGAAAAATTATTTCCGTCTGCCAATCCGAAAAACGATGTCTAATTACGCTCGATCTCGACTTTGCCAACCCTTTTCTTTTTCCTCCAGATCAATATAGTGGGATTGCAGTTTTTCGCCTGCCACCCCACCCAAGTTATAGTGATTTACTTATCCTTTGCCGAACCTTATTGGTTGCCCTGGTGGAAAAAGATATTGATAAAAAACTTTGGATTATTCAGAAAAACCGGATAAGGGAATATCAACCTGAGAACGATATTGAAGTTATAGGCCAATAGACAGAAGGTGGATATGAAGGCCCTTAAAGAGCAAATTCAGGCTAAGTTGGCGGAAAAACGATTGCAAAAGGCTCAAATTAAATATTCCGAACCGCCCCGTTATGACGATGTTTTCTTTCAAGGAGTGAAGTGGCTGGACAACCTGGCAGAAGACCCCGTTCCGAACAAAAGGGGGAAATGGTTCCCGTTTTGCCTGAGTGAAGAAGATTTGATAATTCTGGATGGATGGCTCCTATGGCTTATTGAAGGAAGTTTTCCGGAAGATGGTATCCTGGGGATGTATAGGGCAGGGCTAAAGGATTTGGATATTGGAAGATAAACGATCACTGGTCAGTTTGCAAAAGCGAAGAGGGAAATTCCCAGAAAAAACCACTTGTTAAAATCTCCCCCTTTGTCACAATCCCACCATTAATCGGTTAAAAATTTTCTAATTTCCTTCAGGCCAATTTAAACCACAAGGTTGAGAAAATAGATCCCAAGACTTCAAGATTTGTGGAAGCGGGAAAAAGCTATTTCTGATAAACAATCTCCCCGTCGATCATAGTCAGTTCCACCTCAAGCGACGGCCAGTATTCCGGCGGGATTTCAAACAGGTTTTTTTCAAATACGGTAATATCGGCTCTTTTTCCGGGAGTGATGGAACCCAGAGAAGTTTCCCGGTGTGAAGTCCAGGCCGGAACCCGGGTGAAACCCTCGATCCCTTCCTCCAGGGAAAGCCGTTCTTCCGGGAACCAGCCTCCGGCCGGCTCCCCCTCGGGAGTCTGCCGGGTCACCGCCGCCTGAAGTCCCAATAGGGGATTGATATGATCAAAGGGGGCATCGGAGCCGAATTGAAGGGGGATGCCCGCCTTTCGTAGAGTTTTCCAGGCATACGCCTGCCGGCATCGGGGGTGTCCCCATTTTTTTTCGGCCTGACTCCAATCCGTGGCCATAAATATCGGCTGAACCGAGGCCGTCAATCCCAGGCTTTGAAAAAAGGCCAGATCCGGCGACCGATGGAGCTGGACATGCTCGAGGCGGTCCCTTTTCTGACCGGGACCTATCCCTTCCGTCTTTCTGGCCTCCGCTATGGCGGCCAGGCAGTTGGAAACGGCCCTGTCCCCGATAGCGTGGATGGCTACCTCGCCTCCCCAGGCATAGGTGGCCCTTACCTGGTCCCGGAGCGTTTCCAGAGGGAGAACGGCCAAACCCTGATTGGCTGGATCATCCCAGTAGGGTTCATGGAGCAGGGCGGTGCCGGAACCCAGGGAACCATCGGCAAACAATTTCATATGCCCTACCCATAACCGCCCGCTGCCGCTGCCGGGCCGGATAGCCCTGGCCGACAGCGTATCCGCTTCCTGGGGGCGGAGCAGTTGGTAAACCCTTATCTTCAGTTTTCCTTCTTTATCCAGATCGTCCAGGGCTTCGAACTGGGGAAGCATTTCGCAGGAATGGACTCCGGTCAGTCCCACCTTTAAGGCCTCTTGTTGAGCGTCCAGGGCTGCTGTTTTGAAATCTTCCCGTGAGTTTCTGGGCATGAATTTTCTGAAGACGCCTATGGCCTCCCGCAGGATTCCGGTGGGCTCACCCGTAGCCGGGTCCCTTTCGATTTTTCCTCCCGGAGGATCAGGGGAAGCTTTGGTGATCCCGGCTTTTTCCAGGGCCAGCGAGTTGACCCAGACCGTATGACCGTCGGCTCGAAACAACATCAGGGGATTGGTCGGGGACAGGTCATCGAGATCCTTACGGGTGGGTTGTCTGTCTTCCCGCCACTTATGATTATCCCATCCCCGGCCGACAATCCATTCCCCGGGTGGATAGGAGCCAACGGCGGTCCGGATTCTTTGGCGGCATTGGTCAAGGGAAGTAAGGTTTTTCAGGCTGACCAGGTTCAGGGTTTGCCCGAAGGAACAATAGTGCAAATGCCCATCCACCAGGCCGGGAACAACAAGCCTGCCCGGCAGGTCCAGGATTTCGGTCTTGGCGGAACAAAGCGCTTTTATTTCCTGATCGCTGCCCAGGGCCGTTATCTGTCCGCCTTTAATTCCCAGCGCTTGAGCCCAGGGTGTTTTCGGATCACCGGTGAATATCTTTGAGGATAGAATGGCAGTGTCCACGTTTATCTTTCCGAGGGGCCCTGATCGTGATGGAAAAAACCTAAGAAAGGTGACTTGAATTTTATTATCATGACAGAAAGGTATCAGAATAATATTTTATTTTCAAGGGAGACGGCAACATCACCATCAATCCGTGGGGGCCGTAGCCAATAAGACTTTTTCTCCTTGATTCCAATTACGGCTTAATTTATATTCTTTTCAGGCGACAAATCATTGAGATTAAATGTTTCCCCAAAAAGAAAGAAAATTGGGTTTTCGCCGAACGCTGAACGCCGAACGATTGAAAGATGTCCTTTTCCCTTATTCAAGGCCAGAAGCGGGCCATAGAAAATTTGAAGCAATCCCTGCAAAGGGACAAGCTCCATCATGCCTATCTCTTTTGCGGACCGGAAGGGATCGGGAAAAAAAAGTCCGCCCTGGAATTGGCCAAGGCCTTGAACTGCGATAAGCCCGGTCCGGAGGGCGGGTGCGATCAGTGCCCGGCCTGCCGGAAGATTGAAAACAGGATCCACCCGGACCTGATTCATCTGGAACCGGAAGGGGTCCATATCCGCATAGAACAAATCCGGAATCTGGGCCAGCAGCTGGCCTACGGCCCGGCCCTGGGCCGGTCCCGTCTTTGCCTTTTAGATATGGCTTCCGATCTCAATGAACCGGCGGCCAATGCCTTTTTGAAGACCCTGGAGGAACCTCCGCCAGGGACCATTTTCGTCCTCCTGGTCCGGGACCCGGGCGAATTATTACCTACCCTGGTTTCCCGTTGTGTCTCCATCGCTTTTAATCCCCTCTCCCTTTCCCTGATTGCCGATAAGCTGGTGGAAGAAAAAGGGGTGTCCCGGGAAGAGGCCCGGGCTTTAAGCCTGGTTTCCGGCGGGAGTCTAGGCAAGGCCTTCCAATATGTCAAGACCAATTTCTGGAAAAAACAGGAGACTTGGATAACCCAGCTGGAAGGGTTATCCCAGGCCGGGATGGCCCAGTTGCTGGGTTGGGCCAAGGGCTGGCTGGGTTCCAGGGAAGAGACCCAGGAAAATCTGGAAATTGGCCAGTGGTGCCTGCGGGACTTGATCTGGGTCCGGGCCGGGCTGAAGGACAAGGTATCGCTCCGGCCTCATTTGATAGAAAGGGTCAGGGCTCTGGCCTCCAGCCTGCCGCACGCCGTCTGGCTGAAACGGCTGACCCTAGTCCAGCAAGCCGCTGTCTATAATAGTCAAAACGTCAATGCCCAGTTAAACTGGGAAGTCCTGTTCCTCAAGATGGCCAGGGTCTATTAAAAAAGTTTTTCTGCTTTTTCAGGCCTCTTTTTGTTTGACCATAAGGGGGGCCTTTCCTTTGGCGGCCAAAACCCTGCTTCCCAAGTCCCCCACATTATCAAAAGGTTCCTTCCTGTCTGCCCGGAGAAGGAGGCGGATCGACTCGGTCGGGCAGGTGGTGGCGCAAAGCCCGCAGCCCAGGCATTTATCCCTGTCGACCAGGACCGTATCGCCTACTTCGATAGCCTTCACCGGGCAGCGATCCAGACAGGCTTCGCAGGCTGTGCACCCTTCGGCATCAACTACTGCTTCAAATACCGCGTTGAAATGCCTTTGGCGGTAACTCCCAAATTTGGTTATGGCCTTTAGGCCTGCACAGCAGCAAGAACAACAATTGCAGATATTCGAGAGATGCCTGGAATTGGCGCCGGCATGGATCAGACCGGACTCATCCGCTTCCTTCAGGATTTTTACGGCCTCATCGGCGGTAATCTCACGCCCAAGACCTGAATCGATATAGTACTCGGCGGCCACGCCGAAACTGAGGCAGCTTTCAACGGGGTGATCGCAACCTTCGCCCAGCAGGGCCGCCTCCTTACGGCATACGCAATCGGCTACGGCAATCTTTCTGGCCGCCCGCACACTTTCCTCAAGCCTCTGATAGGGCAAAAGGACCATTTGAGTATCAATATTTTTCTCCATGGGAATCACCTTGAATCCGGGGATATTGTGGTTCCCAAGTTCCTTGATATAAGCCGCCTCGTAATATTCCTTAAAAAGGGCGGCCAGCTCCTTATCAATTTTCTTGACCGAATATTCGTAAAGCCCGATCATAAAGGGGGCAGCCCGGTAAAAGGGGGAACCCTGACGCTGGAAACGAAAGATCAGCCCTCTCCTGGCCATGGCATCCAATTGCTTGCCCAATTCATCGGCCTTCCTATCCAGGCGTTCCGCGATTTTTTCCAGTTCCTCGGGGAGCGTCGAAAGCCTGACCGTGATTCTAGCCTCCTCCTCGGTAAAAAGCTTCTTTAAGATCTTAATCTCAACCCCTGTTTCCGTCTTTAAAAACCCTCTTGGAAATTGATGCAGGAACTCTCGTAAAGCCTGATAATCGTTATCGGACATGGCTAAGACCTCCTTTTGTAATAGGTGTTTTTGAAGCTTGCCCATGGTGTTGTGAGGGAGAGCGGATCGAAGGAATATTTTATGAGGGCATTTATAGCCAACCAGCCGGATCTTGCAGAAGTCGATTAGTTCACCGGCTGCTAAGGTCCTGCCCTCTCTTAAAACCACGGCCGCCACAACCTCCTCTCCAAAATCCTCGTGGGCCAAGCCAAAGACCGCCGCTTCTTGAACCGCGGCATGATCTTCCAGAATGTTTTCGATCTCTTTGGGATAGACGTTATATCCTCCGGTAATGATCAGTTCCCTGGCTCTGCCGGCCAGATAGAGGCGCAAGTGGTCTTCGGGGTCCTGATAGCCCAGGTCGCCGGACTTGAACCATCCCTCCTCGAAAGATTCAGCCGTCTTTTCCGGTTGATTCCAATATCCTTTAAATACATTATTCCCTTTGATCCAAACTTCGCCGACCTCTCCCGGTATTACCTCCTGTCCCTCTTTTCCCACGATACGAACCGCCACCCTGCTCAAGGGATACCCAACACTTTTTACCTTCCTTAATTCCGAATCATAGGGATTGGAAGCAATCATTCCGGCCTCAGTCATCCCGTATCTTTCCAAAAGGGTATGGCCGGTCTGCTTTTTAAATCGATGGAAAAGAGGTTCCGGTAAAGGGGCTGATCCGGAGATAAAAACCCTGACCGTTTCCAGATTCGGCTTCCTTTCCAGGGCATCCCAGGCCAGGCTCAATCGTTGATAAATGGTGGGAACGGCCATGAGCATGGTGCATCGTTCTTGTTCAAGAATCCGCCAGGTTTCCAAAGGGTCAAACCGTTCTCTCATGATCAAGGTACTGCCGGCAAAAAGCCCTCCGTGCAAGGCCACGGTCAGTCCGTGGATATGAAAAAGGGGCAGAACATGCAACAGGATGTCCTGGTCGGTCCAGCGCCAGGCCTGGTTAAGGGCTTTCATGTTTTCAATAAGATTTTCATGGGTAATCATGGCCCCCTTGGAGCGTCCGGTCGTCCCCGAGGTATAACAGAGCAGGGCCACATCTTCCCCCCGGGTGGGATAAAAGGGTTTTGCCCCGGCCATGGTTTCTTGTAATAAACGGGGATAATAATAGGTCTTGGGGACCTCCCGGTCGATGACCAGGATCTGAAGGGAAGGGATCTGATTTAATACCGGGCCTATCTCAACCTGTTTTTCAGAATGGATGATGACCAGGGAGCTTTCCGAGTCGGAAAGGAAATATAAAATCTCTTCCGGCCGATAGGCCGGATTAAGAGGCAAAGCGATGGCTCCCAACCCCAGAGTGGCCAAATATAATTCGATGAACGCCAAACCTTTGGGCAGGAGAAAGGCCACCCGGTCGCCTTTCCCGATATTCAGATCCTTCAGTACCGCAGCCGCTTTTGTGACTTGCCGATCCAAATCGGCAAAAGATCTCTCCTGCCTGTTGATCCGGATCGCTGTTTTGGGACCCAAGATTCGGGCCTTTTCCGAAAGTATTTGAGCGATGTTCATCTTTTTTCCATCTCTGTGATCGTTATCCCCTAGTGACTTAAGAATGAAATTCTATGCAAATTGGATAGAATTTATTATTAAACAGGCCTTATACCCGGACCAAATGAAGAAATTCCGAAATTTTTCGGATACCCAATTTCGGTTCCGGCTGGTCCGGGTTGGGATATTGACGTTTAATGTTTTACCCTGTATTATCATAAGTCAGGTTGAAATGAAACCGTCATGTCCCGTCAGGGACGTGACACCACTATCCGCTCGGCCGTTCGACTTTGTCGAACTAAAAAGAATAATAAAGGAGAATCCCCATGAAGCTACCGGAATATGTTACCAAGAAAGAAGTGCAGCGGGTTTGCAAGGCCCTCGGTTTCCGAGATTGGACCACTATGAAAAAGGCCGAAGTCAAACCGGAAGAGGCCCGAATTATTTTAAATGAAGTTAACCCCAAAGGGATGAAGACCCCGCTCGATGGATTCCGGACCGGTCTGGAGGTGGAGCTGGAGCATGGGACCCGCTATAAGGAGGCCAATGTCACCAACAACCATCCTTTATTGACCGGGAAAATCGTAGTAGCCCACCTCAAAGAATCGATGGATTATTATCAGCGCCTCGATGTGGCTGAAATAGAAGGGGACCTGCTTAAAGCCTTCGCTGCCAAAAACCTGACCAAAGCCGCGGTCAAGTATAAAAAATTGCTCCAGGCCAAGCGGACCCTGGCCCAAACCGAAGAAAAGACGCTCCTGTAATTTAATAAGCAAAAAATTTTCATATTCTAAGAAGCCCGAAGAGGAATGAATATAGCGCTAAGGGAATCATGATGAGAAAACGCTTTAAGGCTTTTTCCCTGTTTATTCTTTCGCTGCTGGTAATTTTTTCATCAGTCCCTGGATCCTTGGCCGAGGAAGCTTCTTCTCCGGCTTCACCCAATTCATTGCCTAAAACCGGCCCGGAAAAGAAGCTTGGAGGCCAATATACCTATTATGGGGATCTGGTGGGCCGAATAAATCCCCGGGGCCTGGGTTTCTTCGGCGGCATCAACTATCGTAATGTCTATGGCTATGACGAAAAATACGAGATGGAAAGCGCCTATTGGCAAACAGGTCTTGGCTTGGGGATATCCCCCGCGGCCCTGCAAGCAGGCCTTCATTTCGAATGGATGCCCTGGCTGTTTCTGCCTTTACGCCTCAGATATGATTATTTTCAATATACCGGCGGTAGCGGGGCCTTGCTTTCTTTTGATTCTCCGAATTCTCCTTATGGGGATGAGGTGCGGGATAACCGCCATGATGAAGAAAGGGGCTCGGCCCACCGATTATTATTCCAACCGACCCTGCAAGGTAAGATCGGCCTCTTTATTATTCGTAATCAGACCGATTTTGCCTTCTTCCGGTTTTCCGGAAAGGGGCCGTTTTTCCTGGAAATCGGGGAAGATATTCTCTTAAAAGATAATGATTTTCTTCTCGCCAACCGAACCCAGCTTCTTTACTCCTTTTTTTCGGACAAGCAGAGTAAAAAGCTTTTAGGCGGGCCCTATTACCAGATTACCCGGGCCTCCGAGGCCAAAATTACCCAGCAAAAACTCGGTCTGGCCCTCTATTGGGAACCGGCTGTTTCTGTCCGGTATTTGGGCCGCCCCCATCTGGGGATGATGACCGCCTACCACCTTGAAGACCCGTCCCGGCAAGGTCAATGGTATCTCCTGGCTGCAGCAGGATTTGAATATACCTTCCCTTCCCAGTCCCGTTAAATACTAGCCAAACCTATTTGAGACTAATTACCACAAACTCCTTACCAGTACCAATCGGTTCCTATGCCCAGCTGGTTGTTCAGGGATTTGACCCCCTTCACCTGGCCTGCAATTTTCGAGATGTTATCAATAGCCTTTTGAGATCCCAGGCTCCCCTTTAAAGTGACCACCCCTGAATCGGCGGTGACTTGAATAGAAGCCACCCGGCTTCGTTCGTCTTTGGCCAAGGAGGCCCAAACCCGGCTGCTCAACAAAGAGTCCTCAAAGGCCTTCCGGGTGGCCGGGGTGGGTTTAAAATCATCAAGATTGATCCTGCAGGTAATAACCTCACAGGCGTTTTCAATACTGATATGTTCGAGATTTAACACCAGGTCATAGAGAGCGGGATCCTGCCAATCCAGGCCGTATAGGAAATGGGTCCATTTTTTTCGATCCTTATCGACCTTTTCTATGTATTCCAAGGCATCATTGCGGCTTAAGTTTTTCTCCTTCATGGCGAACTGGATCCTGAATTCCATGTCGGCGATGACCCTGACCCGGAGCAGATTGGAGATCCCGCTCAACAACAAATGCCCGGCATAACCATGGTAAATCAGGTTCCCATCTTTGGCATGATCCATAATCGAGGCGGTCAGACATTTGAGATAAGCCAGGCGGGGACCTGCCGTCTGCTGCCAGATAGAGGGTGGATTCAACACCGCTGCGGTGAGTTTATCTTCGCTGATTCCGTATTCCTTAGTTGCTTCCAGGATCGCTTCTTCACGGCCAAGGCTTGGGTACCCTAACCGAGCAGCCAGCTTCCCGGCCAGGGCCTTGCCCCCACTGAAAGTTCCCCGTGAAATAGTAATGATCGCCATAGCAAACCTCCTCTCGAGATAATGGGTTGACTCTTTTTTCCTTCCTGTTTGAGGTGCAAATCAATCGGCCAGGTCTGAGACATCTTCCTCTTTGCCCTGATCTATACCAAATTCTGCCTGTTTTTTTTCTATTCTTAGCGGAGGAATAAATTTTCGAACCAGTTCCAGGGTGTCATCCACCTGAAGCTGGTCAAAATAAAAACCGAATTTTCCTTCCAGGTCCCTGCGAATCGCCAATTTATTTTCTTCAGGCAATCCCCACAGTTCGGCCTTAAAAGGCCCCAATCCTTTTTTGCGGGTGTTATAGAGGAATTGTTCCTCGGTCTTCCCGGATTTCCATTCGTCGCCATGCTTGGATTTGAGGTATTGATAAATATTTTGCTTTAACCCCGAGGGGAATTGCGGGTGGTCATAAATCATGTTTTGAAATCCGGTGGCCAGGTGCACCTCAACCGCATCATTTTCGACAAATTGGCTGAAGGCCGCATCCGGCAGGGTCGAGGCTCCATGCTGAACGGTTCCGCCCATCCCGTAACTGATTCGGGCCACTTGGGATAGGTCTTTCAAGACCTTAAAATCAATGGCCACCTGGGCCAGGGTGCCGTCGGGAAGAACCACCCCTCCGTGGCTCGTCCCGGTTTGTATGCTTATTTTGGAGAGACCGGCCAATCCGGGTGATAAAGAACGCTTGAACCCGTCCATATAGGCCCGGAGCTCGGTCTCGTCACTATTTTTCCCTCCCACTTCTCCGATCTCTCCCCCCACGGAAATGGTTATTCCCTGGGGCTGATGTCGACGAATAAAGGTTGTGAAGCGGGCACACAATTCATAGTTGGCCCGCTGCTGTTCAGAAACCGTGGCTTGACCAAGATCCACCAGGGTGGAGGTATCAATGTCGATATTGTAAAAGCCGGCCTGGGTGGCCTCCACAATCAGTTGCTCAATGGCCAAGGTTTCCTCTTCCGGTTTTTCCTTGAATTTTTTTTCGCTGACCTGGAAATGATCGCCCTGAATAAACAGCGGTCCCTGAAACCCTTCTTTAATGGCCGCGGCCATGACCGAAGAAAAATATTCTCTGGGCCTTTGGGCCGTATAACCCATTTCCGAACGGGCGATCTCGAAAATCAGAGCCCCCACCTTCCTGGGGATCGCGGCCTTAAAGGCGGCCCGGGCACAATCATAGCTCATGGCCCGGAGATTGATAGCCGGGACTGTAAAACGACCAGGGACCTCTCCCCGCCCGATGGCCAGATAAAATTCGTGGATGGAGGCCGGATAAATCCCCATGGCCTGCCCGACTTCCCAGATCAACCAAAAGGCCAGGGCCTGTTGATCGGGTTTTCCAAAAACCCCCAGGTGAATAAGTTGATCGATGATTCCTTCCTGGAGCTTTTTTTTATCTCGAATAGCTACCCGGCCCTGAGGATCAATCTGGACAGCTTCTTTTACAAAATCCATCTCGCTCATTTTCATGGCGTCCCTCCTGACATTGGCAGTACCTATGGATTTAAACTTGAACTATTTAAATATTTTGTATTATAATTCTGCTATTGTCAAGGGGAAGGAGATCCAAACGCCCTCTCTACTTTTAGAGAGCCTCCGGTCTCATTTCTGTGCTTGGCTCATTGAAAAAGAATCTTAAATCGACAAAAAAAATATGGGAGGCATAAACGATGAAAGCTGCCATTTTAGAAAACGGGAAGTTGGAAATAAAGGAGGTACCCAAGCCTGCCCCCAAAAATGAAGAAGCCCTGGTCCGGATGATCACCGCCGGAGTTTGCCATTCGGATTTACATTTGGTTAAAGGGGATTGGCCCCGGTTTGTTGTGCCTTTTCCCATGCCATTGGGCCATGAAGGAATCGGGATAGTCGAGGAATTGGGGCCCGGGGCGGAAAGATTCATCCAGAAAGGAGACCGGGTTATCCTGGGCCTCGGAGGTGCGGGAGGTGGATACTGGTGCGGGGCCTGTGAGTATTGCCTCAGCGGAAGGCCTCGGCTTTGTAAAGAAACCAAAGGCATCATGGGCACTTATGCCGAGTACATTTCCCTCTGGGCCAAATCGCTGGTCAAACTCCCGGACGAAGTAGGCAAACGGGAAGGGCCCCTGGCCTGTGGAGGATTAACGGCCTACAGCGCCGTGAAAAAACTCCTGAAACATGAGGTCCTGCCGGGCAAACCGGTGGCCCTCATCGGGGCCGGCGGCGGCCTTGGCCATTATTCCGTACAGGTCGCCAAGGCTTTCGGATATAAAGTAGTTGGGGTGGATGTCGGTCAGGAAAAGCTCGATTTCATTAAAAGCCTGGGAGCCGATTATGCCGTGGATGCCGGTGAGGCGGCCCAGTTCGCCAAAGAAAAATTCAAAGGGGTCTATGCCAGCATCGTCTTTTCTTCCAGATTATCCGGCTTCGAGCTTGGACTAAAATTAATAAAACGCGGCGGGGTCTTTATCAGTGTCGGCATGCCGGCCGCCAGCGAAGGGTCCCTGTCATTATCCCCGCTGGATCTCCTGGCCAGGGATCCTCTGATCATGGCTTCGGCGGTGGGTAACGTCGAGGAAATGAGGGAATTGGTCCAACTGGCCGCGGAAGGCAAGGTCAAAACCCACATCAGCCGGGAGGCCTGCCTCACCGAACTGCCTCAGGTATTTGAGGAACTGGAAAAAGGGTCCTACCCTGGAAGGGCCTTGATTAATAATATGACCCGATAACGCCGGACCGGGTCTTTATCACCGGGCAGTGTTGAAGTGTCAGGGGTGGATTCTCCCTGGTTTGATGGAGATTCATTATCCTTGACAACCTCGTAAAAAGTAAAAAAAACGACTTTTCACGAGGCGGGAAAGGGCTTCCCCTCTCCCGCCACTTGAAGTGAATTCAAGTGGTTCCACCTTCACCCGAGGCCGGGACTTAACCGTCCTCGGCCTGTTGACGGGCTTTTTACAAGTCCATCATCCTTGACAG
Source organism: Deltaproteobacteria bacterium (assembly GCA_016208255.1). Classification (GTDB taxonomy): domain Bacteria; phylum Desulfobacterota; class RBG-13-43-22; order RBG-13-43-22; family RBG-13-43-22; genus RBG-13-43-22. Next base: position 26,456 of record JACQYK010000005.1, on the reverse strand, counting down.
GTTAACGCGTTTCACGATTAAGGAGTACGGGGTTGAATTTTTGGTTCATCCCCGTATTCCAATTTTAAAATATAAACCCTCCCTCATGGTTGCCTCAAATGAAAAATCCCCAAGATAACCGTCAGCTTCAGCTGGCCTTTGATTATGTTCAGCACACCGGCCGGAACGTTTTTCTGACCGGGAAGGCCGGAACCGGCAAAACGACTTTCCTGCATACCTTGAGAGCCAGGTCGCCCAAGAGGATGATTGTCGTCGCCCCCACCGGGGTGGCGGCCATCAATGCCGGCGGGGTCACCATTCACTCCTTCTTTCAGTTGCCCTTCGGTCCCCTGGCCCCGGACTTGGACTCAGGCGGAGAACGGCCGGGGAGTCAATACCGCTTCAGCCGGCAAAAAATAAATATCATCCGCAGCCTGGATCTGCTGGTTATAGACGAGGTCAGCATGGTTCGCGCCGATCTATTGGACGGCATTGATGCGGTCCTGCGCCGTTTCCGGCCCGGCAACCGGCCTTTTGGCGGGGTCCAGCTATTGATGATCGGCGATCTGCAGCAATTGGCCCCGGTGGTCAAAACCGATGAATGGGAAATCCTGCAAAATTTTTATGAGACGATGTTCTTTTTCAGCAGTCAGGCCCTGGGCCGGACCAGCCTTATAAGCATCGAGTTGAAGCATATTTACCGGCAAAGCGATGAGCGGTTTATTGAAACGCCCGGTTAGCCGCCCTGCCCGGCCGGGAGAAAAAATTCGAGGCCCGGATAGAAGGTGAATTTCCCCCCTATGCCTTTCCAACGTCTTCCGAACTGGTGCTCAAGCCCGGGGCCCAGGTGATGTTCGTCAAAAACGACAGCTCCCCGGAAAAACTTTTTTTCAACGGTAAAATCGGCCGGCTAAAACGCATCACGGAGGATGGGCTGGTTGTCGAGTGCCCCGGAGATCCCGGACCGATCAGGGTTGAACCCGCTGAATGGAAAAACATCCAATACCTGCTGAATGAAACCACCCATCAGATTGAAGAAGCCGAATCGGGCAAGTTCATCCAGTTTCCCCTCAAACTGGCCTGGGCGATCACCATTCATAAGAGCCAGGGGCTTACCTTTGATAAGGTTATCATCGATGCCCGGTCCGCCTTTGCCGACGGCCAGGTCTATGTGGCCTTGAGCCGTTGCCGGACCCTGGAAGGACTGCTGCTCAGCACCCCCATCGAAAACCGCAGCATCAAAAGCAGCGCCGTCGTCGGGGAGTTCACCCGCCACATCGAACAAGCGATCCCGAATCAAGACCAACTCAACAAGGACAAGCGGGATTATCAGGTGTTTCTTCTGGATGAGTTGTTTGATTTTTCAGTCTTGTTGCGCTGTCTGTTCTCCTGTCTAAAAATCACTAACGAGTACAAAACCATCTTGGCGGGGGTCACCCCGGCCTTTATCGGGCGCATTATTGATGCCGTTAAGACGGAGATAACCGGAGTCGCCGAAAAATTCACTCTCCAGCGCGGACAGATCATCAAAGAAGTGGACGACCTGGAAACCAGCGCCTTGCTCCAGGAACGGGTAGGCAAGGCCGCCGAATACTTTCTCGGAAAAATCGAATCGCTGGTAAATCAACCCCTGCAGGCTGTTTCGATTGAAACCGACAACCGCGAAGCCCGCAAGGCCTTACAAAAGGCCCTGATGACGGTGCTCAAGGAAGCGGCTGAAAAACTATATTGCCTTAAAGTCTGCCGATCAGGCATCGTTTTTGCTGATTTTCTCAAAGTGCGGGCTCAATCTTTATTCCAGGAAGCGGCCGCAAAACCGTCCCTTCAGAAAGAAGACCAAAGAGTGGACTCCGACACCTTTAGCCACCCGGAACTTTTTGACCGGCTTAAAAAATGGCGTGCCGCCAGGGCGAAGGAAGCCGGGCAGCCGGCGTTTTTGGTGCTTCATAACACGGTCCTGGCTGAAATTTCCGAAAGGCTGCCGGCCACCATGGAAGAACTGGGAGTCATCAAGGGTTTGAAAGGCAAGAAAGGGAAAACCCTGGGGCCTGAAATCCTGCCAATAGTTGATCAATACCGGTCTGAACACAACCTGCCTGCTCCCCAGGCGATTCAAATAAACGAGAGCGGCAAGCCCAAGGATATAAAACACAAAAAACCAAAAACCAAAGAAGAATCCCTGAGGCTGTTCCTCGAAGGCCGGAGTGCGGCCGAAGTGGCTGCCATGCGGGGTCTGACCTTGAGGACTATCGAAGGCCACCTGGCCCATTTTGTGGGGACAGGGAAACTGGGTCTGGACCGGCTCATGGAATCGGAAAAGGCGGCCCGTATTGCTGCTTATTTCCAGGCCAATCCGGACCAGGGGCTGTTTTCAGCTAAAGAAACCCTGGGTGAAGACGTATCCTACGGAGAACTGCGGTTTGTATTGAAAGATCTCGAGCGCCAAGGTAAACTCAAAACCGGCCTTTAGCGTTTTCTTGAAAGGTTTATCATTCCTGCATGCCTACTATCTCGGCCATCAAAGTAATCAGCACCGACTTATTCCGGACCCTGGTCAAGGTGGATGAAAACCGTGAAATTGTCTGGCGGACCTTTATGGGTGAACACTATGAGGATGAAATCGCCCGGAAGTACTGGGACCGGTCCACAGAAATCCTATTCAATAATCTGGATGCGGCAGCGGCCCAGTTAAAGCCCTTCAAAAACATCCGGGACATTTTTATAGAAAGCTATCAGGAGCTTTTCACGGAAATAAACTTTCCCTATGACCCCCGATCCGCGGCTGAGATTATGTTTCAAGGACACAAACTGGATCATCTGTTTGATGACACCCGGCCTTTTTTACAGGCGGCCGGGAATCGATTTCCCATTTGCCTGTCCACGGATTGCGATAGCGATATGCTGGATGGTATCGAGCATATTTATGGGTTCGACAAATTATTCGTCTCCGAACAAATGAGAACCTATAAAGCGCATCCCTGCTTTTTCACCCAGGTCATACAACACTACCAGCTCAAACCGGAGAATATTTTGCACATCGGCGATGCCAGACCCGATATCCTCACGCCCAAAAAGCTGGGTATCCAAACCTGCTGGTTAAACCGTTCGGGAGAACCATGGAAACCGGAGGTCAAGCCGGATTTCGAAGTAAAATCCTTATTGGATATTTTGGAGATTTTAGACATCTAATACAGGTGAATTAATTTTTCTTACCCCCCCTCCCTCCCCTCCCCCGCAAGGGGGGAGGGTTAGGGTGGGGGTGATATCAATTTCTTTTTTAAGGTGTATTAAATGGAAAATTTTCTCAAATCAACGGAGGTGATTGACTGGAAGCATCCGGATGTTTTCAGCCGGGCCCAAAAGATTGTGGGTGGCTTTTCCGACCCGTTTGCAACGGTATCTCCCTTCTCCGCTAAAATCTAATACCATTCAACCGAATCTCTAATTTTTTGCAGGATCAACAAGTTCACGTGGCTAAATACCGTTTCGGTTTGTCTCCAGCATTTGTTTAGGCCACTGCCTTAATATCGGCAGGTAGTCTCTGGAGGCTTAACTCTTTGAGTTGAACTTTGGTACTGGCATTGTCGATATCAATGCCAACGAGGTTCCCTTCAGCATCGTAGTCAAGAACCACGCCCTCAGATATTTCGCGACTTTCTGTGCTTGTCTTCTCAGAAAGGTCGATATAGAGGGAATCGGTATCCGGGTAATAATTTAGTTTCATGACTTAAACCCCCGATCAGGAAAGGCGTTATGAATGGTCTTCTTGTCGCTGAGAGTAACTACCCGCAGTATCCGCCCTCCAAGTTCTGGAATAATACCCCAATAACGAAAACGGTAATTTAACACTGCTGTCCCTTTTTTGACCTTCAGCAGTCAGCAAAAGCAATTTTATCAGGGTTTCTCCAATGGCTGACTGCTTTTATCTGAAAATATCATTTCCGGATGAGAATTAATATAGCTTCTCCAAGAACTTAGCCAGGTTTTCCCCGATGCTATTGGCCTGGTGGGGGAACAGGCGCTCGAAGCTTTCCTGGGTCATGGCCCCACGGTATCCTGTCTCGCGGTCCTCAAAAGTAGCCAGTTCTTTGCCGGTGTCCCCATCGGTCAGTTTGCCCTTAAATTTGATGAAGGCCTTGCCCGCCCCGAAACCGACAAAGTATTTTACCGCACGGTTCCCGGCGTTGAATTCGCTGAAACTACCTTCAAGAATAACCACTTTACTGGTGGTGGCATCTCCTTTAACAATCTCTTTGAAGATATTATTCCTCTTCAACTGCTCTTCAAGGCTCAGGGTGATGTTCGATTTCAGCCGGGGAAGCATCAACAAGATTTTTGCTTTTTCTCCGTCATTAACGTTAGTGTACACGACCCCTTCCGATGAAAACTCCTTTATCAACAGGGTGTCGTAATTGGCCGAGATTTTCTGGGTCAGGTAGATCGTTTCTTCACTCAAAGCTTTGGGTTTCGGCAGTGGTTTGTCTCCAGCAACCGAGAATGAGGCAAAGCAGACTAGTGCCAGCATGCTTATCAGTAGATTTTTCATGTTTTTCTCCTTTTTTATGTTCCGAGATTCCATCCTAATCTTTTACCTTTCTTTTAATTAAAGGCTCTCATTCCCAGGGTTTCCCGGCCCACGATCAATTGCTGGATCTGGGTGGTTCCATCGGGAATGGTATAACAGCGGGCATCCCGGAAATAACGCTCTACGGGATATTCTTCCGAAAGACCGTAGGCCCCGTGAATCTGTATGGCCTTGGAGGTGACCCGGACGGCGGCCTCGGTGCAAAAGGCCTTGGAAAGCGAGCATTCCTTGTAGCAGCGCACCCCCTTGCCCAGTAAAAAGAAGGGGGAACCCGGCAGTCTTCAAAGATCATTTCGGCCGTGGGAAAAGACCGGACCCCCAGTTTGTGGATCTCCCGGGAAGTGAAAGGGGATTGAGATTTCTCGACCAAAATCTGGCCTGGCCGTTGTTTGCCCGTGGCCGGATCAACAATCTTAAGCGTCACAATGGCATAATCAGCAATCGTGCCGTTGGAAATCCACATCTTGGTCCCGTTGATCACATAATATTCCCCATCAGGCACGGCCTTGGTCTCTATAGCCGCTGTGTCGGAGCCCACGTTGGGTTCGGTGATGGCGCTGCAGATGATGGTATCACCGTTCAACAGTCCGGGTAAAATTCTTTTTTTCAGCTCCAGGTTGCCGCCATTGGCAATCCGGCCGGTCGAGGCCGAGGTGATCCCCACTACTCCTCCCAGCGAAGCATATCCGCGCCTGAGTTCCTCAAACAGGATCGGCCATTCCATATGAGTCAGACCCGGACCGCCATCCTCCTCGGAGACCAGGGTCCCCACGTAACCAAACTCTTTCAGATCCCTTAGAAAGCGCTGGGCATTGGCTTTGCTCATAGGGCCTTTGCGGTCCATTTCATCGGCAATGGGCATGATCTTTTCATTAATATACCGTCTGACCGTATCCTGCAGCATCCTTTGTTCATCACTAAAATCAAAATTCATTTTTTATCTCCCTCCAATAAGGTTCATGGTACAAGGTCCACGGTACAAGGGGTTTTCCTTAAACCTTAGACCTTATACCTGCTTTTAATTAATCTTCCTTTCCTTCCCCTTCCAATAAGGCTCCTTGAGATCTTTTCTAAGGATCTTGCCGTTCTGATTTTTGGGAAGTTCTGCAATAAAATCTACCGAGGTAGGTTTTTTGTATCCAGCCAGATGTTTTTTGGAGAACTCTATAATTTCCTCTTCGCTGGCGGTCATCCCCCTTTTTAAGGAAACGGCGGCCTTGACCGTTTCGCCCCATTTTTCGTGAGGCACGCCGAAGACAGCCGCTTCCAGTACGGCCGGATGCATATAGAGCACATCCTCCACCTCTTTGGGGTAGACGTTGAACCCACCGGAAACGATCATATCGTCCTTCCGGTCTACTAAAAAGACATATCCATCTTCATCTAAATAACCCATATCCCGCGTATGAAGCCAACCGCCTCGGAAGGTCTCGGCCGTGGCCGTTGGGTTTTTCCAATACTCCCGCATTACCTGGTCGGACTGGGCGACAATCTCCCCGATTTCTCCCGGAGGGAGAAAATTCCCTTCCTCGTCCATGATCCGCACCTTGGCCACCGTCACCTCTTTACCCACTGAAGCCAGGCGTTTGAGCTTCTTTTCCGAGCCGTCCAAAATATGATCTTCTTTGGTCAGGAGAGTCAGGGGCATGCTCCCTTCGGTCAGGCCGTATCCCTGAATAAAGACATTTCCGAAGGCGGCGATGGCCTTTTTCAAAACCTCCGGGGCAATAGGAGAAGCTCCGTAACGAATGGTTTTGAGGCTGCTCAAATCATTTTTTTTTAAGTCCGGCTGGTTTAGAAGCATGATGATCGTAGTCGGCACGAGATAAAGGGTGGTCACCCGTTCTTTTTCAATGGTTTGAAGAAGTTGCTCGGGATCGAAACCGGGAAGGACAACCACCTTGGCCCCCCGGATAAAATGGGGGTAAATCATGGCCCCGCTGGCATGGGTAACCGGAGAGGTGAGGGCCACTACATCATCGGTTTGGATATCCAGCCCGTCTATAAGGACGTTATAAAAACTCATCATGGCCGCTCGATTATCCTGAACCACACCCTTGGGCTGACCGGTTGTACCGGAAGTATAAGATAGGCGGTGAACATCCTCATCGGTCATCTGCACATTGGGATCTTCCGGAGAAGCCTTGGCAATCAGTTCTTCATAGGAGAGCATAGGAATCGGGGGTGTCCCGTTTACACAGATGACTTGGGTTATCATTTTAGCCTCATGCAGGATAGATCCGATAATCTTGGTATATTCCTCTCCCAGTATAACGGCGCGGGACTCTGAATTGTTAAGTATATATAGGTGCTCACGTCCGGAATTACGCATATTCAGAGGGACGCGAACCATCCCGGCTGCCGTAATTCCACAAAAACTCTCTACACTTTGATAAGAATTGGTCAGAAGCACCGCCACCTTGTCCCCTTTTTTCAGCCCCAGGTCAAGGAGGGCATTGGCTATGCGGAACGATCGGGCGAGGAGTTCTCTGGCCGTAAGCCTCTTTTCCGGTGAGATCAGTATTTCTTGGTCAGGAAACAAGGCTGCGGTTTTGATTAAAATATCATTTGGGTTCATTCAAGTCCCCTTCCTTTTGGGTAGCCGATCTTGATTTATATTATAAATTAAGCCAATAAAAAATCGTCTGACAGGATTAACCGGTCATCCGGTCAATCCTGTCTAATAAATTTTTTTCTATTTTTTTAAAAGAATTTATATCGCCCCTTCGTGACTGAATTTTTTGATCTCTGCCTTTGTAAACCCGGCCTTCAGCAGGACCTCTTCCGTGTGCTCGCCCAGTTCGGGGGGCGGAGACTGGATCAGCGCCGGGGTCTCCGACAATTTCACCGGAAAGGCCACCTGACGTATGGATTCGCCGAAAGGACCCTTGAGCTCCTGGATCATCTCTCTGAAAAGGACCTGAGGATCCTCCAGAACCTCTTCCGGTGTTTTGACCGGGGCCACCGGCACATCGGCCTCGATTAAAATATTGATCCATTTTTCTCTGGTCTTTTGGGAAAATACCGACTCGAGTTCGGCTACCAGTTCTTTTCTCCTTTGGTGCCGTTCCGTGGCTTGAATACCCACATATTCAGGAAGTCCTATGGCCGTACACAACCGATCCCAGAACCAGTTCTCATGGGCGATCCCCAGGGTGAAGGGTTTACCATCCCCGGCTTTAAAGACGCCGTAGCCGGCGTCATAAGGGCGCGCGGAGGACCCATTTTGAAAAAAAAGACCGAAGCGGATCGACATCCAGGAAAGAAGTCCGTCAAACATGGATACATCGACATACTGTCCATTTCCGGTGTGCCCTCTGGCCATCAGGGCGGCCATGATGCCGATAACCGCGAACATCCCGGAAGACAAATCCCCGATGGCTACGCCGGGTGAGACGTGGGTTCCGTCTTTATCCCGGATGGAGTCGAGCATCCCGGCCATGGCCATATAATTCAGGTCATGACCCGGCAAATCCCGATAAGGGCCGTTCTGACCGTATCCGGAGATGGAACAGTAGATCAGGCGGGGATTGATTTTCTTAAGGGTTTCGTAATCCACCCCCAGGCGCTTGACCACCCCGGGCCGGAATCCTTCGGTAAAGACATCGGCCTCCCGGACCAGACGTTTCATAATCTCTCCGGCCGAGGGTTTCTTCAAATCCAGGGTGATGCTTTTTTTGTTGCGATTGATCCCCTTAAAAAAACCGGGATTGGCCCTGGCCGGATCCCCGGTCTTCGGCTGTTCCACCTTGATGACTTCGGCCCCTAAATCGCCCAGGAGCATGGAACAGTAAGGGCCCGGGTATTGGTGGGCCGAGTCCAGTATCTTTATCCCTTCCAGTGGTAAGGTCATATCTGTTTCCTATTTAAGTTTAAGCGGACATCCGGTACGGGGGGCATAGGTTATAGGCTATCGGCAACAGGACAAACTGAATGCCGGATATTGTTTTTACTATAGACTATCGCCCCTTGCCTATTGCCGAATCTAACGAAATTCTAATCCCTGTATTTTGCTTTTTATTCATTAACCAGGTGAATCGGATTTAACCGACCTTAAACCTCGGTTTTCGTTTTTCCCGGAAGGCCGCCAGCCCTTCAGCCCTGTTTTCAATGGCCGTGGGGGTGGACATCTCCTGGACGCTGATGGCCAGGTCGAGTTTCAAGGCCGTCTGGAGATCAATTTGCATCCCTTCATTAACGCACCGCTTAGCGATCTTCAGGCCATGGGGGGGCATGGTCAGCATTGTTTCGGCCAATTTCACGGCCTCATCGATCAAGGATGCCTCCGGAACGATTTTGTTGATCAGACCGATCCGATAGGCCTCCGCCGCGTCAATACGACCCGCCGTGTAGAGCAGTTCCTTGGCCCGGGTGATGCCGATCAGCCGGGGCAGTCTCTGCATCCCCCCCGCCCCGGGGACCGACCCGATTCGAAGTTCCGGCAAGCCGAACCTGGCACTTTCCGTGGCGATTCGAAGATCGCAGCAGAGAGCCAGTTCGAGGCCTCCCCCCAGACAAAACCCACTGATAGCCGCGATGAACGGCCGATCATCGTCTTCAAATTTCTTAAACTGATCACGTGAGCTGGGGCGGGATTGGCCGGCCGGGAACTGTTCCTTGATATCGGCCCCGGCGCTGAAACACTTTTCTCCCCCGGTAAAGATAATGACCCGTATATTCCGGTCCTGTTCAAGGTCTTCCCAAATGGCCTTCATTTCAGCCTGCATCTTGGTGTTGATGCTGTTCAGATTGTCGGGCCGGTTCATGGTGATTATGGATAGGGCTTCTTTCTTCTCAACCATCAGGGTCTCATAGGTCATTAGCTATTTCTCCTCTTTTGGTTAGGCTGAATTCATAAAATTAGAGTCCGGAGAGAGAGTTAAGAAAAAAGGATCATCTCCAAATCAGTAGATGATTATTGAAACCTAACCTTTTGAACCGCCCGCTCATCCGTCGCTTGATTACCCGGATTTCGGAGATATTTGCCCTTGGGCGATATTCCCAAGGCAACCTCCGACTACACCCAAGGTGCGAGATAGCGCCGGACTGGTTTTTCATTGCTGGCCTTTTTCGGCAATGAAAAAGGTCTTTGTCCTGGAAACTCCTGTATATGGGGAAGTGCCTGGATCAATCAGGGTGTAAAGAAAAAAATTAGGGAAATAACCATCCTGCGGGTCCTATTTTCAGCAATAAACCCCGTATCCCAAGGGCCGGGGTTTTGTTGACCCTAAAATTTGACCTGGTGACAGGCCACCCAGTGCTCCCCTCCCCTGTCAAGTAAGTCCGGTTCGCGTTTCCTGCACTCCTCCATAGCGACATGGCATCTGGGGTGGAAATGGCAGCCGCTCGGAGGGTTTACCGGGCTGGGCACGTCCCCGGGAAGCAGAATTCGCTTACGCTGGCGATCCACCTTCGGGTCAGGTATCGGAACTGCGGAAAGCAGTGCCTGTGTATAGGGGTGAAGCGGATTATCGTAAAGCTCGTCGCTACGGCTGCTCTCGGCAATCTTGCCTAGGTACATGACCGCTACCCTGTCACTGATATGGCGGACCACCGAGAGGTCATGGGCGATGAAGAGATAGGTCAGACTAAGTTCCTTCCTGAGTCTCATGAGCAAGGTGATGATCTGTGATTGAATAGAGACATCCAGCGCTGAGACAGGCTCATCGCAGACAATAAAGCTGGGCCTACCCGCCAGGGCCCTGGCGATCCCGATGCGCTGCCGCTGGCCGCCGCTGAATTCGTGGGGATAGCGGCTCGCCATGTAGGGTTCAAGTCCCACCATGCTCAGGCAGGCCGACACCTGATCCTTGCACTTCTGGCCTTTATACAGATTGTGAACGACCATGGGCTCGCCGATGATGTCTCCCACGGTCATGCGGGGATTCAACGAGGCATAGGGGTCCTGGAATATCAATTGCATATTTCGACGTATGCCTTTCAGGCCTTTGCCCTTCGTCCGGGAGATGTCGGTCCCCTGGAAGTAGACCTTGCCACCGGTGATTTCGTGAAGCTTGAGGATACAGCGTCCTGTGGTAGTCTTCCCGCAGCCGCTTTCACCCACAAGACCCAAGGTCTCCCCTTTCCTTATGAAGAAGCTTACCCCATCGACCGCCTTCACATCGGCCACTTTTCTACGCATCACCCCGGCAGTGACCGGGAAATACTTGACTAAATTGATTACCTCAAGCAGGTGTTCACCTTTCGGGTCGGCCATTATTCTGATTCCGGTTCAGGTCTTTTGATCTCATCTATCTCTTGGCTTCTAAAGCAGGCAGAAAAGTGATTTTCCTCCGCCTCTTCGAACGGCGGTCGCTCTTTGCGGCATCTATCTATCACAAACTTACAACGGGGATGGAAGGCGCAACCGCTGGGAACACAGGCCAGGTTGGGTGGCAGGCCTTCAATAACCCCCAGTTCACGGTCACGGGGGAGATCCAGGCGCGGCACCGATTGCAGAAGTCCCAAGGTGTAAGGATGCATCGGATGGTCAAAGATGACATCGGTCACTCCGGACTCCGCAAGCCGACCCGCGTACATGACATTTACACGGTCCACATAGCGCGCAACTACTCCCAGGTTGTGTGTGATAATGATGACTGCGGTGCCGAACCGGGACCTTAGGTCGTCGATGATTTCCAGAAGCTGGGCCTGAACGGTCACGTCGACAGAAGTGGTGGGCTCATCAGCGATGAGCAAGGCCGGATTGCAACTCAGGGCCATGGCAATCATGATCCTCTGCTGCATCCCTCCGCTGAACTGATAGGGATAGTCTTTTAATCTCCTCCCGGGATCGGGTATACCCACTAACTGAAGTAATTTTATCGCTTCATGAGCTGATGATGCAGAATCCATACCCCTATGCAGCTCCAGGGATTCGGTTAGCTGACGGCGGACCGTGAGTACCGGGTTTAAAGATGTCGTCGGTTCCTGAAAAACCATAGCGATCTTGTTGCCTCGAATGTGCTGCATCTCCTCTTCGCTGACCCGCAATATATCTTGACCGTTGAAGAGGATCTCACCTCCGGCAATCATCCCCGGGGGGTTGGGAATGAGACGCATGACGGAGAGCGCGCTCACACTCTTACCGCAGGCGCTCTCCCCAACCAGGCCTACACTCTCTCCCCGGTTGACATAGTAGGAAAGACCGTCAACGGCCCTCAGGTCACCAGCCCGTGTGTAGAAATGAGTCCTCAATTCTTTGACTTCAAGTACCTTCTCGGTGATGATGCTTCACCTCCTCGGAAACGGAAAGCCTTTTCAGCTTGCCTCCAGAAAAAAGAATATTGAAGTGATAATCAACCTCAATCAGGCCGCTCCGCTCTCAGCCGTGGATCAAGGATGTCCCGCAAAGCATCGCCGAAGAGGTTGAAGCCGAAGACAGCGAGGCTGATCGCAACTCCCGGAATTACTGCCATCCAGGGCGCTTTATACACGTAAAATCTGGCGGCTCCGGTAAGCATGGCTCCCCAAGAAGGCTCGGGAGGCGGAACCCCTAATCCCAAAAAGCTAAGCGAAGCCTCAATGAGAATAGCGCCACCCAATTGGGCCGTGACCAGGATAATAAAGGGCGATAGACAATTGGGCAATACATGGCGAAGAGAGATTCGCCAGTTCGAGCAGCCATTTACTCTAGCTGCTTCCACGTACATCATTTCCTTAACAGACAGAGTGCTGGAGCGCACCACTCTGGCGGAGCGAGGCAGTATAACCGCTGCAATGGAGAGAATGACATTACTCAAGGAAGGCCCCAGGGAGGCGACCACCGCCATCGCCAGAACCAGCATCGGAAAGGCCAACAATATATCCATGAAGCGTTGAATGATATTATCAATCCACCCACCCCAGTAACCGCCGGCAAGCCCCAAGAAGGCCCCGACAACACTGCCCAGCAAGGTGGAGAACAGACCGACGTACAGGGAGATGCGTGCCCCGTAGATCAATCTACTGGCCAAATCCCGTCCCATGTCGTCAGTGCCGAAGATAAATTCAGCGGAGGAAAAGGGGGCGATGAAGAGCTTATCCTGGCGTAGCGAGTAAGGATCATGAGGCGCAATACTGGGCGCGAATATGGCCATCACAACCATGAGGACAAGGATTATCGCCCCTGCCGTTCCTAACGGCTTGGTGCGAAGGAATCTCTTCACCTCATCGAAAGCGGTCAACTCCCCAGGCGGCCCGGCAACGGTAACCCCCGGCCCGGTATCATGGTTAGCAACCATCGTTACACCTCTATGCTCCAGTCTCGCCCACGGCTATTGATAGCGTACCCGGGGGTCCACCCAGCCATAGATCACATCTACCGCCAGGTTGGCAAAGCTTACGAAAACGGCCATGATCAGCACGATGGCCTGAATTACGTTATAGTCTCGGTGGTGAATGGCGTCCACCAGGTATCGGCCTAAGCCGGGCAGGGTAAAAACCGCCTCGGTAACCACCAAGCCGCCTAAAAGAAAGGCGAACTCGACACCAATGATGGTTATGATTGGCAGCAAAGCATTCTTGAGGGCATGCCGGATAATAACGGTTTTCTCCCTTAGACCCTTGGCCCAAGCGGTCCGGATATAATCCTGACGTAATACATCTAACATGCAGGAGCGGCTCATCCGGGCCTGGATGGCTGCCTGCCGGAAGCCAACGGCGAGCGCCGGCCAGATCAGTATTTGAAAATTTTTAAAGGGATCCTCCCAGATATTCACATAGCCCAGAGGCGGCGCCCACTTGAAAGCAGCAACCAAGGCCATTATGATGAGGATGCCAATCCAAAAAGACGGCATAGACAGGCCCGAGATGGCAAACACTCTCAGCACATAGTCCTTGGCGCTGTCCTGCCGAATGGCACAGATCACGCCCACGGGGATAGATATGACGACGGTGATGATGGTGGTCATCAGGGCGAGCTGGAGGGTGAGGGGGAAGCGGCGGGCAATCTCGCTAAACACCGGTTCCCCGCTCCACATAGACTTCCCGAAATCGAGGCGGCAGGCCCCCCACACCCACTCGGCGTACTGCTGATATAGAGGCTTTTTCAAGCCAAGCTCCTGGCGTATCTCTTCCAGCCGCTGCTCAGTCGCACTGTCACCGGCAAGCAGCAGGGCTATGTCTCCCGGTATGACCCGCATCAACAAGAACACAATCACACTCACCCCGATAAGAACCGGGACCATCAGCAGCAGCCTTCTGATGATAAAATGCCCCACTCTCCCTCCTGCCCCCTAAGGGGGATAACTTCTGCCATCAGCCTAATTGCCTTTGGCGAAACGGGCGATCCCGGGCCTGACCTCTTCCAGTCCGGATCATAACCTGCTATTTATCCAGCCAGACATCCTGATACTTCAGGTTGTTGTAAATGCCATATCCGATCTTCCAGTTTTTGACCTCGGGCCAGGCGCAGCCATACTGGGTTGACCAGTAAAGAACCACCGCCGGGTACTGGGCCATTAGATAATCCTCCAGCTCCCGCACCAGTTTCTTCCGTTTGGCAAGGTCCACGGTCTGGGACTGCCTGGCGTGCATTTCATTCAGCCTGGGGTCCTTGAGCCGGGCACGGTTCCACTGGGCGGCAGGCACCCAGTAGCGACTGAAGCAATCATCGGGGTCATCTATGGCCAGCGCATTGGGGTAGGAGACGCAGTTATAGGTGTATGCGTTTATGATCTGGTACATCTTGGCCAACTCGTTTAACTGGATTGTGGCCCTGATGCCGATCTTCCCCAGTTGGTCTTTGAGGAAAGTCGCCCTTCTCTCATCGGTGTCTCCGATCCGCGAATCAAGGACGACGTCCACGCCGCCCGCGTAGCCGGCTTCCGCCATCAGCTTCTTGGCTTCCGCTAAGTCTTTGTCTTTGGGCTGCCGGTATCCGGGGAGCTTCATTATGGCCGGGGTGGGCAAACCCCATTTCCCTTCGGGCGCTAACATCAGTCCATAGGAACCATCGCCTTCAGCCAGGATCGTATTGGCCGCCTGCCGATCCATGGCCAGCCAGGCTGCCCGACGCACCCGGACGTCGTCCCATGGCTTCTTCTCAGTGTTCATCCAGAGCACGTTCTGGACTACCATCTGCCCAGTCTGCACCTGAACGCCCTTGGCCGAAGCCTTGATTTCTTCCACATGCGATTTGTAAATAGGCGGAATTCCGGCCAGCAGGCTGATCTGATGTGTCTTGAAAGCGGCTACGTAGGCCGACATGTCGGGCACGACGTACCACTTGATGCCGTCGAGGTAAGGCCGTCCTTTGAGGAAATAGTCCGGGTTCCTAACTACCTCGTAGCTGGTGCCGCGGATATACTGCTTGAACTTGAAGGGGCCGGTGCCGACCACCTCCTTCTTCATGTCGCCCTTTGACTCCATCACATGCTTGGGCAAAATAACCGACCAGCCCTGAGCCAGGACGCCTAAGATCGAGGGATTGGGCGTCTTGGTCGTGAGGAGAAACGTATTGGCATCGGGCGCCTCCATCTTTTCTATCGACTGAAATTGAATCTTCCTGGGGCTGGCAATGCCTTTGGGCGGATCCTTGGTCCGATTCAGGGTGTATAAAACATCCTCGGAGCTGAACGGCTTGCCGTCGTGCCACTTGACGCCTTCATGGAGCTTGAAGGTAATGGTTCGCCCATCGCCACTGATTTTCCAGCTCTTGGCCAAGTCGCCCACGATCTTGGTATTATCCAGAGGGTCGTACTGGAGGAGTCCGTTGTACTGGCTGGCAACATATATCAACATGTATATGGTGCCTTCTTGTTGTGGGTCAAGGCTTGGTGGTTCCTTCTCGCAGGCTTGGATCAGAATGCCACCCGTTTTCGGCTTTGCTGCCTTTGGCGCGGCTGCTGAAGCATGAGCTGCCATTAGAAGCGCTAAAACAATCAAACCGGTAAGTAACAACCACAAACTCTTGTTTGTCCCTGCCATTTGAAAGCCTCCTTCCTTATTATAAATTATAATCCTTTTATTATTCTTCCCCCTATCCAATTAGATTTGAAAACCTTATTCTATATTTGATAAGAACTTGCTTTTTAATTGAAAAAGCATAAATAACGAAAATGACAAAGTCAAGGAGAAAAACAGGGACAAAAGGCAGGGGACAAGGAAAACTCCTAAAGAAAATGGGAATTTACCGGCACCTCTTAGGCCGCTTTTTGACCCACTTACCGTATAAACTCTTCCGTTTTATCCAAAATGGAAGTTAGAAGCCTGAGTTTTATATGATCTCCTCCCTATCGGAAAACCCCGTCTTTTTCCAGGGACCGATATTCTTCCTCCGTCAGGTCCAAAATTTCCGTGCAGATGTATTGGTTATGTTCTCCCAGGCAGGGGGCCGGCCTCTCAAAAAAGACTGGCGCGTTGGAGAATCGGAAGGCCGGAGCTTCATAAGAATGAAGCCCGATGACCGGATGATTCAATCGCCGGTAATGCTGGCGATGGAGCAATTGCGGATCCTTATGCAGGTCCTCGGCTGTAGCCACGACTCCTGCCGGGACCCCCGCTCTTTGAAGGAGGTCCATTACGTACTCGGCCGGATGCCCCAAACTCCACTGTTCAACCAAAGAATCCAATTCGGCCTCGTTCTCTTTGCGCCCAAGGAGGGTGGAAAACTTTTCGTCATTCGTCCACGGCGGGCTGCCGATGGCCTGGCAAAAGGCCCTCCATTCTTGGTCTGTATAAACGGCAATCGCGCACCACCGATCTTCACCCTGGCAGCGGTAAGCTCCATGGGGGGCGGCATTGGGCTCCCGATTTCCCGGGCAATGCAAGACGGATCCGTTGACGATATAATCCATTAGAGCGGGACCAACAAAATTCATTCCCGCCTCAACCTGAGACTGCTCGATATACTGCCCCTTGCCGGTGTGGTGACGATATAGGAGAGCGGCAAGGATGGCCGAGACGAGAAATTTGGGGGCCACAAAGTCGGTGTAGGCGCCAAAAGGGCCGACGGGGTCGCCGCCGGGCCAGCCCGTTGTCGGGTACAAACCGGCCAGGGCGGCTCCCTGGACCCCCATCCCTCGAAACTGGGCGTGTGGGCCCGTTTGACCCAATTGGCAGGTGCTGGCATAGATAATGGAAGGATTTATGCCTTGCACCGATTCATAGTCCAACCCCAACCTGCCCATCACTCCCGGGGCGAAGTTCTCCACCAGCACATCCGCCCAATGGATAAGCTTTTTGCCGATCTCCAGGCCTCGAGGATTTTTCAGGTCCAAAACGATGCTATATTTTCCCGTATTATAGTTGGTATAATAGCCCGACCGATCCGGATGGGGGATACCGTCTTTATAGGGCCCTGCTTGCCGAATGATATTCAAGCGGGTGGAAGATTCCACCGTGATGACTGTAGCTCCCAAAAAACCCAGATAAGTAGCCGAGATGGGGCTCACAACGGCCCATCCGAAATCCACAACCTTCACGTCTCTTAATAGAGGCTTCCGAGAGGATAATTCCTCTTTCGCCGGCAATCTCATATGATTCCTCCCGATTTAAAGGTAATAATTTCATCCCGGCTAAAATCGAATTCCCGGCCGTAAATCTCTAAATTGTGCTCTCCCACCAGGGGGGCCCTCCTGATCACTTTACAGGGGACTTCGCTGAAGGAATAAGGAAACCCTGGATAGGTGATTTTGGCATTCAATTCAGGATGATCCACTTCAATCCAAAAACCGCGGGCCTGGAAATGCTCACTCGCGAGGATATCCTCGGCGGTATTTATGGGTGCCAGAAGGCACCCATATTGAAGGGCAAAATCAAAAAGCTCCTTCTTGGTTTTGGTAAGAAAGAACTTCTTGAAGACCTGGGTCATTTTTTCCGACAATTCATCAGTCGCCTTCAAAGCGCTGTGTTCCGCCCAGTCAAAATTTCTTATGAAATCATCGGCCAATCCCTCTTTGTCCATCCACTCGACTAGCTTTTTCTGGGCCTCAGCCCGGGTTTCTCCCCCCAGGGCCAGGAAAGAAACGAATCCGTCCGCGCAGGGGAACAGGAAACGAAACTTAACCCCACTCCCAGCGGCCCGCTGTGCTCCCAGCCTCGTCATTATCAACCGGCTGAGATCCCAGACCGACTGGTTATAAAATCCCAACCAGGCTACACTATCCTGCGCGGAAACATCGATAGCTTGTCCCTCCCCGGTCATTTCCCGATGCCATAACGCGCCGAGGCAAGCAATGGCTGCTTCTCCCCCGGCATGAAAGTAGGCCTGGGGGACTCCGATCCGCAAAGGAGGATAATCCGGGTCTCCCGTAAGATTCATTTCGCCTCCCAGGGCCATGCAAACAATGTCCGGGGCTTTGAACTCCTTGTAGGGCCCGGTTTGACCAAACCCGGTTATGGAAGTTAAGATGATTTGGTGATTCACCCGGTTGAGATCTGAGTAGCCCAAACCACGACGTTCCAAAAACCCCACGGGAAACGATTCGATAACCAGATCCACCTTTTGAGTAAGCTGTTTAAAAATCTGTCGGCCATCCTCTGTATTTAAATTGAGGGTGATGCCCCGCTTATTCAAGTTCAAGGCCAGCCAGAAGAGACTCTTCTCCGGATCCGGGATGCCGTGATAAAAAGGGCCGATGTTTCGGGCTGGATCCCCCCCCGGCAGCTCGACCTTAATAACGTCCATGCCCAGGTCTGCTAAAATTTTCCCGCACATCATTCCTTTTTCATCGGTAAGATCAAGGGCCCGGTATTGAGACAACAAAAGTTTTTGGGCAATTTCTTCCTTTTCCAAAATCTCCTCCCGGATTGCTTTATAGATGGATGTTCGTCAACATGGTTTTTTCCCGTTTTCAAAAAGCAGTGTTGCTGACTCTTCTGCCGGGGCTAACCGGACCGCCTCAGGAGATGTTCTGGGTATCGATCTTTCAGGTCTCAATGATGATAACCTCTATTATTAGTTGGATAAAATTGACCAGAACCAGCCCGCGGAGTACTCCTTTGCTTCTTGTCAAATTTAGCCTGGCTCTCCTTGGCGGCAGGCCTATAGTTCCTTCAACAGGCTTGAAAGGAAGGGAGCGTTAAAGGTTTTATCTTCCTGAAACCCCCATATATCCTCATAATTTAAATTTACTTTTAATCTCGTTTAGGGTAAATTCCCCCAGCTTGCTGCGGGTAGTTCATTTTGAAAGAATATATAAGAATCCTCGGGTGTGGGCAAGGGAAAAAGACCCTGGAGACCCGGCCGCAGAGGGGCTCCAGCGCAGTCTAATACCCGGCAGGTGACCGGGGGTGTCTTAGCCGACCCATTAGGCGCTTAGACCTGGAGACCCGATCGCAGAGGGCTCCAGCGCAGTCTGATACCCGGCAGGTGACCGGGGGTGTCTTAGCCGACCCATGAGTGACTTAAGAATGAAATTCTATGCAAACTGGATAGAATTTATTATTAAACAGGCCTTATACCCGGACCAAATGAAGAAATTCCGGAATGTTTCGGATACCCAATTTCGGTTCCGGCTGGTCCGGGTTGGGATGCTGGAAGGTGTTTGAGAGTTTTAAATTTACTTTCGGGAGGTTGCTATGGATTACCGATCGGCTGAAGATGTGCTCCGCCTGGTGAAGGAAAAAAATATCAGTTTTATCCAGTTCTGGTTCACGGATATCCTGGGGTTGTTAAAAAGTTTTGCCGTCACTCCCTCGGAACTGGAAGAAGGCATGACCGAAGGTATGGGATTTGACGGCTCTTCTATCGAGGGATTTGCCCGGATTGAAGAATCCGATATGATCGCCAAGCCGGACCCCACCACTTTTCAAATGATACCCTGGAGGGCCGGAGAACAACCCGTAGCGCGTATGTTTTGTGA
The DNA here is from genome assembly GCA_016208255.1 of Deltaproteobacteria bacterium. GTDB lineage: Bacteria > Desulfobacterota > RBG-13-43-22 > RBG-13-43-22 > RBG-13-43-22 > RBG-13-43-22. Next base: position 7,106 of record JACQYK010000005.1, on the reverse strand, counting down.
CATCCTTCAACCGGACGGGACCCCTTATCCCGGCGATCCCCGATTTGCCTTTAAAAGGCTGTTGTCCAAGGCCAGCGAGAAAGGATATACCTTATACATTGGCCCCGAATTGGAATATTTTTATTTTCAAGACAGTAACGACACTAACTTCCTGGACCTGGGCGGGTACTTCGACGCCCGCCCCCTCGATTTGGGGGGGGACTTGAGACGGGAGACCATTTTTGCCCTTCAATCTATGGGTATAAAAGTCGAATACAGCCACCATGAAGTGGCCCCCAGCCAGCATGAAATTGACCTGCGCTATGCCGAGGGGCTTTCCATGGCCGATATGACCATGACCTATCGTCTGGTCGTCAAGGAGGTCGCCCGTACCAAGGGGGTTTATGCCACTTTTATGCCCAAACCGATCTTCGGACAAAACGGCAGCGGCATGCATACCCACCAGTCCCTGTTCTTGGGGAAAAAAAACGCCTTTTTTGAACCCAGCGATCCTTTTCATCTCTCCCCCATCGCCAAATGCTACATCGCCGGACTGATGCGTCATGCCCGGGAAATGACGGCTATCAATAATCAATGGGTTAATTCCTATAAACGTCTGGTGCCCGGCTACGAGGCCCCGGTCTATGTCTCCTGGGCCCGAAGGAACCGTTCCACCATGATCCGGGTTCCCATGTACAAGCCTGGAAAAGAAAAGGCCACCCGCATTGAATTCCGGTCCCCGGATCCGGCTTGTAACCCTTACCTTTGTTTCGCCGTCCAACTGGCCGCCGGACTGGCCGGTATTGAAGGCAACTACCCATTGCCCGATCCGGTGGAAGAAGACATCTTTGAAATGACTCCGGCCGAGCGGGAGGCCAGAGGGATCAGTTCTCTACCGGGGAACCTTTACGCGGCCGTCGAAGAGCTTAAAAAAAGCACCCTGGTTCGAGAGGCCCTGGGAGATCATATTTTCGACAAATTCATCGCCAACAAAGAGATTGAATGGGACCGCTACCGAACCAATACAAAGGCAATAAAAAATTGAAAGTACCCCCACCCTAACCCTCCCCCCTTGCGGGGGAGGGGAGGGAGGGGGGGAAGATAAGTTTGCTCGCCTGTATTAGTTAAATAATTGAAGGGAGAGGATTCTTTTTCCCTCATTTAAAAGTTTGAAGCCTCATTTCATCAGTCGCAGGGGCAATCCGGACTGTTCAATAATGTCGGGGATCTTCTCTTCGTTGCCAATGGAAATGATGTGGACCCCTTTTACCCCCTTGATCTGTTGAAGCGCTTTTATCTGTTCCACACAAATACGCAGGCCTTCGGAGGGTTGCTGGTCTTCGGGCATTGACTTCAACCGGTTTATGATAGGATCCGGGATATTAAAACCCGAAACCCGATCTCTCAGATATTCAGCCAATTGGAGGGACTTTAAGGCGGCCACACCGGTTATAATCGGTACCTGATCAATTAATCCGGCTTCTTCCACCCGGTTCATCCATCTTTGAAAGGCCTCCGTATCAAACACCGGCTGGGTTTGGATAAAGTCGGCCCCGGCGGCGATTTTATTTTGCAAACGGATAATATGGAGATCAAGAGTTTTCATAAAGGGATTGGCCACACCGCCGATAAAAAATTTCGGCCGGCCGGTTATTTTCTTTCCGTTTAACAGAATACCCTGATCCCTAATCCGCTTTACGGCTGCGATCCATTGGGTGGAGTCAAGATCAAAGACCTTATTGGCCTCGGGATGATCACCCTTGAAGGGATGATCGCCGGTCAGGCAGAGCACGTTTTGGATTCCCACTGCAGCGGCTCCCAACAAATCGCTCTGGAGGGCCAGGCGGTTGCGATCCCTCATGCTTTGCTCAAAAATCGGTTCCAGCCCCCTTTCTAACAACAGCCGGGAGCAAATAAGGCTGGACATCCGGACATTGGAATTCGGATTATCATTGACATTGACCGCGTCGACCTTGCCCTTGAGCAAATCGGCAATCCTGAATAGCCGGTTTAACTCAATACCTCGCGGAGGAGTGAATTCACAGGTAATGGCAAATTGTCCCTGGGCCAGGGTCTGTTGTAATCGGGTTTCCGCTATCATAAGGTCAGGTCCTCCCTGATTATTTTTCGGGGCCCTCCTGAAAGACTGGTGGACCAGTCCTTGGCGCCGCGGGTTTTTTTAAGAGACTCCACCGTGCCCAAAGTCTTCATCCGGACATAAATCTGTTCCCAAATACAGGGTCTGTCCTTATTAACCTCGCACATTCCGTTTTCCGACCCGCCGCAGGGACCGTTGAAAAGGTTTTTGGCACAACGGGTGACCGGACACAATCCGCCAAAATTATGAATACCGCAGTTTCCACAGGCAGCGCAATATTCTTCCCAGACACCGTGTTGGGCGGTTCCGCCCATAAAACTGGTATTTAAACCGGGAAATACCGGAAGGTCCTTAAAAGCCTCGGCAATATACTGAGGGCCGATGCTGCAGGCCAATGATATTACGGCGTCATAATTATTCTTGTTCAGGGATTCTTCAAGCCAGCTAATGAATTCCGGCTCACACTGACGGTCGAGGGTCATCTCGTCTACGGTGAGCGGATTGCCCTGCTTCCGCCGGGCCAGCCTGAGGGCGGCGGACAAAATGGCCACCTCCTTCTTCCCGCCGGCATTACATACCGTGACACACCCTTTGCAGCCCACCATCAGTATTTTATTATAAGGTGCCACCATGGCCAGAAGTTCCTGGACTGGTTTGCGTTCAGCAACAATCATCGTTTTCTCCTCTAACAGGTTGCTGAAAAATGCCCATCTACTTCGTTGCCCTCATCCTTCGTCATTGCGACGTACTAATGTACGCCTCATTCCTCAGGATTTCGGGCGCCTTGTATCTGGACCTTTTTGAGCAACCTTTACGAATCATTTTTCCGCATCTTGTTATTCGGCGTCGGCCGATTGGTCCGGCTCGATTCCCATCTCCTCCAACAGGTGACGGACATAGGCCGCCCGTTTTTTAGCCTTAAAGTTGCCGGTTTCGAAATGGCAGTCCCCTTCCATACAGCCGGCAATAAAGATCCCATCCGCCCCTTTTTCCAGGGCTCGAATCAGATGAAGCGGGTCGACCCTTCCCGAACAGGGAACCAGGATGATCTTAACATTAGCCGGATAGCTCATCCGGATGGATCCTGCCAGGTCGGCCGCGGCGTATGAGCAGTAATTGCAGCAAAACGCGATAATTTGTGGTTCAAAGGGTTCATCCATTATTTTTTTATTCCTAAAACACTGACCATTATAAAATCTCGAGCGGTCAAAGGGGGGCTTGTTTTTTGGGGTTGTCCACCCTGAACCTGGAAGCTTCTTTACCGGGCAAATTGTTTAACTAAATCCTGGGCAGGCCTTCACCTTAGCCGAAAACGGGCTATGGTGTATGCCCTGCCTCGAATTAAACTTTGCTGGACTGGCCGGGATTGGGCGATGAATTACCCTTTGGACAATCCCCAAAAAACAAGCCCCCCTTTGACCTTATTGTGAATAGTTTCTCAGTTTCTGTTTGTAGAATTATTTTACCCTTATTCGAACAAGCCCTGCACCTTGGCTTCGATCTGTTCATCCAGATTATGATGGACGGAGATCGCCTGGGCCGGGCATTCCGATGCGCACATCCCGCATCCCCGGCAGCGGGCCGGATCGATCTGAGATACTCCGTACTCATTAATATAGGGCACGGAATAGGGACAGGTCCTGACGCAGGTCATACAGGCGGCACACAACTCGGGATCCACCTGGGAGGAAGGCCCCACCTGAATCACGTCTTTAGACAGGATGGACAGCGCCCGGCCGGCAGCCCCCTTGGCCTGGACCATCACCTCTTCAGGGAATTTCGGTCCATGCCCGTCCCCGCAGAGAAACATGCCGTCCGTGGTGAAATCCAAGGGCCGGAGCTTAACGTGGGCTTCGAGAAAGTATCCCTGATCATCCCTGGGAAGCTTGTAAACTTGCGCAATTCGGGCGGACCCGGGATGGGGTTTCATGGCCGCGCTTAAGACAATACGGTCAGGCGATAAAACAATCTCCCTCTTGATGGCCGGTTCAATAAAGCGTATGGAAAGCCTATGATCCTTTTCAAAAACCTCAGGGGGGTGAGCCAGGTCATAGCGGATGAACAGGACCCCTTGCTGCCTGGCCTTTTTATAATACTGCTCTTTTAATCCGAAGGTCCGAACATCCCGGTACAGAACAATTATTTCCATATTCGGATTGGCTTCTTTAAGTCTCAGGGCGTTGGCCACGGCCTGACTGCAACAGACTCGGCTGCAATAGGGATTGTCCTGGTTTCGCGAACCGACACACTGGATCATGACCACCTGGTTTAATGAGCCAATTTTTTCTCGGTCCTGCTTGATCGCCTTTTCCAGTTCGCTTTGAATCAGGACCCCCGGATGCCGCCCGTATAGATACTCTTCCGGCCGGTAGGGTTCGGCGCCGGTAGCCATAATGGCTGTCCCGTGGCGCAGGGATACCGTCTCGCCGCTCCGTTTTTTGATGGTCGAGACAAACCCGCCCACGTGTCCGTCGATCTTTTCGATCTGGCATCCCAGGTGTATAGAAATTTTTGGATGACCTTTCACCTGCTCGATCAGCCTGGGGATATATCCGGCCGGATCGAATCCTTCCAGGGTCGGAAGGCTGACCTGATGCCGGCCGCCCAACGCATCGCTTTGTTCGACAAGATGCGTTCTGAATCCCTGATCCGCCATCGTAACCGCGGCCGTCAAACCCGCCAATCCTCCGCCGACAACCAGAGCCACGGGAAGGACCGGCACCTGCTGGGTCATAATGGGTTCCTGACGGGTTATCCGTTTAACGGACATGCGGACCAGATCTTTGGCCTTTTGGGTGGCTACTTCGGATTGTTCGGAATGGACCCAGGAACATTGGTTCCTGATGTTAGCCATCTCCAGGAGATAGGGATTTAGACCCGCATCCTTTAGTGTGTCCATAAAGAGCGTTTCATGCGTTTTGGGCGAACAGGAGGCTACTACCACCCGGTTGAGATCGTTTTCCAGTATCAACTCCTTCATCCGGACCTTGGAGTCGGTGGAACAGGCAAACAAAAAGACTTCCGAAAAGACCACGTTGGGTAACTTCCTGGCATACTCGGCCAGACCCTGCACATCCACAACCCCGGCAATATTGGTTCCGCAGCAGCAGACAAAGACGCCGATCTTTGGGCCGATCCCGAAAAGAGAGCGCTCAGGCGGTAATACCGGTTTGATGATCTCATAACCCCGGACCCCGGCTATGGGCAAGGTCGCCTCGGCGGTTACGGCGCTGGCCTGGGCCACCGTCTCGGGAATATCCTTGGGCCCTTCAAATCCCCCGCAAACGTAAACCCCGTCCCGGGAAGTCCGCAGGGGATTTCCGACCGGTGTCTTGACATACCCGTATTGATCGAGTTCAACGCCCAACCGGCCGGCCAGTTGAACGGCCTCGGAGGAGGGTGATAAACGCACCGCCAGCACGACCAGGTCAAAGACCTCCTCGATCTTTTCACCTGTTTCCGGATCCTGGAAAGTCAGCTCCAGATCATGAGTAACCGGGTTCTCAACCACCCGGCTGATCATGGACCGGATATAACGGACATGGCTTTGTGATTCGGCCCGTTGGCAATAGGAATCAAATCCCTTTCCCTGGGCCCTCAGGTCCATGAAAAATATGGTCGGTTCCATCTCCGGATGATGGCTCTTGGCGATCACCGCCTCTTTGGTAGCGGCCAGGCAACAGACCGAGGAACAGAACTCCCGACCCTCCCGGATGGATTCCCTGGACCCCACACATTGGATCCAGGCCACTTTTTGGGGGACTTTTTTATCTGAAACCCTCAAGATTTCACCGCCTGATGGTCCGGTGGCCGAAAGGCATCGTTCGAATTCCATGGTGGTAATCACATTGGGATATCGGCCGTAGCCGTACTCCGGGGCCAGGGTGGCGTCGAAAAGGTCGAGCCCGGAGGACAATATGACCGATCCGACTTCCAGGGTAATCTCTTCAGGTTTCTGATTGAAATCGATGGCGTTGTTTTTGCAGAACTTCTCGCAGGCCCGGCACCTTCCCTTCTGAAAATAAATACAGTGATCCCGGTCGATTTCATAAACCAGAGGCACCGCCTGAGGATAAAGCAGGAAGGCCGCCTTTCGCTTGTTCAACCCCTGATTGAATTCATCTTCCACCTTGGCCGGGCACTTTTGGGCGCAGATACCGCAACCCACACATTTTTCCTCATCTATATAGCGGGGATGCTTCTTGACGACGGCCTTAAACCGGCCCGGGTCACCTTCCAGATCGATCAGCTCGGCCTTGGTTATGATTTTTATGTTCGGATGACTGGCCACCCCGATCAGCTTGGGGGAAATCATGCACATGGAGCAGTCATTGGTGGGGAAAGTCTTGTCCAGTTGGCTCATCCGCCCACCTATGGAGCCTTTTCGTTCTATTAGATAAACCAGGTAGCCTGATTCGGCCAAATCCAGAGAGGCCTGAATTCCGGCGATTCCGCCTCCGACAACCATCACCGCGCCGATTGGGTTTAAAGGTGTTTCAGTAGACATATCTATTAACCTAAAAAATTTAAAATTTTCCGTTACTCGTTACTGGTTGCTTGTTTCTCGTTTTTACAAGCAACCCGCAACGAGCAACCGGCAACGAGATGCTGGTATGAATCTAACCAGCCCTCAGTCCTTTCTCTTTCAGATAGGGGATAGGATTAACCCTATGCCGTTTAAGCCCGCGGGCAATATCCTTTAATTGCAGGGCCAGCCCGATTAATTCAGTAAAATAAAAAATCGGCAGATGGTATTTCTTTTTAAAAATTCCGGCAATCTCTTCCTGATACAAATCCAGATTAGCCTGGCACATCTGGCAGGAGACAATAATACAATCGGCCCCGGCCTCCAGGGCCCGGTCATAAAGCTTTTCCACCAGAGTGTGGATAATGTCAGGCTTGGATATGGAAAAGCTGGCGCCGCAACAATCGGTCTTAAAAGACCAGGGTTTGACGTTGATGCCCAGTGTTTCGGCTATGCGATCCATTTCCATGGGATTTTCATAGTTTTTACTCCCGGTGATTTTGG
>JACQYK010000311.1 GCA_016208255.1 Deltaproteobacteria bacterium | reverse complement strand
GGCGGCCGATTGGCCATACAACCGTAATAACAGACCGCCGAAAGACCGGTCAGAGGAGTCTTTACCGCCGATCTGATTTTTTCGAGCATGTCCGGCTGGGCCATAAAAGAGGCCATATCATGGATAGGAACGGCGGATCCCTTCTTCTCTTTAGCCCGGATCAGCCGGTTATAACATAAGGGACAGGGGACCAGCAGGTCCTGGCCCATACTTTCGAACTCCGGCAAATTGCGGGCGGGAAGATCAATAGCCAATTTTTCATTCAAACTATGAGCCGATGTGGCGCCGCAGCAAGTCCAGTTTTTGGGCTCCTGCAGGTGGATGTCCAATGCCCGGCAGACAGCCTTGATCGATTCATCATAATCCCGGGCCGATGATTCCAGGGAACAACCCGGATAGTAGGTTACTTTCATTGATCAACCTTATGGTGTTATAATAAAGATCTAAACTAAGTTTACATGCCCCTCACCCTCACGCTCTCCGGCAAGTGGAGAGGGAACTTTGTTTTTTCACCTCCCTTGAGGGGAGCCTTGTTTTATCCCCCAAGAGGGGATCGGATGAAGGGGAGGGTGACTTATATCAATTTGTTTGTATCGTTCTCTATAAATAGTCCCCGGACCTCTTTTCGGGTATTCCAGCGTGGGAAAAGAGAAAGGCGACCGCGTTTTAACATACTCAGGCCCAGTCCGGCATTTTTAAGAAGGCCTGAAAAATCGAATTGACTCTTTTTTAAGTCGGACCAGGAAGATTTTATCTGGTAAACGCCCATAAGAAGGGTTTCATTGATCCGGCCGAACATTTTAACGTTATTCAAGAAGGCCTTATGGAACCTGGCTATGGCTTCTTGAGATGGTTTCCTGGATTTCTTCAGGACCTCCTCTTTGAGATTATCCATCAGTTTCGGGATTTCGATTTCATTCGGACACCGGGTATAACAGGTTTCGCAGGAAGAACAGACCCAAATTGTCTTAGACCCCAGGACCTCTTCCGTCAATCCCAGCTGAAGCATCCTGATTAACTGATGGGGCAGAATATCCATGGCAAAGGTCACCGGGCATCCATTGGAACACTTGCCGCACTGGTAACAGGCGAACAGATCGACCTGCCAGTCGGCAGCCGCCTGCCGGGCAAAAACCGTATCAATATTCTTTATGGGTTCCGATGCAGATTTCATATTTTCTTTCCATTATTCAACCACGGTCGCCCGGGCCAGGTCCTTGACTTTTTGAGGGATAATTTTCCAGTAAACCTCTTCGGGGGTCTTTAGGACTCCGTCCACGGTCAAGAGATCTTCTTCCACGGAGATTCCGAACAGGGTTTCGTTCTCCTTTAAAAAGGGAAGGATCAGTCGCCAATCCTCATTGCTTAAATCATCAAAGGCCCCCCCGTTCAATTGTTCATCAACCAGCAGCCGGTGCGGGTCCCTGACATAGATAGCCCCGCCGGAGGCCAGAGAAAAGAGATTGGACCCGGGATAGGGTGTTGCTTGCGGGCGCGGCCGGCCTTCCTCGTCAAATTCAAGCCCGTTGAGGACGACAAATCCGCCGCCGTTGTGGGGATTTCCGGCCATGAAGGATTCCGCCAAATAATCCAAGGCCGTCCCATTGATGACCACCTTGGGACGTCCCACCGCGTTGATCAAGGGACGGCCGGCGGCATTGCCCATGACATAGATCTCTCCGCCTTTGGCTCCGTACAAAAAAGTCTGCCCCACATCTCCATAGATCACCAGTTTTCCGGATTTCAAAATCTGGCCGAGCTGGTCCTGAGCATTTCCATGGACTTCAATATTCATGCCGTCAATACCCGAACCCAGGTAATCCCCTGAACTTCCATAGACGTCGATCTTGACGTTATGGGTTCCCGGGCCTAAGCCGCATCCCAGAAAACGTTGGCCTCGATATCCGTAGCAGATAAATTTTTTCCAGCCCAGCTCATAGGCCCGGCAAATCAATCTGGCGTCGCAATCATCTCCTTCGGGGGGAAATCCGTTCGCGTTCAGGATCAGGGTGTTCTGCTTCCCCTTGGGTTCGATCAGTTTATCCTTCGACTCCCAGGTAATCAGGCGATATCGGCTGCCGTTGTCGGAACCGATAGGCTCAGTCCGGCCAAAGATCTCTTCCAAGGTACCGCGGGTTATATGCAGGATGGCGCTGCGTTTCAGTTGGCCGGTTGAAAAACGCCGGTCATTGATCAGGGTCAGGGCCTGGATAGACGTTTGCCTGTATTCGTCATTGCTTCGGGATTCTTCAGCGATCCGTCGGCATAACCAGCGGAATCCCTCATATCCATCCTCCTGAATCTGATCTTTTAGCAAGGTAAAAAGACCAAAAGGGCTCCCCTGGTCCAATGGTTCCGAAAGGGATCGAGACAGCGATTCGCTTTTGTCCGGCCGGCTGACCGGTTGGCGGACGCCTCCCGCCTCTCGCCCCTGGGGGGTCTTGACTTCCCGGCCGAATTTATCCGTGCAGATCATCTTCTTTTGGCCCGGACCTTCCGGGTCGTCGGAGATGGTGAAGATAAAGGCGCCGCCGTCGGTATGGCTTCCCCCTCGGGCGTTCCAGTATTTATCGGCCACCGGGCAGATCCGGGGGTCTTCCGCCGCCAGGCTGGCCAGGGTGGCATCGATGGCCTGTTTCTCCGAACAGATCAGACCCACCTGGACTTCTCCGTTATGAAAGGCAAAGACCTGAGGACGGAGCATGGCGGTATCGGTAATTCCGATCAGCTGAAGCTGGCGATGATAATAATCATTTCTGGCGATAATAAAAAACCAGGGTCCGTCAGGGGAACCATTGATATGGATGGATTGGAGCAGGCCATATATCCTTTGTTTTTCCTCGGGAAGCTGATCAAAATCCATTTCCGTGGTCGGGGCCAGGGCCTCGATGATATATTCCAGGGGATATCCATAGACCCGGTTCAGGAGATCGAAGACCAGAACGGCCACTTCCGTATCGGTCAAAAAATGAGGGAAGATATTTTTCTGTTTCAAATACTCGCAAACGGAGTAATAGTTGGCAAAATCACCATTATGAACCAGGGCCTCATCCAGTCCCATGAAGGGATGGGCCCCGGCCGGGTGCCAAACCCGGCCCTTGGTGGGATAGCGTTGATGGGCGATCCAGATATGGGCCCGGAAATCCTCCAGCCGGTAGTATTGGGCTACCTGTTCGGCATAACCCACGATCTTCAGAATCATCATGTTTCGGCCCTGGGAAAGGACAAAGGCCTTTTTGTCCCCCTGGGCATCGTAAAACTTCCGGTTCAGTTTGATGGTGTTCTGCCAGATATATTCATCTTCTATTTTTCTCGGATGGATCTCTTTAAAACGGTTTTGATCCGCGAATTCGGACAGAATCTCCGGTTTTACCCGGACAAAGTAACGCCAGACATTGGGGGGTTTGATTTCCAACCCTTCGACTTCACGATAATCATCCAGAGTGGGAAGAGCGCGTCCATCATGAATGTCCATGAACGGGGTCAGGCAATGCCTTTCCACATCCCCCCGGGCTTCGGGTTCCAACAAGGCCACCTGAATCATATAACAGTCATCCAGCACGGATTGGGAAACACCCAGGTCGGCGGCGATTAATCCCGCGGCGGCGATTCCGCCTCCTTTTCCATTTCCCCGGTTGTGCATCTGCCGCGAGGGTTCAAAGATGTGCTTGCCCCCCACCGGAACCGAGCAGGCAAATCCGGTGACGCCGCAGCCCCCCTCTTCACTTTCCTTTCGAATATCGGGATAGACGTCAGGATAAAGCCTATTTCTTGATTCAATTAATTGATGGATAAATGAATTTTTCATAATTTAAGAATGATGGCCCGTAAATAGTCGCTGAATGCTACGTAGCGTCATTCCGGCGAAAGCCGGAATCCAGTGTTTCTATCCGGTTATAATGTTCTGGACCCCGGCTTCCGCCGGGGTGACGACTTTTTACCTGTTCATCAAGAATAATTTTCTTCATAGTCCAGATGTCTCAGGCAGTCGGTTCGGCCGACCAGCTCCCGGATATCCGACATATTCAGCCGGTAAAGAATTTCAATCAACTGAGACCGCCAGGCCTGGAACATATTGATCAGTCTCTGGGTGGCCCAGTCCAGATCTATGGTTCGGTTTAATTCCGGATCGGTAGAGGCTATTCCCCGGGCGCAGCCCCGGCCGCTCTCGCAATTGGAACAGCGGATGCATTCGACGGCCACCATTTCGGCGGTCCCGACCACCACCCCGTCTGCGCCCAGGGCCATGGCCTTGGCTACGTCATAGGCCGTACGAATACCCCCGCTGACAATGACGGTTATTTTATCGCGAATGCCTTCCTCTTTTAAAAAATTATGGACCTTGACGATGGCATACTCGATGGGCATGGCAATATTTTTCTTGGCTATGTCCGGGGCGGCCCCGGTTCCGCCATAGCTTCCGTCGAGATGGATAATATGGGCCCCGGCGTAGTAACTCCCCACCGCCACCATATCCACATCCGTCGGCGTAGAAACCTTTACGGACACCAGCCCTTTGGGATTGATCTCCTTTATCCAGTCGATATGTTTTTTGTGATCCTCAACCGAATAAACGCTGTGAAAAGGAAAAGGGGAAAATAAGGGATTTCCCGGAACGGCTTCCCGCATCTTGGCCACTTCAGGGGTGACCTTGTCCCCCAGCAAATGCCCGCCCAGACCGGGTTTGGCGCCCTGGGCATATTTGAATTCAACCATTCTCACCCGCTTGATGGTCTCTTCCCTCACCCCGAATAATCCCGTAGCCACCTGGGTGATGACGTGATCGTCGTAGGGATAGAGTTCCTGGGGATAGCCGCCCTCCCCGGTGCAGGTAAAGGAATTCCAGGCCTGCCAGGCCCGGGCCCGGGCGATGATAACCTTCAAGGCAATGGACCCGAAGGACATTCCCCCGCCATAGACCGGGAGGTTGATCCGGATCTTTTCTCGATTATCCCCTGATCGGTTGAGTGGAATGACGGTTGAGAATTTATCCGGGTCGAGTTCCCGGCCGGGGGCCTCCTTTTGGAATTTGAATTCCAGGCGATCAAATCCGCCGTTGGAATCTCCGATTTTGTACTCCAGATCACCGGGTGGTACACGGCCGGTTTCGGCCATATACCAGGTACTGATGATCAGATCCGGGGTCCAGCGCTTGTCCCCGATGACCTTGGAGCTGGGGTTGATATCCAGGGCCAGGGCCTTTTCCGGGCAGGCTTCGATACACTGGTTGCAGGAAAAGCCGACGCATAAATAGTCCTGGGGCATGGCCATCTTTATTTTTCCCTTTTGATGGACACCGTAGGGACAGATTTCCATGCATTTCCCACAGGCGATACAGGCCTTGCTTCGCCGAATCCTGTATTTGCCTATGGCGTTGCGATAACGACTCGGGGTGATCTTAACCTCGGGCCTGTTTATTTTATAATCCGCTTGTTCCATTATGGCTGTTTTTAATGATTCTAATTTGCTAATAGTGTATGAATTTTTTAGTTACTCGTTACTCGTTCCTGGTTACTCGTTTTTACGAGCAACGAGCAACAAGCAACAAGTATTTAACTTAATTTTTTCTCCGGCCGAAAAGCCGACCGAAGGTGTCGGCCTCGAGATCCTCAAAGAACATGGCCCGGCCCACTTCTCCCCTTAGACGCCTGACCTCGCGGATTCCCATGGCCCCTAAAACCTCTAATAGCTGATTTCTCCAGGCCGCTATAAAATTCATGATACGGGCCTTTCCCCAGGCCGGATGGATATTTTCTATCTGAACCGGACAGGAAAGACCCTCTTGGCAGCGGAGGCACATACGGCATTCCAAGGCCAGAAGAAGAGGGATATCGATAAGAACCGCATCCGCCCCGCAGATGATGGCCTTGGCGACATGCTCGGCCATGGCAATACCACCGCTGGCCATGAGGGTTATGCTGTTGCGGATGCCTTTATCGACCAGTGTATTATGGGCTTTTCGGACATAATCCTTCACAAAACCGATCACTTCATCCGGTCGGGATTGGCTGTGAACATTACCGTTTCTGTCAGCCACCAGGTGGATAATATCCGCTCCTTCATCAGCCAGGAAGGCTACCCGCTCGTGGCTGTCTTCATCCAGCCCGGTTTTTATCATGACCAGTTTTTCAGGATATTGCTTCTTAATCTCCCTGAGGGCGGCTGTGGATTCGGCGGTGTCACGAAATTCGACAATAGGGGCTGATTCGATCCAGGTCCGGGCCGATTCCAGACTATCCGGAGACAGCAGGGGAATAATGTTCGCCGCGTAACTTCCAAGGGATTGATCCAGGACATCCTCCGGGACTTCAATAACCGTGTCAAGCGTGGCAGCGGCCATGGCCAGGGCGATAAAAACTTCGCGGCTAAGACTTCCGAAAGGAAGTTCCCCAAAGAGAATCGGAATCGGAAGGTCGATATTCTTTGGCGCATCCAGGATGGGTTCCCCTGTGTCGGTAAAGGGAAGGGAGAAAAGTTTCCGGCCAAGACTCACCTGGGTGTTGATATACTCCCGACCATGTATCCCATCGCGAGTAGGTCGGACAATCTCCGACATATCCGTCCACATCTGATCAAAACCCGGGCCGGAAAAAGGGCCTGAATAGCCGGCGCCAGAGACGGGTATGCTCCCGGTTTCAGCCTGATACCATTGTTTGATTATGATATCCGGTGTCCAATAGGCGTCGCCAATTTTTTCATATTCCGGATTCAGAGCCTTGCTTATAACCCGTCCCGGACATTGCTGAACGCATTGGAGGCAGTTTTTACAAATCTTATCGATAGTATCAGTCAATAGAGTCGGATCGAAGGTCCGCTGATTATAAGCATCCACGACACATTTGCGTTTGACGCACTTAAAGCAGCGCAGACAGCCGGCTTCCCAATCCAGGACCGTGCTCTTGGCGGTCGGGGTGAACCGGGGGGGCGTAGGGGTTATGGCAATGTGATATTTCTTAGGCATTTTTTTACGACACCTTACCCAGGGTTTGAATATGCTCAATCATATAACCGGCTACCTGGTTAAAGTCTTTGAACTCGGGGGCCCCCAGCTGAATCATGATCAGACGATCCGTTTCCAGATTGATCTCTTTCAAAAGCTTCTTGGTATAATTGACCGTTCTTTGAGCCCGGGCATTTCCATCAAGGAGACGGCAAGTCTTTTCTTTACATCCCAGGACAAAAATACCGTCACTGCCGGCTTCAAAGGCTTTGATGATGCCCAATGTTTCGACTTTGCTGCTGCAGGGAAGGGATAGAATTTTAATTGCCGGTTCAAAGGCATGCCATCCCTTTTCCGCCAAAACCGGGTCTTTCTCGATGGCGTTTTTACAGCAAAATCCTATGATTTTAATCGGAGCTTCCGTCATAATCTATTCCGGGTGATATTTCAGAATTACTAAATTTTTATTTATTTTATAAGTAAAAATAAAAAAGGCGTCTATTTAAGAAACTACTAGACGCCTTTGTCTCCATTATTTAATAAAACCTAAACAATATAAGCTAACGACACATCTTTGTGCCTGAAAAGATTTTCTACTACTAAATATAATAAAGGCAAAATAAAAAGTCTAGAAAAAACTAGATTTGCTCCCAGGGCAAAATTATTCCTAAGGAGACGCCCTCTTCTTTTAGCCCGACCCTCTCCTGCTTTATGCATTTTGGAGTCCCCCTATTTGCTATGGGCCATCCGCCATGAGCTGATTCTTTGCCCCTTCAACGATTATTTTTTTCGCTATGCCCCATGCGCCATGCTCTATCCCCTCTGCTCTCTGCCCGCCGCTGATGGAAAATCCCAAATTGATGCCTTGATATCAACATCAATGATGCTATAATCTCTTTATGAGAACCACACTTACTTTAGACGACGAAAGGGGACAAGGCTGAATATACCGGTTAAAGAAACCACCCTGTCCGGATGGTTGGTGTCAACCATTCCGGG
>JACQYK010000294.1 GCA_016208255.1 Deltaproteobacteria bacterium | reverse complement strand
CGAGGCCGGGCGGCTCAGGGGATCTTTTTCCAGGCATCTCATGATGAGCGCTTCCAGGCCGGGGGGAATTTCCGGGTTGTGCCAGGAAGGGGAGACCGGAGGGGTATTGATATGCTGGCCGAGGATGGCCACCGGGTCATCGCCGATAAAGGGAGGTCGGCCCGTAGTCAGCTCGTAGAGCATGGCCCCCAGGGCATAGAGATCGGACTGAAAGGTCACCTGCCCACCGGTAGCCTGCTCAGGAGCCATATAAGATACCGTGCCCAGCATCAGACCCTGGCCGGTCAGTCGGGTCCGGTCTTCCACCAAAGCCAGGCCGAAGTCGCCAATCTTTACCATCCCTTCCTCGGTGATCCAGACGTTGCCCGGTTTGAGGTCCCGATGGATCACCCCCTTGCCATGGGCATACTCCAGGCCTTTACAAACTGACTCGGCGATCTCCAGGGTCTGGTCTATAGGCAGGCGGTGATGCTCGGCCTTAGCAATGAGAGATTCCACATCGCCCCCGCCCATCAGTTCGGTGACGATAAAAGGCTGGTCCTGATCCTTTCCCAGATCAAACACCGTGACGATATTGGGATGGGCCCCCAGTCGGCCCATGGCCTGGGCTTCCCTGGTGATCCGGGACATAGACTCTTTATCCAGGCCCTCGGTCTTGATCAGGGCCAGGGCCACTTCCCGGTCGAGTAATGTATCGTAGGCCCGGTAAACTTTCTTCTTGCCGCCTTCACCGAGAAATTCTTTAATTTGGTAGCGGTCGGAGGCGAAGGTGGGGGAGACAGGGGTGGAGGATGGTTCAAGCTTAGCGGGAGATGGAATTGGGGTTGAAATAAGAGATCGGGCACACTCATTACAGAATTTACTTCCCGGGGTATTTACCTTTCCACACTGCGGACACGACAATTCGAGTTTGGCGGCACATTCATTGCAGAATTTAGCTTCATCAATATTACTGAAACCACAATTGGTGCATCTCATATGATAAGCTCTCTATGTTTCGAAAAGGAGAGTTATGGCAGATACGGATTTTCACAAAGGGGTGCTATCTTCTTATCATTTCATGACCTCGGAACTAATTTAAATAGGCCGCTTTCGGCCGCTGTGCGGTCGAATGTGTAGGTGACCTCAGCCTTGTCATCATGATTGGATAGGCCGATCAGGTAGTCCGCAAAATCCGCTTTCCCCTGCTCAAAGAGACTGATCGCTCGCCAGGCTGATTCCGCTCCGTCCACACGAAATTCCTGAACGGTAAGAATTCGTCGAACAACGCGAGCGATCATTTTGCGATCATACTCATAACCACGTCCCAAAACCCAAACCAACTCACAAAGAACGATCCGATTGATAAGCCCTGGATCGTCTGAAGTGCATCTGGATTCAATCAATTTTGTGGCTGCGGCGGCCTGCGGTTGATCATCACGCACGATATAGCGTATCAGAACATTGGTATCCAACCCGATCATGATGAAGCCCCTTTGGCTATGGCCTTGTCCATTTCGGCCAACGACAAAGTCTTTTTCGGTTTAGGGACCATCCCTTTCAGACTGGTTACCGTTTCTACGACGGGAATGACCTCCAGCTTCTCGTGATCGATGACGACGAATTCCAATTTACAGCCAGGGGTAATTTTCAACTTTTTTCTGGCTTCAGCAGGCAGAGTCACTTGTCCTTTGCTGGTTACGGTGGCAATCATTTCTTACCCTTTCTATTTTTCCTTACTTATTAATCTTACTTTATCCTCCTTATTTTTTTTGTCAAGATATTTCCTGATCATAGAATCGTTGTACGGCTTTGCCTTAAACCTTAAACCTTGGACCTTCCCTCAGCCCCTCGAATCCTTTATTCGCTCCTCGTAACAGCTAAACCGGCGACATGGGTAAAAAGCCGTAATCGGTAAAAAGGATATACTCCTCCTTTTCCCCGGGATCACTTCGTGAATTTCGAAAGACCGGTCCGGAGACTTCGATTCCTGCCGTGCGCTCCTCCCAGCAGTCGCAAAGATTATCTTTGTCAACCCGGCTGTAGCCTTTATCCATTATTGTTTGCCTTTTACTACCGACATAGAGAATCGCTTCTCCATTGGTATCTCTTCTTACCCATTCCTGGCGGCCGGTCCAGGGATCGAACCCCGACACCGTCTTTCCAAAAAAAGCGGATCGGATGGCCTGTCCATTTAATTTCTGATCTTTCAGGCAGTAAAGACAATCCGAAAGCGTACCCGGTAACCGCGCCCCGATCAAACCCTGGGCAAAAAAATTAGCTGCTCGATTGTCCTGAAAAGGCCAGAAGAACATGACCCGCCTGATGTTCGGCAGAACAGGCCATATGGTTTTATATTGATCCAGGAGATTTCGGGAGTCTCCCTGTTTCCCGGAATAAAAAAGGGCAACCGCCTGGGCGGCTTTCATGCTGTTGATCTGTGGATTCTTTTCCCCAGCCTTATCATAAAGAGCGATGGCTTCGCTTATCTGACCCATGGTCAAATAAGCCAGCGCCAGCCGCGATAAATGGAGGGAGGGATGGTCCGGATCATTTCTGACGGCCTCCCGGCCGTAGGGGATAGCTTCCAGGGGCCGACCGGACATGATCAGAGCATAAGGCCAGCCAGCTTAGAATGAGCGGATCAGCCGGGTTCATTTCCAGGGTTTCCCTGGCCAGTTTAACCGCACTTGAAAAATCGCGTCTTTTAAGCCTTATCTCCGAACCGATGATATGACTCCAGGGGGAGGCTTCCTCTTGGCTCTCTTTCAAATAACGACGTGCTTTCAAGAGGGATTCAAAATATCCCAGGCCCAGATTTTTCAACCATCCCTGGTTCGCCGTTTCCCACAGGATATAGGCCGTCATGGAGTGGGCTGAAGGATCCCCGGGCTTCTTCCCAAGTTCTTCTTTCAGAAGAGAAGCGGCCTTAGCAAAAGCCTCCGGTGTATATTGTAACAATATTTGCCGGATTTCAGGGAAGGTCTCCTGAAATTTCGGTCTTTTGGTAAGGTCTTTTTTAGAATACTCTTTGGAGATTATTTTGTCGGCCGGCGGCTTTGGGCCGGAAGGAAATCCCCGGTTGGAGGCGGTCTTCGACCCGTTTTCAAAAAGGACCTTGTAGACGCGGACCGGTTCGCTGATATTTTTGAGCGATTTAGCTCCTAAATATTCGAACTGCATGGCCACCTTATTCTTTACCTGATCATAGACCGGCCTGGAAACACAGATCCCCCCGCCTTCAGCCAAACCTTCCAGCCGGGCGGCAATATTTACCCCGTCCCCATAGATCGTATCCCCTTCCTCGATCACATCCCCCAGATTGATCCCGATGCGAAATTCCATCCGGCGGGTTTCCGGGAGCACGTCGTTCTTAGCCTTGAGTGCCTGCTGTATCTCCACGGCACATTGCACCGCATCCACCACGCTGGCAAACTCCGCCAGGATGCTGTCTCCGGCAGTGCCGACGATCCGACCATGGTGCTGCCGGAGGAGGCCGGCCATTGCCCCTTTGTGGGCATTCAGGGTCCGCAGTGTCCATTCCTCATCCTCTCCCATGAGACGGCTGTACCCCTTAACATCCGCACTCAGAATGGCCGCGAGCTTGCGTTTTACCTGATCTGGAGCCAAAGAATCACCTTCTTATGGTGGACGGTGGATAAATTGAAAATGGAATATAGATTTATCATTTCTGATGACCTTGTAAAAAGATAGGAAGATGGACTCGCAAAAAGTCAGATAACCCGTCACTCCCGCGAAAGCGGGGGTCCAGAACTTATTGAATCCCCTGGATTCCCGCTTTCACGAATGAAGAAAAGGTGTCGCCTGGTATTGAATTAAAAATTATGGCTATCATAAACCATGTTTTGCTTTCAGCTTCCCTGCCTTTTCCAACGAGGGCTGCATCTTCATCTCTTTAAATTCTTCTATAGCAAAATCCAGATGGGTTATGGCCTCGGTCTTTTCCCGGGGAAAATGCTCAAACAACAATTCAGCCAATTGAAACCGGGTTAGAGCGATCTCCGGGCGGAATCCCACATTCGAAGCGACTTTTATTGCCTCATGATAGTAGTTACGGGCTTCCTCCGGCCGACCCAGCATGGCCGCTGCCGACCCAAGATGACGGGGCACACAGGTCGTGTAATAATAACCTGTTATATTTGGCGTTCTCCCGGAAAGCTGTCGCACCAGAGCCTCAGCGGCCCGGTGATGACCGACTAATACGGCTGCCTCAAGGTTGACAACATCTACCCAATACCACAGGTAATCATCGGTGGTGCCTATATTGGGACGCCACTTTAACATATTATCTAATATGCCCCTGGCTTCATCTTTTCTATTCAGCGCGGATAGAAAGAGGGCTCTGAGATTCATTGTTTGCGGGGGAGGGGGAAGAAATTTAAGCAATCTCTCGATATTTCCAATAAGATAATTCACTCTCATACCGGAAAAATGCCAGGCCCAATTGGCGAAGGTCTGAAGACCGAGTTCCGCCCCATTCGATAAGATGTCATTGGTCTCTTTAATGGCCTCATCCAGCCGACCGTCCATAGTTCTCAGAATAGCCCGGAACGCTAGGGAATATATCAATGCGTTTCCTTGTCGCGTTTGTTCTGAAAGTTTATGGCTTTCATTCCAGAGATCCTCACATCGCTGACGCTGCTCGTATTCCAGGAAGGTATTACCAACAAGTAATAATGATGGTAAAACCCATTGTAGATGTATGCCTTGACGTGTTCGTCGGGACATTTCTTCTGTTATTTTCAACCGCTCCTCGAACCCTTGGGGAGTTGAGCCAGTACATAGCCAAAAGGGAATTGTTAAATAGTTGTCTTTGTTGTTTCCCAGTTTTCTTACCTGTTCCACGGCCTGGGACATCATCAGGCTGCCTGTTTTGAGCTGATCGGAGGAGCTTGTGGCCAGGCCGGTTGAATAGGTTACGATACCAAGCATAAAGTCCATTCGTGCCCGTGAGGTATTGGGCTTGGCATACCGGTCAGCCCTTTCTATCCATAGCCTACCTTCTTCTGAAGCCCAGATATTAGTTGTTCCCCCTTCCCAATACAATAACGCCAGCATGGCTAGTTCACATGACCTCCAGGCTATCTCTTCATCTTCAGCAGATTCGGCCATTGCAAAGGCTACAGGCAACTCAGTGTTAAGGGCCTGCCGGGGCTCCCCGGCATTTACTAATGCCTCTGAGAGATCAAGCAACAATTCCGCTTTTTTGGTTTTATCACCCGGATCTAGCACTTCCTGGACCTGGAGGGTTTGCTGAAGCAGCCTCACGGCTTCCCCATAATCGAAGACCGAGGCAGCCCGTTCCGCGGCCATTTGCCCAAATTGAACGGCTTTGGATAAATCTTCCGGGTTGGTGGAGTGGGAAAAATGCTCGGCCAGCTCTACGGCATGGTCCGCCAATCTGGCAGCAAATACCTCTTCCAGGGCCTTGGCTAT
>JACQYK010000293.1 GCA_016208255.1 Deltaproteobacteria bacterium | reverse complement strand
TCATGGACCCAGATCCCGGGCCCTCCCAAATGGCCGAAGAAATCCGATTTCAGTTGAAGAATTTTTTCCATAAGCCCTGGCCAGATTTGCCGGTTCTTCTCGTCCCACATGTAACCAAAGCCCATGATCAGGCCTTCTCCTAAAAGAGTGCGCAGGAAGTCCCGTTTCACCTTCTTGGCCCGAACCATGATTTTGAGACCCGACTCCGGGCGTCGTTTGTCATTTTCGGCAGAATTACCGGAAGTTCCGATCATAGTCGTTATGGCCGCTGCCGCCGCCCCGGCCAGCAGAGTGCGCCTGCTAATGGCAGGCAGAGTTCCTTTCTTGTTTTCAGTAGGGTCCTTTTTGGTCATGGGTGAATATTTGTTGGAAAAAAAACGGCCATACCAGCCTTTTGGGGCGTAGCATCACCATACGGTCAGCTTCGCTGACCTGAAAAAGGCTTCCGTACGGAAGCCGGATGAAAACAGAGTTCATTAGACGCCGAACTCTATTTTCGTATTAAGCTCTCATGTCCGCCTGAAACGGCACCAACGAATCATGAAAAAGGGGGGGGTTTTAAGCTTTTCGCCTCACGCCTCACGCCTAACGTATTTTCATTTTTAGCGGTTGGCCCAAAGGGGACATTTTTCTTTTAGGGTCATTTCAACGTAAAGAAATGGCCTTCTCCGGGCACATCTCCTGGCAGCAAAAACAGGTGATGCAGGTATCGGCATCGACAACCGGGATACGTCCATCATCCATAAAAAGAGCCGATACCGCACACTGATCGATGCAGGTGCCGCAAGCCGTGCACAACTCGGGATCAACCTGGGGTTTTAGTTTTGTCCGGCTGTCAATAAAGGCCTGCACCGCCGGGTTGCTGACATTGGCCTGCCCTCCCAGGGGCGGGATTTTAAAGCCCGGAATGGGAATTAGTTTTCCACTAATTTCAATGGACTTCAATTCATAATCCCCTAATCCCATCTCCTTGGCTTTTTGAAGGAACCGCAACCTTCCGGGGTCACAGCCCATCATGGCGGCGATCACGGCATCCAGGGCCACGGCATTGTCGGAAGCCAGAATCAGGCCGATATTCCTGAGGTCCGGTGAGGCCGGGCCGTTACCCTCCATGCCGATTACGGCATCAACCAGCACCAGATCGGGGACCCGGAGGCGGAAGACTTCAACGAGCATTTCATGAAATCGTTCCGGACCTCCGGCCGCTTTGTGTAATTTGGCCTTCTGCGCCCCGGGCAGGAACCCGTAACTGTTTTTAATGGCCCCGGTGATGACGGTTAGCCCATGGGTTTTGAACTTGGGCAGGCTGATAACGATATCGGCTTCCACCACGGCCCGGGAAAGACTCACTTTGGCCATGAAGTCCGGATTGAAATCCTTGGGCAGGGAATCGTTTCCGATATTGCGATAATATCCCTTGGCGGCTTCCATCAAACCGGACTTCTGAAAACAGAGCTCATTCTGCCCGTAACTGAACATGCCCGGATTATCGCCGACAATAAGGGAAGCGGGCTTCAGGGCCTCCACCTTTTCCACGACAGCCCGCAGCACGGCCGGATGGGTGGTGATGCCCTCCTGCGGTTCGGAGCTCCGAAGCACATTGGGCTTGACCAAAACCTTTTTCCCGGCAATTTCCAAGGGAAAAAGCTGAAAAGTCCGATCGACGGCCTCGCGACAATTCTCATAAGAAGCGGGATGAATCATGACTCTGGACATGAACAAACCTCCATGATGTAAAATGGCCCTAGGAGCTTTAGATTATTAACTCCTTTTTTAAATTTTAAAGGGTATAAGGTTCTTTGTCAAGGAGAAGCCCTTCATCCTAGCCCTAAGGGGCGGGAGTTTCGAGACGGGCAAAAATCTAAGGTCAAAATCACGAAAAATTTTGTTCCTGTGCCATACCTGCCGGCCTGATTTTTTTGCTTGTTTTGTTGATAATTTTTGGGGTATAATTTTGGGGTAATCAAATAGGGATAAATATATGATTCAAAGCAAAATCCAGATTGAGGAAAAAGATCTTGAATTTATCAGGAAGGCCAGCAAAGACCTGTCCTATAAAAGTCTAAGCCAGTATATGAGGGAGGCTATTCAAGCTAAGATTCGGGAGGATCGCAAAAAGCTGAAGGCTATAAAACGAACCAAAGCCATGACTCAAATAGGCCGCACCAGGTATGAAAATATCTTCGAAAGCCTCGATGGGGAAGACTTTGAGGACAGGTGATATCTATTGGGTCAACCTTGATCCGGCCATTGGCGATGAGATCCAGAAAAAAAGACCGGTGGTTTTTTTAAACGGCGGCCATGAGAAACATCTCCGTTTGGCCATCGTAGCCCCCATAACTTCCTGGAATCCTGCCTGGGAGAGGAACCCCTTTTTTGTCCCTTTGGAACCAACGGCCAAGAATGGCCTGAAGAAAAAATCGGTCATTGATTGTTTCCAGGTTCGAGCCATCAGCCATAGGCGATTCCTGGAAAGGCTTGGGGTGATCGCTTTGGATGATATCTCCCGGGTCAAAAAATCCCTGGCCCTCATCCTCGACCTCGATCCCGAAGACTGCGAATAAACTTAACAGATCTGAAGTTTGGTGAATATTTAGCAAAACCAGGCTGAAGACTGAAGGCTTAAAGTGAAGGCTGGTTACCGGCGTTCACTGTCCAGGGTCGCCATTTGCTCCGGCAAGTATCTTGGTCCAGCCACCTTCCCGGCCGGTATGGCGGATTCTATTTGGGAAAGGTCCTCAGTAGTAAGCGATACCTTGAGTGCCCCAAGGGCTTCCCGGAGGTTCGCGCGCCGACGGGCACCCACCAGAGGAACCACATCCTCACCCCTGGACAGGACCCAGACAATAGCGGCCTGGGCGACACTGAACCTCCGGGTCAAGACGCGAGGGGCGGTAAATATCAATGTAATCGGTCCCGAGACGCTTCAGACTATAACTAATGAAATTCTTGACCGCGAAAGGCCTTCCATCAAATCCAAGAAAAGCCCCGGCCGGGCTGCGCAGGGCGCCGAATTTGACGCTCAGCAGGACCTGTTCACGGTTTCTTCCCCGGAGTGCTTCCCTTATCAGCATTTCATTAGAAATCCGACATGCCCATGCATCCAAGGCCGATGGCCGAGACCTCCGGTCCGAAATCTCCAAGTTGACGTAGTTTCATTTGCCGCTCCTTTCAGAGCCAATCGTATCGACAAAATTTTTTTAAGTTTCTGTTATTCATTTTAATTTGATTTCATAATATCCTCTTCCCCCGTCGAAAGCAAAGTCTTATCAACTCCCTTCTTCCTGCCGGTGATCAGAAAAGCCAGGACGGAACCCACGGTTGATACGGCAATTATTAAGTAAAGGGTGAGGAGGTTTGAACCGGCCACGACCGAGGTCGCCATCAGGGGACCGAAGCCGTTTCCGGCAAAACGCGCCGAATTGAGAAAGCCGATGCCCGTCCCCCCCAATTCTGAAGCAAAATTGGCCATGGCCATCGGGATAACCGCGGCAATGGCCCCGGTCTGAAGCATCCGGATGGTTGCAAAGCCGATAACCCCCCCGGAAAAGAAGAGCAAGAGCTGTAGAAAGGCGGAGGTCAGGCAAAGTACCGCGATCACCCCTTTCAGTTTTGCCTTGGGGGTCAGCCGGCTTATGAAATAGTTTCCTATCAGGGCTGTTGCCGTATAGGCCATCATGATGAACCCTGCCGATTTGAGCGCCTTCTCTCCCGCCAGATCAAACCCCTTTAAGATATAAGGTAATATGCTGGGGAGAAAAGTCAGATGGATAGTGGCGATAAAGATTAACGCCCATCCCCACAGGACGCCTCTGTTGAAATCGATTTTCTGATCCAGGTTGGGCGCTTTTCGGGGGACATCAACCACATAAATATGCATCAGTAACAAACAAAAGCCGACCAGCAGAAAAGACAAAATGAAAGGAGACCGGTATCCCATATGCGCCGCGGCATAGGCGCCCACAGGTGGTCCCAGCAACTGGCCTGCGGTCATGGAGCCTTGAAAAAGACTGAGATCTCCGGCCAACCGATCACTCGGTGATATTTGGGAGATCATGAAAAGACCGATGGTGGAAGCGCCGCCCAGAGCCCCTTGAATGATGCGCAACCCTAAGAGCATAGGCAGGCTTTCTGTAAAACCCATCAAGAGGAAAATAATCCCATTGAATAAAAAAGCCCCTTCAAAAAGGGATTTGGGTCGGAATTTCGAGGTCAGGCTTCCCCAAAAGGGTGCAACCGCTGCCGAAACAAAGGAATTCAAACCCATAATCAGGCCGATCCAGATCATCGTTTCATAAGGTCTATAGGGGCTGATTTTAGTGATATAAAAAGGCATGAAGGCCATGACAACATTGAAGCTGAAAGCCTATCCGAACTGGGACAGTGCGATGAAATACACGCCCTTGGAGCTGTTTATTGTTTGTGGGGTGTTATTCAAGAAGGGGGCTCTCTTTCTTTTATTGGGTTCCCCGAAATGGTGCCCGAGCTGCCGGGAAAGGTCTACAGCATGGAGATTCGGGGCGGCCGTCCTTACCTCGCAGGGCGGAATCCAGTGAGTCAGAGGGTCGGTCGGCAACCATAACCTCGGATTTCCTGAATATGGGGAATCCTGCCTTCGGCGGAGTAAGCTCTTACGCCGTCTATAGTAATCACTCCGGCAGGCTTCGTCAAAGAGAAAACCGGAGGCCCTCATTCCCCATACCGTTCTTGCCGACCTAGGAGGGGGTCGTCTCCTTGGCTTTTATCCTATATGAAGGCTTGAATTATGAAACTCCTTTTGATAAACTCTTTAAAAGATACCGTCTGAGGAATAATTCACTACGGAACCAATGGATTTCAGTAAAAATTGGGGATATGGTTGAATGCCTTGAATGGTATTTTCTGCCTCGAATAGACCTCGCCTACTCCATGGGTGCAGAAAACATGAGCTAATAAAAATCACAATACCCTTGAAACGGTATCTGAAAAAATTTTTTCTTCAATAGGTTTTTTCGTTCTACAGAACGACTTTAAATTTTTGGTTTATTTATTTCCAACGAACGACCGAGTCAATCCTAACCTGCGGAGGATCGCCCATGAAGACCATACAGCTTGATCAGGTGACGACGACAAAAATGACCCTGGAAGGTGCCAAGGATGTCTATAAGCAACTCCCTATTTCCAAAGCCGACGGGAGCCCCTTGTTTTCCTTCCGGGTTTTTACCATCGAACCTGGAGGCCATACCCCCTACCACACCCATGAATTCGAGCACCTGAATTACATCATCGAAGGTCAAGGCGTCCTGGTAAACGAAGCCGGCCAAGAAAGCCCGGTAAAAAAAGGGGGGTTTGCTCTTGTTTTACCGGGAGAAAAACATCAATATCGAAATACCTCGACTGATCACCCCTTCATTATGATCTGCGCCGTCCCCAAGGAATATGAGTAGTATCATGTAAAAATATAAAAATATTTTATACTGTTTTGGAATGTCATTCAACGCGGAGGTGTGCTATGGGTGTTCGGTTTCGTTGGCTGGGTTATGTCTGTTTCGAGTTCGTCCTGCCGTCAGGGAAAGTACTGGTCGTCGATCCCTACATTGACTACTCGCCGACGGCGCCGATTCAATGCAGTGAAGTAACCGGTGCCGATTATATGGCCCTCACCCACGGACACTACGATCACATCACCGACGTCGGATCACTTCTGCAAAAATTTCATTCCAAAGTTTTATGCAGCCGGGAAATTGCCGAACCTTTGTCCCGGGCCTTCAATATCGATTTGGGCGACCTCATCCGGGTCAGCGCCGGGGACCGGGTTGAATTCGGCGATCTGCAGATAGAGGTCAAACGCGGTCTCATCCCTTGCCGTAACCACGCGCGGGGCCAAAGATAGGTTTTTTAAGAAAGTATCACTTAGCCTACACGGCGGAT
>JACQYK010000319.1 GCA_016208255.1 Deltaproteobacteria bacterium | reverse complement strand
CGCAAAGACGCAAAGGGCGCCAAGAATAATTTTTTTTCGTTTCTGTTGAGAGGACAGAATGGAAAAACCTTTTGCTGCCCTCCAGTGGTCAATTTGGCCGGAGGCCAGAGTTGTTTTGTTCAATCCCGCCTCTCACGGGATTGAACAAAAATGATTCTCTTTGCGTTCTTTGCCTCTTTGCGGTGAAAAATAATTTTTTCAAAAACCTAAAGGGTTACCAGAAGCTTATTTTACTCCAAGGCGATCAAGGATTCAAAATATTCCTCAAAAAGGACTTTTAATCTTTCCTTGGTAGGGGCCAGGGCCACATTTTGCCGGAATTCCCCTGAGGCCGGCAACCCCCGGGTTAGAACAAATAAGGTCCGGCGCAAGGCTTTGATTTGGGCTGGACCCTGATAATTTTCCTCAATCCATTGCCAGTAGGAGATCAGCCAACCCCGCCTTTCCTCCGGATCGGGCTGGCCCGGTGGTCCCCCGGCCTCCATTTCCTTGATTTTCTTAAAGATCCAGGGGGTTCGTAAGGCTTGACGACCGATCATGATCCCATCGCAGTGAGTCTGCTTTTTAAGGGCCAGGGCCTGTGAGGGGGAGATGATATCACCACTGCCCATGACCGGGATATGCAGCCGTTCCTTGAGTTCCGCCACAATCAGCCAGTCCGCCTCTCCGGAAAAACCCTGGGTCGCATAACGGGGGTGAATAACCAGGGCATCGATACCGGATTCCTCGGCGATTCGAGCCAGGGTCCGGTAAGCCGGCTGCCCCTCTTTCCAGCCGGATCGTATCTTGATGGTCAGAGGAAGAGCAATGGCCTTTCTAACGGCCTTTATCAGCTTTTCTGTTTTTATCAGATCTTTAAGTAGCGCCGCTCCCGAGCCGGATTTGGCAACTTTTTTTACCGAACAGCCCATGTTGATATCGATAATATCCGCCCCGGCCTCCCCGGCCAGCCTGGCGGCCTGGGCCATGACCTGCAGGCCAGTTCACAGCCCAGTTTACGAACCAGCAAACGGAAGGGCAGGTCCGTATATCCGGCCATGGGGGCCATGATATAAGGAAATGAGATGATCTGGGATCCAAGTTTCATAAAAAGTAAAAAGTCAGGCGTAGGCGCGAGGCCAAGGGAAAGAAGGATCGAAGACCTTCCAATCCATAGCCTATGGCCCGGAGCCGATAGTCATAGCGAAGTAATTTTAATGCCTTCCGGAATCCTCGTCAGCAAGCAAAGAAGAAGGGAGGTTTTTCAAGTATAGCACAAACCCTTTCATTTTTGGGCAAAAACCACACCTTGACTATTTCGACCGGATATTTTATATTTCTTAATACGGAAGTGGAAAGCTCACTGGTGGGGCTCCCGGACTTCAAATCCGGTGTGCCGTCTGAAGAGGGCGGCAGGTGGGTTCGATTCCCATGCACTTCCGCCATCCAATTTTATATGTTTTTATTGGAATAAAGGGAGGCACTAAGGGAGCTCCATTAAAAAAACAAACCTACCCTTATATTGATTTTAATCCGGAAATAGCTGAGGGAAAACCCGTTATTGAGGGAACCCGAATTACTGTCCGCACTATTGCAGGTTATTATCAAATGGGAATGACGATCGATGAGATTCTCAACACGATCCCTCATTTAACCTCCTCCCAGATTCATAGTGCCCTGGCTTATTATTTTGATCATCAGGTTGAAATTGATGCCGACCTAAGTGATTCTTCAGACGAAAAGTATTGGAAGACACAAATAGTCCCACATCCCAACCCAATTAATATCCCCTGATGAAGGTTAGCTCTTTCTTGATGAAGATGGACACGCGGGATTAGCGATCGCCTTACGTAAAAGGGGTTATGATGTTTATCATGCCCAGGAATTAGATGGCAAAGGGCGATCTGATTCCGAACAACTCGCCTTTGCCGTTCGGGACCAAAGATGTCTGTTTACTTTTAATGTGAAGGACTTTGTGATTCTTCATAATGATTATGTCAAAAATCAACTTGACCACTGGGGAATTATTGTTTCAAAACAAATACCATTAAGGGAAACTCTCCGCAAGACCATAAGATTACTTCAAAAATTTTCCAAAGAAACATTAAAAAACCGAATAGAATTCCTCTAATTTTCCCGACTCCGGCCAAAACCACGGACATTGAATCATTAAAAAATCTGGGTTCACCAGAAGTATGGAAAAACAGTCATCATTTAAGATGCGAACCCAGCTACATTCTGGTTTGATAAGCCCCCGTTTTGACTACCCGGAAGACTATCTTCTGGATCCCCGCCCGGAACGGGTCTGTGACCCAGCCTCAGTCAAGTTTGATGATACAGGCATTAGTGAAGATGGAAGTGAGCCTGTCCCTGGGATGATCAAACTCCAGACCTATTTGATTTTTGATTTCATGTGCTGGCAGGCAGACAAAGAGTATCAGATTAAAAAAGCCTATCTTCCGGACGATGCCATTATATTCAATGATATTGGTTGGCGTCCTCTCTTAAAGGCTGCCATCAGCAGGACAAATAACTGGTGGGAAAAAAGAAAGGCCCTTAAAAGTTTTCACAATGAATTTTCTTACCTATGCCAGAAATAAAGTATTTGATTAATACCATCGTCCGGGAGCACTCCAAGTTCCATATAACTTTCCCCGATCAGCGAGGGAGGCAATGATGGGTTCGAGGAAATTCCTGATCGTCGCAAGGACATCCTCAAAGGTCTCCGGCGCGTCTCTCAGTTTGGCCTTTTGGAGAAGTCGCTGATGCACCGAAGCAGCGGTGTTCTTTATATTCCCGGACATTAAAGAAG
>JACQYK010000318.1 GCA_016208255.1 Deltaproteobacteria bacterium | reverse complement strand
TCGAGCGAAAACCGGAATCCAGGAATAGAAAGCTTTTCTGGACCCCGGCTTTCGCCGGGGTGACGGAGAAGGAGACTGATTCCAATAATATAAACCACATCGACAAAACTTTGTCGATGTACAGTCGCTAAGCGCCTAACCTTAAAACCATCCTGGAAGGACACACACAAATGAAAGGAGCCAAAAATGACAAGCCAAAGGACACAAGAACTCATCCAATCCGATAAAGAACACCAGGTTCACCCCTGGTGGATAACCGGCCAGGCAATAACCAGGGTCTTCGAAAAGGGCCATGGTATCTATCTGGTGGATACGGAAGGCCAGGAGTATATGGACTTTGCTTCTCAGTTAATTTGCAGTAATCTCGGACACCGCTGTCAGGAGATTAATGAGGCGATAACGGCCGCCCTGGATAAGATTGACTATGTGACCAACTTTTATGGTCAGACCAATGTCTATGCCGTTGAACTGAGCCGGAAGCTGGCCCAGATTACGCCGGGAGGACTGAAACGGTTCTACTACACCTGCGGCGGCTCCGAGTCAACCGATACAGCCCTGAAACTGGCCCGGGCCTACTGGTATTTCAAAGGACAGGCCGCCAAATACAAGATTATCAGTCTTTATGATTCTTATCATGGATTGAGTGGTTTTTCGATGAACGTCACCGGTTTGGGGGGCGGCCGGATGCACAGCCCCTTTGGTCCAGCGCCGGCCGGCTATCTGCGGGTCCCCAGCTATTATGAATATCGCTCCATGTTCGGTGATGTTCCTGACAGCGGGCTGTTGAGCGCCCAATTCATGGAAAAAGTCATTCAGAAGGAGGGGGCGGCGAGCATTGCGGCCTTCATCGCCGAGCCGATTCTGGGCTCCGGCGGCCATATTGTGCCCCCTGATGGGTGGTGGTCAATGGTAACCGAGATATGCCGGAGGAACAATATACTCCTGATCGTTGACGAAGTGATGACCGGGTTTTGTAGAACCGGTAAAATGTTTGCTTCGGAGCATTGGGATCTCAAACCGGATATCATGACCATGGCCAAAGGAATCACCGCTGCCGTTCTGCCCTTCGGCGGAGTGGCCTTCAGTGACGAAGTCTATTCGGCCTTTGAGGGCAAACCTTTTCCCCACGGATTCACTTACACGGCCCATCCGGTTTGCTGCGCGGCCTCCATCGCTACCATAGACTACTACTTGAAAAATCAGGTGGCGGAAAATGCGGCCAAGATTGGCCTGCATATCACCAAGCGCCTGGAAAAGGAATTTCTGCCGCTCCCCTGTGTCGGTCTCATTGACGGTCGCGGTCTATTCCAGGCCGTCGAACTGGTAACGGATAAGGAAAAGAAGACCCCCATTTCCATTGAGCAGAATGGAATACTGATTCAGAAACTGGCGGAGAAGGGCATCTGGACCCGTATCCAGGGGCCGGCTTTAAACCGATTGGAGATTTGCCCGCCCTGTATCATCACGGTGGAAGAAGCCGATAAAGCCCTTGATATTATCAAATCCGTACTAACCGAATTCAAACCGTCTTAGGGGGGCTTCGGTCCCCAGGATTCCGGCTAAGATCGACAGGTCGTTCTTAGCTATGAAAGGAGAAAGTCTGGTTTATTGATTTTCATTTGAATTCTGCAAAATTGGGGAGGTTTGAATTGACAAAAACTGTTTTTTCGTTATAAATATTAGGCATAATTTTTCGACGAATCCGTAAAAAGTCTCCAAAGCCGTCACCCCCGCGAAGCCTGCCCCCGAGTGTCTTCAGCGGGGGGCGGAGGTCTCCCGCCAAGGCGGGATTGAGTTTCCAGGATTCCCGCTTCCTCTCGACTTCCTGACGTTCGATCCGCTCGGCCCGCTCGACTTTGTCGAGCGGGCCTAGCGGATCGAACGGCCGACCGTACGGAATGACGAATTCGGGCTTCCAGCGACTTTTTACGAGTCTATCTTTTTTAATAACCTTAAAAAGGAGGGATCATGATGAAACATTTAGTGGTATTTCTTACTTTGTGCTTTTTTCTTTTAGGAGTGGGCTTGTTTCTACCTGATTCACAGGCCAATACCAAAAGTCCTTTAGCCGGAAAAATGTTGGCGGCCAAAAAGGATAAAAAAGACAAGGGGAAAAAGGGAGGTCAGAAAGATAAAAAGAAAAAAAAGGTAAGAATACCTAAGCCACCGGATGTGGTTGGACCAGGCGGAGGACCTGGCACTGGTCCTGCGGGAGCGGGTCCGGCGAGTCATCAGTAATTCCCGGAAGGCAACTTAAAAGATCCCCTTGGTTGATTGGCAGCACCATAAACCTCCATTCGATTTTCAGAGATCAAAGGCAGGGTTCATTATCCCTGCCTTTTTTTGTGGGAAAATAAGCTCACATTGACCCCAATGACCAGATGACCCTGGTTAAGGAATAGCCCGGTACCGTAACCGGCCTAGCGATCGGGAGGGTCTTTACCGGGGGCAGCTTCCGGTCCAGCCTCTCCAGCAGATCAGCCGTGACGATGGCCTCCGCGCGCCTGATCGTACCTTTCCCGACTAACTGACCGATGCTCAAGATCTTTTCTTCCCTGGAGGCGTTATGGATGAGGAGGGTCGTTTCGCCCTTCTTGGCCAGCATCGCCGCCACTACGTCATCGAAGCTTTCCTTCCAGGAACCCTGCCCCTGCACCTTGATCGCGCCTTCCACCTTCACCGGCTGGTATTTAGCACCGCCGTTCGCAGCCTGGAAGATCCACTTAAGCGCGCCCGTTACGCCGATGGGTCTCAGCTCTTCCCCGATCCGGGTGAAGGTATTCATCAGGCCTCCGCTGAACATGATGGAGTGCATGTTGGTCATGGTGATCTCCGGCCAGCGCAGGAAGGCAAAATGACCTCGGGTGATCTGGTGAACCCAAATGCCATTGACATACTCCGGGATTCCGCTGAAATAGGACCCGCCGGCGAAAAGACCCCACTCGGTGACCCAGACCTCCTTGCCCGGCAGCTTTTTCCTAAAAAACTTCATCGCCCGGTCGGTCCCCTCCTCTATACGGGCCAGCATGGAAGTAAAGGCCTTGTCCGGCGTCTCCGGGTTCGAAGAACCGCCGCCGATCGAGCCGGCCGGGGCATAGGGATGATAGGTGACCGCCTGGAACCATGGATCATTCGTCAGATCCTGATCCCACCTCCACTGCCGGTGACCCAGTCCCGAGCCTGGATCGTCCTTATGGAAAAAGACGGCGCCGTCGGCCTGCAGGGCGATCTTGCCGTCTCCCGGGAGATAGGCTTTAAAGGCCTCCAGGTACTTCCGGGCCAGGTCACGGTAGCTGGTGAAGTTGGGAAAAAGTCTCATAGTCTCGGCATCATTAAGAAGGGCGATAGCAAACTCGTTGCCCATCTCGATATGGTTGGGCACGCGTCCCTTTGCCTTCATATCGGCGAACCAGGCCGTCTGCTCCTCAATATTCGATGTCTCCAGGTTGGGCAGAAAGACAAAGTCGCAGCCGATGTCGTCGCACAACCTGGCGAACTGCGGGACGCTGATCGGCCGGGGATGCAGGGCCTTGATCGGCTCCTGAAAGCGGAGAAGCTGTTTGCGATACACCGATCCACCGGGGGTATCCTTTACTTCAAGGTACCCCGTTCGCCAGTTATAATAGTTGGCGACCGTCCCTCCGGGGAACCGGAGATAGCCGGGCCCCAGCTCTTTCCTGATGAATTCCGCGAAGCCGGGACTTTCGTAGGGGATGTCGTAGGTGATCGGTGAATTGACGCCGAAGAGGAACTTCGGCAGGTCGCGGGATGGCCCCGTTGGTCTCAGGACCAGGGCGCCGGCCGGCACCGTCTCACTTGAGACCGGTTCATGGTTATTCTCCCCGTCGCTCCCTTCGCCGATTCGGTTGATTAAAGAAAGACTGCCGGCTGCCAAAGCCCCCTGGAGCAACGTCCTGCGAGAGATCATCTCCATCCTCCCCCCCTATTTTTTTTATGACACTTTTGTCTTGATGGACTTAAAAAAAGCCACCGAAAGGAAACCTCGCCATTCCCTTGAAGCTTGCCTCCAAAGGCTTTAATCGGGGCAAAAGAATCCACTAGTTTTTAACAGGTTGAGGGCAGTCTGGTTTCCCCGCCTCCGCGGGAATGACCTCCTCAAGCAAATTCATCCCTTTTGAATGGATTCGCAAAAAATCAAGCCATCAGGACTTATTTTTTTCCAAAGAGTATAGGAAAAGAAAAGGATGGAATCAAGAAGAAATGAGAACAAAATTCTCATTGACATGAAATCAATAGCATTCATAATGGATTCAAGATTTCAATTTTCTTCGCAAAAAAAACAGGAGGAGATCATGAGCGACGACATTCAAAATAACGGTCAATTTCTGGTGGGTCAGTGGCGGAAGGGCATCAACCGGACCGGACCTGAAGTCCGGGCTATTTTAGAAGCCCGCGGCCAAAAAATGGACAGTCGTCCGACCAGTACAGTCGGATCCATTCATGAGAAAGATATAGCCCGGAAAGTCGGCATGCGCGGGGGGGTGGTGGCCGGGGTGATACATTTGGATCTATTCCCGCCGTTGATGATAAAGGTCTTCGGGCAAAAATGGTTTGAAAACGGATCACTCAGCATGTTTTACACCTACGCCACCCTCCACGAAGAGGAACTGAGGGCCGTCGTTCAAGTCCCTCCCCAGAATGGCGAGGATGTCCAGGTCGAAGCCCGTCTTGAAGCAAAAGATAATAAACTGGTGGCCAGAGGCACCGTTTCCGTCGGAAATCCCAAAGAGAATTCCTACCTGAGGGCCATGGAGATTACCAGTAATCCGAGGGAGGAACGGCGCATATATAAAAATTTGGAAGTGGGTTACGAACCACCACCCGAGGAGGTATTGATCAGCGCCGCCGAATTGAAGGAAGGCGCCGAGTTTCGGGAAGACTCCATTGAATGGAATCTGGGTCCCTCCCCCTGGGGAAATCCTATTGTTCCTCCCAGTATAACTTTTAGGATTATGCGGGTAACTCCGCCCTTTTTACCGCAGGGGGTCGGCTTCTACGGGGCCACCGAGTTGAGGTATCATAAAGGCCCGGTGAAAGCCGATGTCACTTATGAGAAACGTGGAAAAATCATTGCCGTGGGGGTGACCAGCAAGACGGAATACTACTGGTTCGACTCCTGGCTTTATGAAAAGAAAAGCGGAGACCTGATAGCCGAAATTCGCCATATGACCCGCAATATGAAGGCCGGTTCTCCACTTTATCCGGAGCTTTAATATTCCTTCTTAAAACCGGACAGTCTTTCATCCTTGATTAAAAAGGCCAGGAGGATGGCGATCAGAAAAACAGCGGCAAGAATGAAATAGATATAATTGTAGGCCATCATGGTCGATTGTCTCAACACCACCACTTCCAGCACTTTCAGAGCCCGGTTGTCCGCGCCAATCTGGTCTATCCCCCGTGAAAAAAAGTAGGAGGATAAGGTCCGCAGAAATTCAGAGGTCACGTCCCTGAAGAGGGTGATGTGTTTTAACATTTCGAGCCGATTTCGTTC
The DNA here is from genome assembly GCA_016208255.1 of Deltaproteobacteria bacterium. Lineage (GTDB taxonomy): Bacteria > Desulfobacterota > RBG-13-43-22 > RBG-13-43-22 > RBG-13-43-22 > RBG-13-43-22. The sequence goes on along the minus strand of JACQYK010000318.1, from coordinate 5,533 downwards.
CACCCCCCAGGACAACAGGGTGGCGGTCAGGGCAATACCGATGCTTCCGGAGACCTGGTTGATCACATTGTAAAGACCGGTGGCCGAGGTCATCATCGGATTTTCAATGGTGGACAGGGAGGCCGTGCTGAGGGAAACAAAAATAGCCCCGAATCCTATTCCCTGAATGAACTGAATCATGAAGATGTCCCAATATCCGGCATCGAGGGAGAAACGGGAAAACTGGTAAAAAGAAACAGCGACGATAAAAAGTCCTATTCCCACCAACCATTTCGGTCCTGCCCAATTATAAAGCCGACCGCAGATGACCATGATAATGGCCATGGCCAGGCCCCTGGGGAGGACCGCCAATCCGGAATCGAAGGCGGAGTAATGCAGGAGCTGCTGCAGATAGAGGGGCAGAATAAAAAGACCCCCCATGAAGGCCAGGCCGAGGACACCGGCGAGCGTGGTTCCGACAGAAAAATTCAAGTCCTTTAAAATTCGCAGATTAACGGCCGGTTTCTCCGCGGTCAATTCCCGCCAGACAAAAAGCCCAAGCCCTAAACAGGCAATGACGGCCAAAGAGATGATCAGATCGGATGAAAACCAGTCTTTTCTCTGGCCTCTTTCCAGCATGATCTGGAGCCCCCCCAATCCGGCGCATAGGAAAAACAGGCCATAGAAATCTATTTTCCCTTTTTCCCGAATGAGATAAGGAGGGTCATGAATGAAGCGGGTGACCAGAATGACATTGAGAATGCTGATGGGAACGCTGACGAAAAAAATCCAGGGCCAGGAATAGTGGTCAGTGATCCACCCCCCCAGAAGGGGGGCGAAGGAGGGACCCAGAACAATTCCAAAGCCGTAGATCCCCATGGCTTTGGCCTGCTCCCGGGGGGGGAAGGTTTCTCTGAGGACAGCCTGGGCCAGGGGCATCAGGGGGCCCCCGCCCAGGCCTTGAAAGATACGGAAGAAGATTAATGATTCCAGGTTCCAGGCCAGTCCGCAAAAGAAAGAAGAAACCGCGAAAAGCAAGGCCGAAAAGATAAGAAACCTTTTGCGTCCGAACCGGGAACTCAACATGGCCACAATGGGCATGATAATGACACTGGAAAGAATAAAACCGGTAGGGACCCAGGCAATTTCCTCTACGGTAGCCCCCAGGCTTCCCCGCATCTGAGGCAGGGCGACACTGACGATGCTGCCGTTGATGCTGACCATGAGGCTCCCGGTCATCATCGAAAGGGCGATCAACCACTTATGGACCTGTTTTTCTTGTTCTGCTTCCATAGGATCTCTTGGTCTTTTTCTCTTTGGCTCTTTTTTTCTCCTTGACCTGTCCTCTTCTTCTCTTATACTATTCTCAATAAAAAGCAACTGCTTGTTTGAATCTCCATATTTGTTAACGGTCTAAGGGATGGACTCTCAAAAATCGTCATTCCCGCGGAAGCGGGGATCCAGACTATCCTCAACTCGTTAAATCCCCTGGATTCCCGTTTTCACGGGAATGACGAAAATGGGTTTCGGTGACTTTTTGCGGGTCCATCTTTTGAGTTCGTAAATAATTTGGCCGATGACCTAAAACTTACGGCGGCCGTCATGAGCGGTAAGCCTCTGGTTAATTATTCACGAGGAAACAGAATGGATGCATTGGAAGCCCTTTTCAACCGCCGCTCCGTCAGGCGGTACACCGAGGAGCCCGTCTCGAACCAGACCATGGAGACGATTCTGCGGGCGGCGATGCAGGCGCCCTCGGCCGTCAACCTGCAGCCATGGTACTTTGTAGTGATCGATGACCGGAAGCTTCTGGACCGCCTCCCGGATTTCCATCCCTACAGCTCCTTCCTCCGGGAAGCCCCGGCCGCCATTGTGGTCTGTGGCGATCTGGAACGAGACGGGCTGGACGCCTCTTATTGGGTGCAGGGGTGCTCAGCGGCGACGGAAAACCTCCTGCTCGCCGCTCACGCCATCGGCCTCGGAGCCGTCTGGCTTGGTGTATACCCCAGGAGGGAACGGATCGAAGGTTTAAGGCGTCTCTTGCAACTCCCGGACAATCTGATCCCCCTCAACATCGTTTCTCTCGGGCACCCGGCGGAGTCGCCTGAGCAGTTCAATCGCTTTGATCCTTCCCGGGTGGGTCGAAACATCTGGCCTGGCGCCTGGAGGAGTGGGAAAGCCGGTTGAGGGATATCCATTATATCTGTGGAAGGAGTGTAACTCCGGAAGAGTATAGAAAGTTGGAGAGCAGTCGATGAGTGTATTGGCATTACAGCAGTCCCTACAACTGCATTACCAGGTCGATGGTCAAGGTCCGCAGGCCTGGTTGCTGTTCAACGGCGCCACTTTGCCCCTGCAGTTCTGGGACCCAGTGGCCCGGGACTTGGCGATACAAGACAGGGTCTTGCGCCTGGACCAGCGCAACGCCGGCGACACCCGGGCCAGCGGTTCTTTCTCTTTGCTCGATGTCGCCGCCGATGCCGCTGCCCTGCTCGATCATCTCCAGATCGAACGGGTAATCGTGGCCGGTCATGCCTGGGGCGGCCCAGGTCTTTGCTCGCGACTATCCCCATCGGGTCACCGGATTGGTCATCTGCGGCACCGGCGGGCAGTTCCCGGCCACGGTCCCCCCTGCCCTTGGGCAGCAATGGCGTGACGCCGCCCGTGCCCGAGACCGTGAACGCTGGGAACAGGCCCTGGAGGCCGTCTATTGTGGCAAAGGCTTTTCCCAGCGAAACCCCGAAGGTTTCAGGGGCATCAGTAACCTGCTCTGGTCCCAGATCGAGAAAAGGACCGAACAGAGCCGGGCGACCTGGGACATGGGTATCGCCCCCTCATCCAGCTATTGGGGCAGTGCACGGGTTCCGACCCTGCTGATCTACGGCACCGAGGATGCTTTTGGCACCCTGGAGAACGCCGAGGATCTTGCCCGTCGAATTCCGGGCGCCCGGTTGCATTTCATCGACCAAGCCGGACACTTTGTCATCCGTGAGCAGCCCGGCCGGGTGATCGAGCTGATGACCGCCTTTGCTAAAAGCCTGGATGAGACACAACCTGCATGACCGGATAAGCAAACGACACTCCGGTCATTATTGACAATCGCATCAGCAAGAATATTTCTAGAATGAGTAATTGTAAACGTCATTTAAGTTTGCATCCCCCCTCACCCTAACCCTCTCCCGCAAGGGGAGAGTGGGACCCTTTTTATTTCCCCTCCCTTGATCCGGTCGGCTTTGCCGACCTTTTGAAGAGTTCGACGGAGTCGAGCGAAGGGAGGGGATGAAGGGGAGGGTGGATGATGTCAATTTGTTTAAGTCGTTCACTACAATCAATGGGGGTTAATTATGGGACCGCTCAAAGGGGTAAGAATCATTGAAGTAGGTGGGATAGGCCCGGGGCCTTTCTGTGCCATGATGCTTTCGGATATGGGGGCTGATGTTATTCGGGTTAACCGCCGGGGAGATCCCGGCAGGTCCGAACCCAAATATGAGATCCTGCATCGGGGCCGGCCTTCGATTGGTGTTGATCTCAAGAAGCCCAAAGGCATTGAGTTGATACTCCGGTTGATCGAAAAGGCCGACGCCCTCCAGGAAGGATTCCGGCCGGGAGTTATGGAAAAACTGGGGGTTGGCCCTGAGGTCTGTTTAAAGCGAAACCCTAAATTGGTCTATGGCCGAATGACCGGCTGGGGACAGGAGGGACCGCTCTCCCAGGCCTCCGGACACGATATCAACTATATCGCCCTGACCGGCGCCCTTTACAGTATCGGGCGGGGAGATCAAAACCCGGTGCCGCCCTTGAACCTGGTGGGTGATTTCGGAGGCGGGGGCATGCTGCTGGCTTTTGGTATGGCCTGCGCCCTTTTTGAGAGCCAGCGGTCAGGGAAGGGCCAGGTCATTGACGCCGCCATGGTCGATGGCGCTGCCTCTCTCATGGCCATGTTCTATGGCCTGAGGGCTGCCGGTTTGTGGACCGATGAACGGGCTTCTAATTTTCTGGACAGCGGTGCTCACTATTATGACACCTATGAAACCGCCGATGGAAAATGGATATCGGTGGGATCGATTGAACCTCAGTTCTATCAGCTCCTGCTCCGGCACTCCGGTATCGATGATCCCGAGTTCCAAAACCAGAACGCCCGGGAAAAGTGGCCGGAATTTAAAAAAAGGATGACGGAGATATTCAAGACCAGGACCCGGGAGGAATGGTGCGGGATCATGCAGAGGACGGATGTCTGCTTCGGACCTGTTCTGACCATGGGGGAAGCATTGGAGCATCCCCATAATGTGGCCCGCCAGACATTTATTGAGATTGAAAAGGTTCCCCAACCGGCCCCGGCGCCGCGTTTCAGCCGGACCCCGCCGGAAGTTCGGGGACCCGCCCGTATGGGGCCTGAACACACCGAATCCGCCCTTCGGGACTGGGGTATTACTAAAAAAGAGATTGAAAAGTTAATAGCCGATGAGGTGATTTAAAGTCATAAAAAAATGATGAAGGAATACCCGCCCCAAGGAAGGAATCAGGTCCTTCAGGGGCGGGAATTTATCTTAACGAAAAAATTTTAATAAAGATTTTTACAGCGAATCAACAACTCCGTCATTCCGGCAGGTTTTCAGCCGGAATCCAGGGAATTTGAATTTTCATTTTTAAGAACTGGATTCCCGATAAAGACACTCGGGAATGACGAAAAAAGTCCCACTATCTTCAACGGTCCGTCAGGGGCTATCTGTTTCGGGTAAACCCCGAACGGGACTTAGATTAATCTTAATGTTGTTATTTGAACTTGAGGCTCATGACGATTTTCGTCGCTACATTGTAATTGTCCCAGGGATGGGCGTCTACGTAAACCACCTTCCCGTCTTTGTAGGCCGAAACCACCATCGTGGTAATGAGGGTCCCTCCACTCGGGGCGTGGTTCCAGTCCATTTCGGAATAATAGGCCTTGGTCCCATCCGCAAGGGTAATCTCCTTGTTATCGCCCATCTTGGCATTGGCCCCCACTGCCTTCTCGAGTCCCGGCTTGTAGGATTTTTCTGCATAATCCTTTAGCGCAATACCTTCGGGAATGGGAGCCACGGCAACGTCAACAACGAGCCCCGCACCGGTCTTAATGCGCAAGACCTGCTCGGGTGAAGTCTTTTCATCATCGGTGCCATCAGGATAGGTCACGGTAAAAGCCGGCGGCCCGGCGAAAGAGAATTCCGCCGCCGAGGTCAGGGCGGGAACCAGGGCGACTCCCAGAGTCAAGGCCAGGACAACACACAAACAAGCTAATTTTTTTTTCATTTTTTTCCTCCTTTTCTATAGTTAGATTTGAGATTGAGTTTTAAAGTGGCTTATTCTAAAATGAAAAATCTAAATTGTAAATGGGTTTTTTTGGAAAAAGAAAAGGATTCAAGGATTCAAGATAAAACGTAACACTTTAGTCTTATGAAAATAAATTATCTGACAGGATTAACAGGATTTACATGTATCTTGCTCAGGCTCCGGACGACCCTGAGCAACCCCTATCCGCTTTCAGCCGAAAGGGGAGCTTTGTCCGCAGGACGATAGG
>JACQYK010000004.1 GCA_016208255.1 Deltaproteobacteria bacterium | reverse complement strand
TATCCATTCCTTTAGTATCGCATCCAACAAAGGATAGTTCCGGTAGCGATTCAGGTTATCACTGAATCGGGGATCATCGAGTAAATCCGGTTGATCCATCACCCCGCACATACGCCGCCACATGCTGTTCCCGATAATATTAATCATCAGATAACCATCTTTAGCCCGGCAACTGCCGCAATAGGCATAAAAACTGCAATTTCCAATTTGCTTTCGAACTTCGCCCAACAGGGTATATTCGGCGGCGCAGCCGGCCGTGGCCGTGATCGAGAAGGCCACATCAAAAAGGGCGATATCCACCAACTGTCCCTGACCGCTGCCCTTCCTCTCGAAAAGGGCCAGCATGGTTCCCAGGGCGGCCCGAGCCGCCGTATTAAAATCAATAAAAGGGAGGGCCGGCTTGAGAGGAGGCGTGTCCGGATAGCCGGCGAAGCTCATATATCCGGACATGGCCTGGGCAATACCGTCAAAACAAAGCCGCTCGGCATAAGGTCCGGTTTGTCCGAAACCGGAAACAGCCACCACCACCAGAGCCGGGTTGAGTGAATGGAGACGATCGTAGTCCAGCAAAGCCGCCTCTTCGGATCCTTTAGGGTAGTTATGAACAACCACATCCATTTTTTTGACCAGCTCATCGAACAGATTCTTCCCCCTTTGGGATCTCAAATTCAGGGTAATATCTTTTTTATTGCGTTGGATCGTAAACCCATAGGTCAGGGGTTGACCATCCGGAGAGAAAGGACCCATTTCCCGGTCCACTTTTCCATTGGGCGGCTCGGCCCGGATAACTTCAGCGCCATGATCGGCCAACATCATGCAGCAATAAGGAGCGGCAATATAGCTTCCCAGATCCAAAACCCTGATACCTTCAAGTGCACTTTTCATGGTTCCCTGCCTTAATCAATTAATTTCAACTTTAGCCCTCAGGCCCTTGGAGTTTTTCCCGATACGATCGGTCCGGCCCTCATGTGCCCAGGGGCACCACGAAACATGAAAATTGAGGTTCTCCGAACTCCCGAACAAAAAGCTTGATCTCTCGCCCGTCCGCCTCGGCGGACTAGAGCCCACTGAGATCACTGAGGACGAATTGATTTTTTCATTGCGGTTGAGAGGACCGCAATGAAAAACCGGTCCAGCGCTGCTGCGATCCTTGCCGGAGGCTGAGTCCGGGGTCTGAATCCCCTTCTCAGGGATTCAGACCTCTTAATGATCTCTCTGTGTCCTCTGCGCCCTCGAGCGAAGCGGGCGAGAGATAAACGACTTTGAGCTCTTATCTATTTTCGCCTTAAACCACTCCGTTCTTCTGAAGCTCTTTTAATTCTTCCGGCGTCAAGCCTAACAAATCACAATAGACTTTTTGATTTTCCGCCCCCTTGGCGCCTCCGGTAAATTGTATGGCCCCGGGGGTCCGGGAAAATTTGGCAAAAACATTGGGAAGTTTTATAGGTCCGAAATCTTCATCCTCCACTTCTATCAAAGATTCCCTGGCCTTTAAGTGCTCATCCTCAAAAAGCTGGTCCATTTCATATACCGGGCCGACCACGGCCTGGGCCTCTAAAAATGCAGCCATCACCTCTTCCAGCGAATGTTCCCCGATCCAATGGTCGATAATGGCGTCCAGTTCTTCGACATGTTGAACCCGGCTGGGGTTATCACAAAATCTCGGATCTTGAATCAACTCCGGTCGCCCGATGGCCCTGAAAACATTTTCAGCAATGGGCTGGGCGCTACCCGACAAACTGACCCATCGGCCTTCTTTTGTTTGGTAGAGGTTGCGCGGGGCAGCCGAAGCGATTCGGCTGCCCATTCGTTTTGATTGCAGACCAAGAACGGAAAAATCCAACAGATTGGCTTCCAGCAAACGCATCAAGGGCTCATAAAGGGAGATATCGATGATCTGTCCTTTCCCGCTTCCCAAAACATTTCTCTCATACAGGGCGATCATGATCGCCAGGGCCCCAAAAACGCTGCAGACGCCATCGGCCAGGGGGTTGGGAGGTAAGGTGGGCGGGGAATCCGGGTAACCGTTCAGGGCGGCAAATCCGCACAGGCCTTCCGCCACGGTTCCGAATCCACCTCTGGCCGCATAGGGTCCTCCCTGGCCGAATCCGGACACCCGAAGCCAAATAAGCCCTGGGTTGGCCGCACTGAGCACGTCCCAACCGAGCCCCCATTTCTCCATGGTTCCGGGCCTGAAATTTTCGATCAGCACATCGGCCCATTGCACCAGCTTGAGAAAAACCGCCTGGCCCCGTTTAACATCCAGGGTGATGCATCTTTTATTCCTGGACAGGGTCTTCCAAAAAACCGCTTTTCCGTCTTTTAAAGCCCCGAACTTTCTCATGGTGTCTCCGGTGACCGGATGTTCCACCTTGATGACTTCCGCCCCAAAATCGCCCAAATAAGAGGCGGCCCAGGGGGCCGCCATCATAGTCGCCATATCGATTATTTTCAATCCCTTCAGAGGGAGATCATTTTCCTTTGGCATTTTTCTTTTCTTTCATTATTAAAAAAGTTTTGATTAATTATTGATGGACCGCAGTTCCCTCTTGAGAACCTTTCCTGTTGCACTTCGGGGCAGGCTGGCGATGAACTCCACCACCTTCGGTCTTTTGAAGCGGGCCAAATGATCCATACAAAAGGTTATAATTTCTTCCGCCGTGGCCTCCTGACCCGATGTACAAACCACAAAGGCCTTGACGGTTTCCCCCCATTTGGGATCCGGAATTCCTATGACCGCCGCCTCTTTGATCTTGGGATGGATCAGCAATACGGCTTCCACTTCGGCCGAATAAATATTTTCACCGCCGCTGACAATCATATCTTTCTTGCGGTCCACGACATAGATAAACCCTTCTTCATCCCGGCGCACCAGATCTCCGCTGTGAAACCAGCCGCCTTCAAAGGCCTTCCGGGTTTCTTCCGGATTTTTATAATACCCTTTGAAAAGACCCGGGCCCCGGTAGACGATCTCCCCGACCTCATGGACCCCCACATCCTTCATCTGATCATCCACCACCCGCACTTCTACATTGAAAAATGGTTGACCCACCGAACCTTCCTTGCGCAAGGCATCCTGATGCTTCATGCAAACCGCCGTAGCCGTCATCTCGGTCTGTCCGAAGGCCTCGTATAATGCGGCATTCGGAAAGTGTTCCAGGATTCTTTCCTTCAAGGCATTCGGGGTAATATCCGCCCCGTAGGCCGCGGTCCGTAAAGAGCTGACATCATAATTCTTGAAATCAGGGTGGTTCATGACCATCTGCCACATGGCCGGGACCAGGAAGAGATAGGTGGCCTTTTCCTGTTCGATGGCTCCCAATAATACAACCGGATCGAAATCGATGATAATCATGGGCGTTGAGGTCAGGATGTTTTTGACGACGCTGACAATCCCGGCAATATGGAAGAAAGGGGTTATGGAAATGATTTTGGAGGGTAAAACAGGTAGATCCGCTCTGCGGGGCAGGGCGGAAAAAGACTCCAGATGGATGGTCAGGGCATTGAGGACCATATTTTTGTGCGTGAGTTCAGCGCCCTTGGGTTTCCCTGTGGTCCCGGCTGTATAAATAATAAAGACGGTATCCTCATCATCAAGTCTGATCTCCGGAGGGAGGATTGAGCCTTCGGCCAAAAAGTCTTCGTAGCCGGTCAAACCCTTTTCAGAGTGTCTTCCCGTCAGTACATAATCCCGGATCAGGGGAAGCTCCGTTTTGATCCGGTCGATCACCTCGAAGAAGGAACTTCCCAGAAAAAGAATTTTTACCTCCGCATTATTTAAAATATAAGTTATTTCCCTGGGAGAAAGCCGAATATTCACCGGCACGCTGACAGCCCCTATCCTGGCCGCGGCAAAAAAAATCTCGGGCATTTCATAACTGTTGGGCATTAGGAGACCGACGGTTTCTCCTTTTATAATGCCCTTTAAAAGCAGGGCATTCGCCAGGCGGTTGACCCTTTGATCAAACTCCCGGTTGGTTATTCTCTTATCCCGATCCCGGATCTTTCTCCGTACTTTTCAAATCTTTCCTCCTGATTTGACCTTGCTTTGTTTTTAGAGACCCAGATAGTCCTTTTTTACCTGTTCATCCTCCATCAGCGAACCACTCGGCCCCTGATGGGAAATCCGCCCGATTTCCAGCACATACCCGCGGGGCGCCAGCTCAAGGGCCATCGGCATATCTCTTGGACAGGGCGGCGAAATTGAAGATGTCGGCTTCGGTTACGGTTCGGCCTTTGCCGGAGGCCAGAGCTGGATTGAACAATTCTGCCTCTCACGGGATTGTTCAAAAAACTCTCTCTGCGTTCTTTGCGGCTCCGCGGTGAAAAAATTTCAAATATCTTTGGAAAGCTTTTTCGCCGAACTCCGAACTCTAAACTCCGAACTTTATTTTCGTCCTATTCCATCGGTTCAAAATAAAAATCCGTAATGGTCCCCTGCCGTTCTTCCCGGAATACGACCTTGACCCTGGTCCCCACCTTGATTCGGGCCACGTCGTCCACTTCCATGTTGGCCATGAGCAGAAAATCCGTGCCGTCCAATTGGACGTAGGCACAGATGAAAGGAACCTTTTTGATAAAGGCGCTGGTGGAAATATACTGGACGGTAAAGGTTTTGATCACCCCGGTGCCGGCTAAAGGCACCCATTCGGTAGGCTGGTAACATAAAGAACAATGGGCCCTGGGGGGACAATAGACCTTGCCGCATTGCGGACATTGGGCCCCATACATTTTTTTATTTTCCCGTATCTCCCTAAAAAATCGGGATTGTTGTCCGTAGCTGTATTTGAAGACCACTTCCATCTTGTCGGGTATTTCCAATGGCCGGTCCATGGGGACTTTTCCGGATAACTCGTCTTCAAATTCCCGCTTCAGATATTCGACGGGGATGCCGTATTTTCGCTGCTGAAGAAGATACCATTTTTCACGTTCCTGTTCGTTCATATCAGTCCTCCCTTTCCAGAACCAGACAAACCGTCCAGGTGCAAAGGGTCCCACCGATACTTTGCACCAAACCGCGGCGGGCGTTTTTGACCTGCCGCGCTCCCGCCTCTCCCCGAAGGTGAAGGGCGACTTCATAGGTTTGCATGATGCCCGTGGACACCACGGCATGGCCGCAGCCGATGAGACCCACGCTCAGGTTGACCGGCAGTATCCCGCCGGCCATGACCACCTCTTCATCGATCAACCGTCCCCCCTGGCCTTCTTCGCAAAAAAAACAGTCTTCATAGGCCATGATCTCCGTGCCGGTAAAGGCGTCATGGAGCTCGGCCAAATCCAGTTCTTCCAGGGGGTTGGTGATCCCGGCCATTTCAAAGGACTTTTTGGCCGCTAATCGGGAGGATTCGAAGGTATAAATGTTCGGCCGGTTCCCGGGCATGACATAATCGGTCGAAGCCCCTAATCCTGAAATCCAGACCGGTTTCGGCGTTAATTTTCGAGCCACCTCTTCCGAAGCCAGAATGACCGCCGAAGAGCCTTCGGTGTACAAGCAATTATCGTAAAAATGAAAAGGCTCGACGATCTTTTTGGAATTCAAGACCTCTTCCACCGTCAGGATTTTAGGCGACTGGGCGATGGGATTTTGGGTGGCATTAAAATGGTTTTTAACCGAAACCTTGGCCATTTGCTCATCCGTGGGGTTGCCGTATTTTTCACGATGGGCGATAACCGCCAGGGCAAAACCCGAGGCCGCGGTCCGGCCGGCCGGATTGTCATAGGTCATGTCGGCGGTGTAAAGAATGGCCCGCAGGACTTCCGGGGTCGCGGCCTGGAATTCATAGTTGTAACAATCGGCGCATTTTTCCACCCCTAAAACCAAACAGATGTCATAGAGGCCGCTGGCCACCTCCGCGTAGCCGATGCGCAGGGCCGCCCCGCCCGTGGCCCCCCCGGAATTGACCCGCACCATAGGCTTCAATCCCAATCCCAGGTAATCATGGACAAAGGCATCGGGCTGATACTGGCGCTGAAAAAAATCGTTGTAAATCCCATAGACGGCACAATCGATATCCAGCCGGCTGAGTCCGGCATCCTCCATGGCCATCCTGGCCGCATCGAAGGCCAGCTCATAATAAGTCTTGTCGATCCAGCGGGCCTTGAACTTGGTGGTCCCCATTCCTACAATTCCGACTTTTCTCATGGTTCCTCCTTTCAAAGGATTCAATCCATTGAAATGGCTTTCTCCGAACTCCAAACTCATTCAGTTTTTTCTCCGAACACCGAACTCCGAAGTCCGGACTTTATTCCGGCCCTATAACCCAATCTCTTTGGCAATCACCAAATGCTGGATCTCCGAGGTACCCTCCGTTATGGTAAACAAGCGGCCGTCACGCCAGAATCTCTGGATGGGATATTCCATCATGTAGCCGTACCCGCCGTGAATCTGCATGGCGTCATTTAAGATTTTCTGCAGGATTTCGGCGGTGAACAGTTTGACCATGGAAGATTCTTTACGGACCTTTCGGCCCTGGTCATAGAGCCGGGCAACTCGATAGGTATAGCTGCGCATTACATCCAAATACATGGCCATCTCGGCAATACGGAAACGGTTGATTTGATATTTGGTGATCGGCTTTCCGAATTGAATCCGTTCCTGGGCATACTTGGCCGTCAATTCATAAGCGGCTTGCCCGGTGCCGGTGCAGCGGGCCCCGTAAGTAATCCGGCCGGATATCAGGGTGTCGGCCAGCTGAGCAAACCCGCCTCCTTCCTTCTCCCCGATCATATTTTCAGCCGGCACCCGGCAATCTTCAAAAACCAATTCCCCGGTCTCCGCCGAGCAATTACCCACCTTGTCCAGCTTCCTGGAAACCGTAAATCCCGGGGTCCCTTTTTCTACAATGAACAAATTGATCCCCTCACCCCGACGGGTTGGGTCGGTGTAGGCGGCCACGACCACATAATCACAGATGGGTCCATTAGTAATGAACATTTTGGTCCCATTAATGATATAGTCATCCCCCGACCGAACAGCCTTGGTCTTTATCGCGGCCGAATCGGAACCCACGTCCGGCTCGGTCAGTCCAAAGGCGCCGATTTTCTCTCCTTTGATGGCCGGCAAAAGAAACCGCTCTTTTTGTTCCTCCGTACCATGCCGGTAAATAGGGTCCGTGGCTAACCCGCTCTGAACCATCAGGCTGCCGGCGATCCCGACATTGACCCGGCAGAGTTCTTCGACCATGATACATTCGGTTATTTTATCTCCGCCGCCGCCCATCTCCAAGGGATAGCGGGGACACAAAAAGGCCTGTTCCCCCATTTTTTTAAATAACTGCTTGGGAAAAGTATGGGTGGCCTCGGCCTCATCCACTTAGCGGCGCGATCTCCCGTTCGGCAAATTCCCGGATGGCCTCCCGGAACATGCGGTTTTCTTCGCTTATTTCAAAATCCATAAAAGGTAATCCTCCTTAATTGATGTCTGACCAGAGGCAAGGGGCTGGGGGATTTGGTTTCATGCCGGTTGCCTTGTCGACAGTCGGCAGATAGGCAGTGCCGTTGGGAAAAAGCCCCTTCGGACACGATCCAAGGCTGGTAGCAGAGAAACGCCACCTAAGGCAATTCCCACTTCGGTCATACCTGTTCCCCTTCTTTTGAAAATATAGAGGTGATGGTTTTTATCCTAGAGGATTCTGTTTTTCCCTCAAAGGGATTCCGCCGTTATTTTTGGGAGGCAAGAAATTGAATAAATCGGTCCAAAGCAATCAGTATATGTTCTTTAACCAGGCGTTCCAGTTGATCGGCGTCTTTTTTGATAAAACAATCCAGGATCTTCCGATGGACTTTGATCGCATATTCATAGGATTCCTGGACATAAAGATAGGAATAACGAAACCAAATCGCTTGATTGCGCAGATTCTCTAATATTTCGATCAGGGTATCATTCCCGCTGGCGCGGATAAAGACTTCGTGATATTGGGTGTGATATTTAAGATATAATTTGAAATCATTTTGTTTGGCCCCATCCTTCATCCGGGCAAAAGCGGATTCCATTTTTTCGATTTCCTGAGGGTGAAGGTGAGGCAGGGCCAACCGGGCCGCCAGACTTTCCAGATTAGCGCGGACCGGGAAATTTTCTTCGATATCCTTTTGGGTGATTTTACGGACATACGTTCCTTTCCTGGGAACATTATTAACCAAGCCCTTTTTTTCTAAAACGCGAAAGGACTCCCGAATGGGGGATCGACTAACCCCAAAACGTCGCTGCAGCTCATTTTCGACCAACCGTTCTCCACTTTCAAACTGGCCGTCCATAATGGCCTGGGTCAAAAATTCAGTGATCTGTTCCACTAAAGGAATAGAATATTGGGGACTGAATTCTCTTCGTTTAACTTTGGAGGTAGTCATGTCTATTTTCCCTACATATTGTGGACTGTCGACCGTAAACAAGAAATAGTCTATTCCAATTTTCTTGTCAAGCTAGGAACCCAAGTAACTCTTTTTCACTTCCTCATCCTCCAATAACTCACGGCTGGGCCCTTCCCGGAAAATACACCCGATCTCCAAAACGTAACTCCGCTTGGAGATCTTCAGGGCCATGCGCGCATTTTGCTCCACCAGGAGAATGGTTCCGCCTTGATTGCTTATTTCCTTAATCACTTTTGCAATCAAACTCACCATGACGGGACTCAGCCCCAGGGTTGGCTCATCCAGCAGGTACAACTGCGGACGGCTCATCATCGCCCGCCCGATGGCCAGCATCTGACGTTCCCCGCCGCTCAACAGGCTGCCCAATTGGGTTTTTCGCTCTTTCAATATAGGGAAAAGATTAAAGACCTTCTGGAACCTGCTTTCTTTATCCTCGGTGGTGCGGTTGGCTGCGGCGCCAAGCTCCAGGTTCTCCAGAACGGTCATCTTTCCGAAGATCCCCCCGCGCTCCGGTACGTGGGAGATGCCCTTCATGGCGATCTGTGCCGCCTTCAAGCCGCGAAGAGATTGATTGTTAAAGGAAATGTCGCCTCCCCCCCAGGAAATCAAGCCGGAAATTGCCTTCAGGACGGTCGTCTTCCCCGCCCCGTTGGCGCCGATGAGGGCGACGATCTCTCCGGGATGCACGGAGAGCGAGATTTCATGCAGGGCCTGTGATTTCCCGTAAAAAACATCTACTTTATTCAACTGGATCATCTTCATCATACCCCAAATAGGCTTCGATCACGCGCGGATCCCGGACGATCGCCTCCGGTTCCCCCTCCATGATTGTCTGCCCGAAGTTCAAACCCATCATGCGATCGCAGATCTGCTGC
>JACQYK010000295.1 GCA_016208255.1 Deltaproteobacteria bacterium | reverse complement strand
TTTAAAGTCCCCCTTTGGAAAAGGGGGATTGAGGGGGATTTATAAACTATTTTCAAACTAAATGATTCCTGCTTCTCGAAAGCCGGATATTTCCGCCTCATCATAACCAAGCCCGGCCAGCACCTCATCACTGTGCTGACCCAATTCTGGTGCCGGTTGTCTGATCTCGGAGGCGCCGGGGATATCAGGCATATTGATCGGCGTGCGGATCAAACCAATGGGACCAAGCCCAGCAGGATCAATCGGTTTCGATACCTCCAGATGCGGAACCTGGGGATCGGCAAAGGCTTGATCAATACGATAAATGGGTCCGCAGGGGCACCCTGCTCCATTCAGCTTTTCAACCAGGACCTCCATAGGTATCTTTTCAGTGATTTCATTGATCTCCCGGTTCAATTCCTGACGATGAAGAGCGCGCTGATAGTTATTGGAATAGTTAGGGTTTTCCAGCAAATGAGAAGCGCTCAATGCCACACAAAAATTGCGGAACATCTTTGGGGAACTGGCGGCAATATTCACCTGGCCATCGGCGGCATTAAAGACGCCCATGGGGGACATGGTCGGATGATCGTTGCCGACCTGGGGGGGGACATGCCTGGCGACGGTCCAGCGGGCGGCCTGAAAATCCATCATGTTGATCATGGATTCCAACAAAGAGGTATGAACCCAGCGACCCTGGCCCGTTACTTCCCGGTCCAAAAGAGCGATCAGAATCCCGTTGGCCAGCAAGATTCCGGCAGATGAATCACTGATGGCTATACCCACCCGCATGGGTCCCCGTCCCGGCTCGCCCGTGATGGACATCAATCCGCTCATCCCCTGTACTATTTGATCAACCCCCGGTCGCTTGCCATAAGGACCGTCCTGACCAAAACCGGAAATACTTCCATAGACGATACGGGGGTTAATTTCTTTAACGGCCCCATAATCTATGCCCAATCGATATTTCACTTCAGAGCGAAAGTTTTCCACGATGACATCGGTTTTTTCGCATAACTTGAAAAAAATCATTTTTCCCTTTTCCGATTTCAGGTCCAGGGTGAGACTGCGCTTATTCCGATGCAAGTTCTGAAAGTCCGGATCATGGCGCCTGGTTTCAACACTTTTGGGATTGGATCCCCGGGTCAGCGGGGGCTCAATCTTGATCACCTTCGCGCCCCAGTCGGCCAGAACACGAACGGCCGTGGGACCGGCCCGGGCCGCCGTCAGATCAATAACCCTAAAACGGGAAAGGGGTAAAAGGACCTTGGCCATAATCAAACTCCTCTCTTTTACGGAAAACTATTTTAAAAGGCCATGCCCCGCCTTTTGGGGCGTGGCACCACGATCTTGGTCGATTTCATCGACCTTAATAGGAGGCTTCCTTTGGAAGCCGGGACATGAAAACAGAGTTCGTTCGAGGCCGAACCCTATTTTCGGGCTAAAGCACCCTTAAGACTTTTACCAGGAGTGAACTTCCGGGCCGCCATTTTAAATTTTAAGACTTTCTATGGGATCCTTTTCGCTATTATTACAAATTTATTGAAATATCAAGACAATTTATGGAAGAGATGCTTCCGGAAATCCGCAGGACCGATTTAAAAAAATGGTTAGAGATCAATCGGTATGCGCCCCTTCTTTTAGAATCCTGTTTTATGAATCAAAATCGGAATAGAGGGAAATTTTTTTCCTTCCCAAAAAGAAAAATAAATTGGGAAAAAAAGGAAATATTCTTCCTTTCCCTGAAGGACTCAAGAGTCTATTTCAGCCAATAACCTAATAAAAACAATTAATTCAAGATTCTTAAAGTTTGTGGCACCAGTTTTGCTTAATATTCATTGTAGATGATTCCCCGATCCGATAAAAAAGGAAGGGAGATGACAGGCCCTTTTACCAGGTTGATTGCCTAACCGGTGGAGGATCTAATTCGAGAAATTCATAGGATTCATAATTAAGGATAACGTTAATGGAGTCATTAAAAAAGACAGAGAACACCAAGGAAAAGATAGAGGCCTTAAAACGGGCCTTAATAGGGGTCAATAATAAAAGGATGGAGGCTTTATTATTAATGAATGCCATTTCCGAGGAATATCTGCCCGATATAGTGGAATATCTTTGGATCCTGAATGGTCTCAATAAAACTGATAGAATCAATTAGGAAGGCAAATAATTCCTGAATATTGTCCTTATTTTTTGGCTCTTTATGCCGGCTTAATAAGAATTCCGGGGCAGGTCCGACTTGAGTAATATCACTCTTGCACCACTCCCACCAGATCATAAGTATGGGCTTCGGTGATTTTCACCATGATGATTTCCCCCACCCGCGGTTCCCCATCGGTGATGAAAACCACCCCATCCACCTCCGGGGCCTGGAAGCGGGTCCGCCCCTGAATCAACAGCGCGCTTTCCGGACTCAGGCCGGTGACCAGGACCGGTTCCACAGATCCAATCCGGCCTTGGTTTTTCTTTAAGGAGATTTTCTCCTGTATTTCCATCAGGAGATCCATACGTTGAAGGCTGATTTCTTTCGGGACCTGATCGGAATAGCCGGCCGCTGTGGTCCCTTCTTCGGGGGAGTACCGGAAAAGACCGAGGTGATCAAATTTCACTTCGGAAACAAACTGTAATAAATCCTGAAAATCCTCCTCGGTCTCACCGGGAAAACCGACCATGAGAGTAGTCCGTAGAGCGGCCTGAGGCATGATTTGTCTGATCTTTTGAATCAAGTCACGCAGCCTCTTTTGCCCGTAAGGCCGGTTCATGGCCTTCAGTATCCGATCGCTGGCATGCTGGATAGGGATGTCCAGATAAGGGCAAATTCTTTCCTCCCGGGCCATTAAATTAAGAAGCTTCCGGGTAATCCTTTCCGGGCGAAGATAGAGCAGACGCAGCCATTTAAAAGAATCGATCTTGAGCAAATGTTTAATCAGTTCGATCAGGGAAAGCCCCTGGTTTAGATCGGTTCCATAAGACGTTGTGTCCTGACCGATCATGATCAATTCCCGGACCCCTTGTCCGGCTAAGGTTTGGGCTTCCTGAATCAAGACTTTCGGATCACGACTGCGAAAAGGTCCCCGGATGGAAGGGATGGTGCAATAGGCACAGCGATTGGAACATCCTTCGGAGATCTTTAGATAGGCTGTCCCCGGGGAGGTGGTCAGGAGTCGTTGGTAAGGTGCTGTCCAGAGTCCGGGATCGGGTTTGAGGATCATTTTGGGGGTTTTTTTGCCGGCTAACAGTCCGGTGAGAAGCCCGGCCAAACCTGAAAAGGATTCCGTACCCAGGAAAAGATTCACTTCCGGCATCTGCTTTACTAACTGATTTTGATATCGTTGGGGGAAACATCCGGTAACCACCAGGATCTGACAGATCCCTTCTTTTTTTAACCGGGCGGCCTCCAGAATGGTCTCAATGCTCTCCCGGGTGGCCGGCTCGATAAAGCTGCAGGTATTGATGATCACCACTTCGGCTTGGTCGGGTTCCTGGGTGATGAGAAAACCTGCAACCGACAGTTGATGAAGCATCATCTCACTGTCCACCAGGTTTTTGGCACACCCCAGGCTAATGAAAAAAACTTTGTTTGGAAAATAAGGGGTCGAGGGTCCGAGGGTCCGAGGGTCCAAGGGGTTAAGACTCCTTCTTTTCGATTTTTCAGATTTTTCACTTGAACCCTTGAATCCTTGAATCCTTGAACCCTCTTTCATTTTTTGAAAGTCGCCTTTTGCTACTCGAATTTATTAACCGAAAGAACGGACCGTATAAGCATCGATGGCCGAAAACATCACCCCGTAGAAGAAGAGCCATAAGGGAATGGCCTGCCAGAGAAATTTCTTTTTTCCCGAGGGGCGTGATTCCAACAGCCTTAAAAAATGGACCAGGACAAAACATTCCAGGGCAAATGGCGGGAAGCCGAAAAAACCCAAGACCGGCATTTCAAATAATTTTATCTCCCCCACCCAGGGAACGGTGTAGATCCATTTGGACCTGGCCCAGAAATTCCAAAATTCCCACAGGAGGCCGCAGATCATACCGGATAAAAGGAGTTGATACAGATTTTCAGCCCGCCCCCTTTGTAGATCGCCTAAGAGGGATGGTCTCCCGGTCCGATGATTAAAAGGCTCCAGGAGAAAAATAAAACCCAACCAGACCAGAGGAAAACAAAATCGGGGAAAAAGCAGGGGGAGTATCAAGCATAAGGTCCCGGTAATAATCAAAGGTCTATACCAGGAAGTTTGAACCGGAATCGGGGGGACCCGGCTTTTCTCAAAAATCCCCAAAGCCGATAGAAGGTCCCGGGTCTCCAAAACAGCCGGGAGAACCGTTCCATAGGCTACAAAATATCCCGGCCAGCGTATCATAATTTCTTTGGGCACCCCGACATAGTGCCAATTTTTCAAAACCAGGTTAAACCCTTCGAAGATCAGCCAGATCAGGACCGACCAGGGGATTAAAAGAAAAAATTTTCTGGTCTGATTGACAATCAGGGAATTCCCCTTGAGCCGGTAAATAATACCGTCGATCAGGACGATATAGGACCACCAGATCAGGGAATAAAAATAGGTCAGGACCAGTTCGACCCTGAGAACCAGAGCGGTCTGAAAGAACAACAGGCCAGCAAGGCCTATCCAGAGGTGAATCCCTTTTTTCATCGATCTATGAACTTCATAAAAATATTCAGATTAAAATGTTTCTTACAGAACAGGGCGACTGTATCAGATTATCTTTTTTGATTTCTAACTATTATTCTGGAAATAGGCCTGACCTATTTTGTTGGTCTCGGCTTTTTATTGACGAGGGTGGCTGCTTCCGCGATCCGCAATTCGCAATCCGAGATGATTTACATTTTCTCCGCCATCAATTGCCGGATCCTGGGCAGGGCCTGTTTGGCGGCCTGGATACCGGCATCCATCAATCGTTTCTTTTGGGTAAAATCGGTTGTGCCCACGTCCCCCACATTGGGCTCAATCAGAACATCATACCCCCTTGACTTGTAGGTACACAGTTCCCTGCTCATGATATCGATGGATTGCAGGATGACGTCGATCAAAGAATTGGCCGGAGCATTCTTTATAGTCTTTTGGATACTGACGGCAATGATGATATCCGCTCCCCTGGCCCGGGCCACATCAACCGGCAGAATGTCGGTCACGCCCCCATCCACATACGTCCGGCCCAAATATTCCAGAGGCTGGAAAATACCGGGAATGGAACTGCTGGCCCGGACCGCCTTGGCCACGGATCCCTTGTCAAAAACCCAGGTGTTGCCGGTGTTCAAATCCGTGGTTATTGCGTAAAAAGGGATTTTCATTTGTTCGATGGTCTTGGCCCTGACTTTGGTTTGGACAAATTTCTCCAAACGTTCCCCGCTGACCGGACCCATCTTGGCCGAAAGCACGGAATAATCGAAGATGTCTTCCTTTTCTATGGTAAAGGACAGCCATTCCAGATTGAAGCTGTTGGGATCGGAAGCATAAAGGGCCCCGATCAGGCTGCCGACACTGGTGCCGACGATCAGGTGAATGGGTATCTTTTCCTGTTCCAAAACCCGGATGACTCCTACATGGGCAAATCCCCGGGCCGCCCCACCGCCCAGGACCAGGGCGATTTTTGGCGGGCCTTTGCGTTCCTGTACTTTGGGAACCGTCTGACAACCCCAGGCGTTCAGAAGTATGATTAACAAACTAAGAAATATCACTTTACTGTTTTTCATGAAACAAGCTCCTTTAAAGATAACAAGGTATAATGTTTAAGATTATTGGACTCGTAAAAAGTCGCCGAAAGCCCGAATTTCGTCATTCCCGTGGAAACGGGAATCCAGTGTTTTTAATTACTTACAGTTTGTCTGGATTCCCGTCCCCGATCAGGTCGAGGACAGGCTCTGCGCGGGAATGACGACTTTTTACGAACTTGTCAAGATTCAAGATAAAAAGAAGGGGTCGGACTGGACCCCGGCTTTCGCCGGGGTGACGGGTCTTTGGTATTTATTAACCTCACACCTTGGACCTTAGACCTTAAACCTGATTTTTAAATCGTCACTAACTCGATTTCCCCCCATACCCCCATCTGCTCTCCGATAATAATCAAAACCCCCTCCACCTCCGGGATCTTTTGGGCCCAGTCCAGGGCCGTTTGAATATCGTTTTTTGTTCGAACCCGGTTCCCTACCGCCGTAGCCACAGCATCGGAAAGCGCGGCGGAGGGAGATAAAACAGTTACGGCATCAGCCCGGCCGAAGCTCAAGGAATGGCCCACGGTCCCGGAAGAGGTGCACAATCCTACCGGTCGATCGGAAGGAGGCAGCTGAATTCCCAACCGTCCGCTCAAAGCCGACTTTCCGGCGTAGATCCCGATAATCAGAGGCTCCCGGCAGACGATAAATAAATCCCCACCGTTTTCGATAATGACATCCGGAGAGTAGGCCAATAAATCCTGCCCGACCAATAAGGCGATAGCGCCGGCCACAGAGGCCATGGGACCGACCCCGGCGGCCTGACCGGCTTGCACCATGGTCTGGACTATGGGCGGGGCCAGAGAATCCAGGGCCAGGGGCTCTAAGGATTTCTTGAATTCAGGGTGTTGCTGAATATAGACATCCAGAGAATGACGGTATTGAAATACCCGTTCATAGCCTTCAAGGGAAAGATCTTTTCTGGCCCGCACCCAGAGGTCGCTTTCCTTGACCTGGATGGTAAAAGAGACCCAGTCCGGGGTGTTGATTTTACTGCGGTAGAACCGCTCCTGGTAATCGACCATAAAATAAAGGTTCAAAGTTCAAAGTTCAAAATTCAAAGTTTAATGTGCAAGGTATAGGATTGATGAATCTGTAAAAAGTCTCCAAAGCCGTCACCCCCGCGAAAGCGGGGGTCCAGAACTTATTGAATTCCCTGGATTCCCGTTTTCACGGGAATGACGAGAATGAGCTTTCGGAGACTTTTTACGAGATTATCCAGATTAGAAAGACTCAAAAATTTTATCCCCCGAACGCACAACTCCGAACGGCCACACCTTATCCCGTTGACCTTGAACCGTTGGTCTGCACTTTCACTCCTCGCCTTCTCTGCTCCCCGTTACTCTCAGCCTTGGGGGGATCAGAGTAAACGATCTCCATAAAGGGATTAAAAGAAAGCCCTTTCATTTCACGTCTCATTCGAACCGAAGGCCGGATAGTATAGGTTTCCGGAAGATTCAGGAGGATCTGGCTTTTATCCGGGAGGCAGGCGCAAATCCGGACCGGGCAGGACCCGGAATGATTTTTTAAAAAATCCTTTAATTCGGAAAGTTGATCCCGGGTTAGACCGGACACCTGTATTTTGAGAACGGCCTGCTGGGCCATTTTTTCTTCGGCCTCGTCCAGGGGGAGTATATCGTTGGCAATGACCTTGATCCCTTTTTCATCCTTGGTGGTGATGCCGGTGACCCAGAGAGGCCCTTCCTCTTTTAGCACTTGGGAACATTTGCGGAAAATATCGGAAAAAATGATGACTTCACAAGATCCGGTCAGGTCTTCGATCGTGGCAAAGGCCATCCGCTCCCCTTTTTTGCTGTTGATTTCTTTCAGGGCGGCCACCATTCCGGCCAGTCGCACATTTTCTTTATCTTCCATTTCGAACAAGGATTGAATGTCGATCGTTTTCAGGTCTTGCAGACTTTCCGAATAGCGGGTCAAGGGATGACCGGTAATATAAAAACCCAAAATTTCCTTTTCAAAAGAGAGTTTTTGGCTTTCGCGCCATTCCTCGATCAAAGGAGGATCGATATCAGGCCGGGTCAAGCCCGATTCTCCTTCCATGGAAAAAAGACTGAACTGGTGTTCAGACTGTTCCTTTTGGCTTTGCTGTCCGATGTCCAGGGCTTCGGGCAGAAAGGCCATCAGCCTGGAACGGGCCACCCCCAGGGAATCAAAGGCCCCGCATTTAATCAAACTCTCCGCCACCCTTCGGTTCACCCGGCGTAAATCCACCCGGCGGCAAAAATCGATCAGGGATTTGAATTCCCCTCCTTCGCTCCTGGCCTCCAGAATGGACTCTATGGCCCCGGCTCCGACATTCTTTACCGCGGCCAGGCCGAAACGAATCTTATCATCCACTACCGTAAAATCCAGGTGACTCAGGTTCACATCCGGTGGCAGGACTACGATCGCTTTTTCCCGGCATTCGGCGATACACTTGGTCACTTCCGTGGAATTCCCCATTTTACTGGTCATCAGGGCCACCATGAAATCCAGGGGATAATGAGCCTTCAGATAGGCCGTCTGATAGGTGATCAAGGCATAGGCGGCACTGTGAGACTTGTTAAACCCGTAGCCTCCGAAGGTTTCCATCTTGTCAAAAATTTCGTCGGCCTTTTTCTGGTCGATTCGTTTCTTTTTGGTCCCCTCCAGAAAGCGGGTCCGTTGCTGGGCCATGACCTCGGGAATTTTTTTACCCATGGCCTTGCGCAAGGTGTCGGCCTCGCCCATGGAATAATCCGCCAATAAGGCGCCGATCTGCATAACCTGTTCCTGATAAACGATGATCCCCATGGTTTCTTTCAAGACGCCTTCCAGGAGCGGATGGGGATACTCCACGGGCACCTCCCCGTGTTTTCTCCTGACAAAGTCATCCACCATCCCGCTTTTCAAAGGCCCGGGCCGGTAAAGGGCATTAAGAGCGATGAGGTCTTCAAAATTTTGGGGCTTCATCCGGATCAGCAAATCTTTCATGCCCGAACTTTCCAGCTGAAACACCCCGGTGGTGTCCCCCCGGCCCAGCAGTTCATAGGTGGCCGGATCGTCAAGAGGGATGCGGGTTAAATCAATACGCTGCCCATGGGTCCGTTCGATGGTCCTTAAGGCATACTGGATGATGGTCAGGTTGTTCAGACCCAGGAGATCAAACTTGATCAATCCCATTTCCTGGACCGATTTCATTTCATACTGGGTCAGGGTTTCTCCCTTGGGACCTTTGTATAAGGGCACGGTGTCGGTTATCGGGTGAGGGGAAATAATCACCCCGGCCGCATGGGTGGAGGCATGACGGGGCAGTCCTTCCAGGGCTTCGGCGATGGTCAGCAATTCGTTTATGGTCGGATCGGATTCCCTGAGTTCCTTGAGCCGGGGCTCCATTTCCAGGGCTTCGCTCAGGGTAATGTTCAAGACGGCCGGGATCAGCTTGGCGATCTTATCCACTTCGCCGTAAGGGATATTCAGTGCCCGGCCCACATCCCGGATGACGCCCCGGGCCTGCATCTTTCCAAAGGTGATGATCTGGGCCACATACTCCTGGCCGTATTTATCGGCAATATATTTCAGAACCTCATCCCGGCGCTCCACACAATAGTCAACATCGATATCCGGCAGTTCTTTCCGTTCCACATTCAGGAAACGCTCAAAAATCAATCCATAATCCAGGGGATCGATATCGGTGATCTTTAAGGCGTAGGCCACCAGACTCCCGGCTCCGGAGCCCCGACCCGGTCCGACCGAAATCCCTTTTTCCTTGGCAAAACGCACATAATCGGAAACGACCAGAAAATAACCGGAAAAGCCGGTTGTGGTGATGACCGTCAATTCTCTTTCAAGACGGTCCCGATATTCCTGGTGCCGGGAAGGGGAGAAGGAGGGATCTATTTGCTCCTTGACGGCCAGCCGCTCTTTGAGACCGGAACGCGCCTCATTTTTAAGACGGCCATCCATGGTCTCTTCCGGCGGCAAGGCATAGCGGGGGAGATAGGAATGGCCGAAGCTCAATTCCAGATTACATCGGTCGGCGATGTGCACCGTATTTTTTATGGCTTCCGGCAGATCGGCAAAGAGCTGGGCCATTTCTTCCGGGGACTTAAAATAGAGCTGATTCGTGGAAAAGCGCATCCGGTTGGGATCGTCCACCGTTTTTCCGGTCTGGATGCAAAGTAAAACATCGTGGGCCTTGGCTTCTTCCCGGGTCAGGTAATGACAATCATTGGTGGCTACGATGGGGATGCCCAGTTGACGATGGATTTCCAACAGGCCTTGGTTGACGATATCCTGCTCGGGAATATCATTCTTTTGAAGTTCCAGGTAAAACCGCTCCTGGTCGAATATCTCGGCCAGCTCCCGGGTCGTTTTCAAGGCGCGGTCAAAATCCCCTTTAAGAAGATAATAGGGGATCTCTCCGTGCAGGCAGGCAGTCAGGGCGATCAACCCTTTGTGATGCTCCTTTAACAGCTCCCGGTCGATTCGCGGCTTGTAGTAAAAACCTTCAAAATAGGCCTGGGTGACCAGTTTGACCAGGTTGTGGTAACCTTTTTCGTTTTTGCAAAGCAGGACCAGGTGGAAGGCATTTTCCTGGTGGGGATGGGTCTCTTTCTGCAGGCGGCTTCCCGGAGCCACATAAACTTCGCAGCCGATAATCGGTTTTAAACCATGCTTTTGGGCCTGTTTGTAAAAATCCACCATGCCGAAGAGGTTGCCGTGATCGGTCATGGCAATCGCCGGCAGTTTGAAGGCCTGGGCCTTTTCAAACAACCCTTTCAGCCGAATCTCGCCATCCAGCAGGCTGTACTGGGTGTGGAGATGAAGATGAACAAAAGATGCGTGGGACATAATAAAAGCTCGGTTCAGGGTTTACGGTGTACGGTATATGGTTTAAGGTTCAAGGTATAAGGTTCAAGGTTTAAAGCAAAACACTTCCTTTGAGCTTTGAGCTAATTTGAGATTTGTTAACATTATCAATTTTGGGCCATTCTATATCAAGTATCTTCATCGTTTTCTACTTGATTTGATTTCTCAACCTTACACCCTGCACCTTGCACCTTATACCTTGTTTTTACTCCCACTCAATGGTGCTGGGAGGTTTAGAGGAGATATCCAGGACCACACGATTGACCCCCTTGACTTCATTGATGATCCGGTTGGACAGGTGGCCGAGGAGGTGGTAAGGAATACGGCTCCAGTCCGCGGTCATGGCATCCAGACTGTCCACGATACGCAGGGCGATGACATGTTCGTAAGTTCGCTCGTCTCCCATGACCCCCACGGTTCTTATAGGCAGCAAGACCGCAAAAGATTGCCAGACCTTGGTATACAAATCGGCTTTTCGCATTTCTTCCCAGACGATGGTATCGGCCTGGCGAAGGATATTCAGCCGGGACTCGGTCACCTCGCCCAGGATACGGATGGCCAGGCCCGGACCCGGAAAAGGCTGACGATTGATGATCTCCTCGGGCAAACCGAGACTGCGGCCCACCTCTCGGCCTTCATCTTTAAATAATTCCCGCAAGGGTTCTATCAATTTCAACTTCATTCGGGAGGGAAGGCCGCCCACATTATGGTGGGTCTTGATAGTAGCGGAGGGGCCTTTAAAGGATACGGATTCAATGACATCCGGATAGAGGGTTCCCTGGGCCAGGAAACGGACCGGTCCGATTTTTTGGGCTTCGGCTTCAAAAATGCGGATAAATTCATGGCCGATAATCGTCCGTTTTTTTTCCGGATCAATAACTCCCTTTAATTTTTTTAGGAAAGAGCGGGAGGCATCCACATAGACCAAGGGGATATGGTAATGACCTCGGAAGAGCCGGACGACTTTCTCGGCCTCTCCACTTCGTAAAGCCCCGTTGTTGACGAAGATGCAGGTCAACTGTCTTCCGATTGCCTGATGCAGCAGCACCGCCACCACCGAGGAATCCACCCCGCCGGAAAGACCGCAGATAACTTTGGCCGTCCCGACCTCTTGTTGAATGGCAGCGATGGTTTGCCTGATAAAGGAACTGGGGGTCCAGAGCGGCTTCAGGCGGCAGACCCGGAAGAGAAAATTTTTCAGGATACGATGCCCGGCCGGGGTGTGGACCACTTCCGGATGAAATTGGACCCCGAAAACCATCCTCTCTGAATCGTTCATGGCCGCTATCGGCGCATTGTGACTTCGGGCGATAGGGATAAAACCTTTTGGCAGACGTTCGATCCGATCGCCATGACTCATCCAGACGATTCGGTTTTTATTCTTTAAGCCTTTATCAAGGCCGAAGAAAAGATCCTGGAAATCCAGAAATTCGATTTCCACCCGGCCGTATTCCCTTTTGCCGGAGCGGGCCACCCGGCCTTTTAATTGATGGGTGATCCATTGCATTCCATAGCAGATCCCCAATACCGGTACCCCCAACTCCAAAATTGCAGGATCCGGTAAAGGGGCTGTAGGATCATAGACGCTGGCCGTACTTCCGGAGAGGATGATCCCCTTGGGATCGAAGGACTTGATTTTTCCCAGA
>JACQYK010000003.1 GCA_016208255.1 Deltaproteobacteria bacterium | reverse complement strand
CCAGCTTCCCCACAATTCCGGAAAAGTCATTAAATAACCGGGTTCGCTGCAAACATTTCCCACGATGAGTTCATCTGGAAGAATATAAAGCTTTTTGTTATCAAATAAATGAGCGAAGGCCTTGGCCCTTCTTAAAATCATTGGCTCGCCCTCAGTTTCTTTATAAGATTCGTAAATTAATTGCGCCCGTTCAATTTCCAATTTGACATTTTCGCGATAGGGTAACCTGGTGTTATCAGGCGACTCCATCCGGCCCAACCCCCGCATCACCTTACTCGAGTAGTAAGGTCTTTCTTTCATCTCTTCGGCTTTCACCAGCATTGGTATACTCATTTTTAATGTCCCCCTTTGGTTTTTTAACAATATATACTTACCGGTCAGTATGAATATAATCTTTAATAATAGCTATGTCAAGAAAAAAATATTTTCTATTTTTTTGTTATTTTTCTGCTTGACACAGTTTTTCCCTTGTGTTAAAAAAATTGTACTGACCGTTAAGTATACTTCCCTTAAAAAGGAGGGACTAACAACCCTGACGAATTCGTGAAGTTGAGTGGTCCGGAGACCTTCTAGTTATCCTTTTGAATGCAGTTACCTGAAAGTCAGGCAGGCATTTAGTATCGGCCATGGATCCTCTAAATCAACAGCAAATCCATGAAGGTGTTGGGTTTAATTAAAATAAGGATAAAGTTACCCTGTGTTTAGTATTCTTTATTGAACCAAACAAATTGCTCTAACTATTCAAAAAGACGAAGGGAGAACGAGAAATGAGTGAAGGACTATTCGATACCTGGATTACCAGAACATTTGGCTGCAAATATCCCATCGTGCAGGGTGCGTTGGCTTATCAGGCGAGAGCGGAGTTGGTGTCAGCCGTTTCCAATGCTGGCGGCATAGGAATTCTTACCTCTGCCATTTACGACAAAAAGGAAGATTTTCACAACGAAGTTCGAAAGACGAAGAGCCTCACGGATAAACCTTTTGGAGTGAACCTAAACCTTTTCCCCTCAACCCGGACGATGAACAACGACGAGGTCATAGAGGTCATCCTGGAAGAAGGGATACGATTTGTCGAAGCCTCGGGTGGCAGCCCCAAGCCCTTCCTGGATCGTCTACACGCCGGAGGCGTCAAATTTATCCAAAAAGTGCCCACTTTAAAATTTGCCAAACGTATGGAAGAAATCGGCTGCGACGCCGTTACCGTTCTCACCTACGGGGGTGGAGGACATCCGGGGACGGAGGAGATCGCTGCCTCGGTGATCATCCCTGCATCGGTGAAATCCCTTAAGATCCCTGTGCTGTGTGCCGGAGCCATCGCCGACGGACGCGGCCTTGTTGCATCGCTGGCTTTAGGGGCCTGCGGGATCTACATGGGAACCCGGTTCTTGGCTACCAAAGAGTGCCCCATGCACGATGCGGGGTGGTGAGGCCAGCAAGGAACTTTGGATGGGCGGGAATCTGGACAAAGGGGTCCTCTCCTGTGGACAGGCCGTGACCCTTATTGAAGATATTCCGACCGTCAAGGAATTGATTGACCGGATCGTTTCCGAGGCTACCGAAACCTATAAGAAGTTAGGATAAGGACGAGGGGAAAAGCTTAGACCCTTTGAAAGAGGAAAAGCTTTTAATTTATAAGGTAAATTTACAGAGAATATATCGAAGGCGCGTTTGCATGGCGTACGAATTTTGATTTCTAATTATCGGAGGTTGGCATGGAATTTATCAAATATGTTCAAAAGGATAGAATTGTCACGATCACCATTGATCGTCCCGACAGGTTGAATACTCTGAATTCAGCGGCCCAGGAAGAATTGGCAGAATGTTGGAAGACATTTCAGAAAGACGGCTCGGCCTGGGTTGCTATCCTCACCAGTACCGGAGACCGGGCCTTTACCGTAGGGGCTGACATTAAGGAAGTGCGCAAAGAAAAAGATGAGAGGAAAGCCTTTGAGGCGACGCTGGCAATCTCGCCGAAAAACTTCGACATCGATAAGCCGATTATTTGTGCGATTAAAGGGCTTTGCCTCGGGCTTGGCTTCTGGCTGGCCATGGATTGCGATTTTCGCATCGCTTCGGCTGATGCACGGTTGGGAATTCCAGAGAACAAAATCAATATTTCCCCCTTTTTTACTGGCCTATTGGCCGATCATCTGCCGCCCGCCATTGCCCTGGAATTGTTATTGACTGGAAATGATCTGGATGTGAAACAGGCCAAAGAATTGGGTTTTTTAAACAGGGTGGTCCCAGTAGGTGAAGTGGAGCAAGAAGCTTATAAGCTGGCTGAGGCCATCTGTCGGAATGCGCCGATAGCCGTGAGACGGACGAAAGACCTTTTTTACCAGAGCTTGACCTTGAGCCGGAATGAATCCTTCGAGAAAGCTTTCGTGATCTCCGAGGAATTGGGAAAGATGGTAGACCGAGCGGAGGCTATTAAGGCCTTTAGGGAAAAACGCCAGCCCGAATGGAAAGGGCGGTAGTATCCTCGGTAGTGATTTTACTACTAAGAATTAAGGGAAAGATTTTGGGTTTTTGATATTTCATTTCTGTCAGGCAGGAGGTTTGAACAGATGGCCTATCAGTTTATTCTTATGGAGAAGGCAAACGGCATTGCTACGATGACCCTCAACCGGCCGGAGAAGTTGAATGCGCTCAATATGCCAATGATGGACGAGATGCGAGCCGCTTTCCAGGATGCGGTCGCAGACGAGGACGTCCGTTTACTCGTCATCACCGGGGCGGGGCGGGGCTTCTGCTCTGGGGCGGACACTGGGGGCCAGGCAGAGCGGGCGGCGATGCGCGCCGCCGGCCAGCGCATTTCCAAGAACCGCCACGACCAAGTGATGCCGGTACCGGTGTCGGTAGATCTTCACAAGATTGAAAAACCCACAATAGCCGCGGTGAATGGTGTGGCAGCAGGTCTAGGCCTATCATTAGTACTCGCTTGTGATATGGCCATTGCCACGGATACGGCCAAGTTCGGCGCGCTTTGGGTAAGGCGGGGACTCATTCCTGATGGCGGTGCCACTTACTTCTTGCCGAAACTGGTCGGTAAGGTTAAATCGCTTGAAATGATGCTTACCGGGGACATTGTCGATGCGAAGGAAGCCGAGCGGATAGGACTAGTCAGCAGGGTGGTAACCGCTGACAAGCTGATGCCAACCGTCAACGAGTTGGCAGGAAAGATCGCCCGGGGGCCGGCGGTGGCGCTGGAAATCACCAAAAGGGCGGTGTACAAGGGGATGGACAGCAACCTTGATTCGGCGGTGGACTTCGAGTTATGGGGCCAACATGTCTGTTATCTTACCGAGGACCACAAGGAAGCCATCGCGGCCTTCCAGGGGAAACGGGACCCTGTCTTCAAGGGAAGGTAAGTTGTCTTGAGGGGGGAGGGGGGGCGTCCTTCCCCCCCCGACACCCAGAACCACCTCTACTACCCTCGACATGTGCCATGTGGTTTGAGGTCATGATCAAATATCTCCTTTACGAGTTTGATGTTATCAACGCTATCACATCAGGCTTTAAAAAAACAAAAATGAATTTGCATGACTCCCCTTTCTTCCTCACCCGATCGTGTATATTGGAACGCCCGAGGCACCAGGACCCATTAACCAGTTCTAGATTTTAAGGTTCCCATTGCCAAATGACCGACGTACGATATTTTTCCGTCCGAACGGGCTTGAACGGAAGGAGATTAACGACAGGTTATCCCAATAAATCTCCTAAGATTTGGATAGCGATGCCACCTAGAGAATTATTTTTTTAACTGGGCAAATAAGTTTTGATATAACGAGGGAAATATACATGTCTCCAAAAGCTCTGAATAATCTGAAAGTCCTGGAATTCACCCGGGAGGTTTCGGGACCCTATTGCGGAAAACTCTTCGCCGATTTAGGGGCGGAGGTTATTAAAGTGGAACCGCCTGAGGGAGATGCTTCTCGTTACTACGGACCCTTTCCCGACAATACAGCTCATACAGAAAAAAGCGCCCTGTTTCTCTATCTCAACACCAACAAAAAAGGAGTCACTCTTGATCTGGATAAGGACAATGAGAGGAAACGTTTCGGGGAATTGATCCAATGGGCCGATATACTTATCGATAACCATTCCCCTGAGGTCCTGGAGAAAAACGAGCTTGGCTGGGAGCAACTGCATTGTCTCAACCCCGGCCTTATATACGTCTCTATTACCCCCTATGGGCGGACTGGGCCGCGAGCTAAGGTAATGGGTGATGAATTGACCGTATCCCACGGGAGTGCTCTGGCTAATCTCTTGCCGGCCCGCTCTGTGGATATCACCCTCCCTCCCGTAAAATTAGGCGGTTACTTTGCCGGATATCAGGGCGGTCTTACCGCCGCTCTGGCTGGTTTGGCCCTTTTTATCGGACGACAGGAAAGCGGAACAGGCAGGATGGTTGATATATCCCTTGAAGAAGTCCTGCTGTCCTTGGTGAGTCCAGTAGTAGCCAACACACGTTATCATGGCACAACCTGGTCCCGTGTTCCGGACCGCCCCCCGGCCATGGGACGCATGGAAACGAGTGATGGTTATGTGGTTTTGGGGGCGATGGACGATCACCATTTCCGGGCTGTCCGGGAGCTGATGGGAAAACCGGAGTGGGCCGCCAGTGATCACTGGGATGATCGACGCTTTCGGATGAATCACCTTATGGATATTGCGCCCATGATGGATGCCTGGATGCGGCAGCAGAAAAAGGACGATATCCATCACCGTGCAGCCAGGGCCAAGATACCTATCGGTCCTTTTAACACGGCCGCCGATCTGATGGCTAACGAGCAGTATAAGGCCAGAGGATATTTTATCGAGATCGAACATCCGGTGGCTGGGAAGTATACCTATCCCGGCTGGCCCTATCGAATGACAGCCTCACCGCCGGGAATAGAACGCCCGGCTCCGCTACTCGGGCAACACAATAAAGATTTATTTGAGTCAAACATTAACTTCCCTAAGAAAACAACACCAGCCGGGAACCACACGAGCCTTCCGGAAAGTTCATATCTTCCCCTTGAAGGCATCCGCGTCCTGGACTTTTGCTGGGTCTGGGCCGGACCCTATGGCGGCCGGGCTCTGGCCGAGCTTGGGGCCGAGGTGATTAAGATAGAAGGGCATAAAAGATCCGATCTCACCAGGAGACTCGTGGTCTGGCCGCTGCCTGACCCAATTCCCACTGATGTAAGACCTAATCAGGGTTTAGGGTATATTACGGTCAACCTGAACAAAAAAAGCCTGACCCTGGACTTGAGCAAACCTGAAGGGCTTCGGATTGCCAGGCAACTTACGGCCCAAAGCGACCTGGTTATCGATAATATGCGGCCGGGGGCTATGGAAAAACTGGGGCTCGGTTATGAAGAACTGAAAAAAGTCCGGAAAGATATCATTGTTGCCACCCTTTCCAGTCGTGGCTATGGTGGTCCCCATACGGATTATCTGGGTTTTGCACCTATTCACCAGGCCGTCGGGGGGGTGGCTTATATCTCCGGACATCCGGAAAGTCATCCCACCCACGGTACCCCCGGTGACGCGGATCTGATGAACGGGTTCACTTTGGCCTATGCCTGCCTGGCCGCTTTGAATCACCGCTCTCAAACAGGGGAGGGACAGTTTATCGATTTTTCCCAATGCGAAGGGGTGAGTTCCCTGATCGGTGAAACTCTGCTTGGCTATACAATGACCGGCCGGATCCAGGAACGTATGGGGAACAGACATCCTTTATATTGCCCTCACAATGTTTACCGCTGCTGGGGGGTGGATCGCTGGCTGGCCCTGGAGATTCATTCGGACCGGGAATTCTCCATACTGGCTCAAATAATTTCCAGGCCCGATTTGGCCAAAGATTCCAGGTTTGTTGACCAGACCTCGCGCAAACGAAATGAGGATGAATTGGACCGCATTATTGAATCCTGGACCTCTCAGAGAGACCGGGACTGGATGGTCAACGAATTCAGCCAGGCCGACCTGGCCGCTTCTCCGTCCCGGGAGGCCCGAGATGTCTATGCCGACTCCCATTTCCGCCAAAGAAATGCCTTTCTGTCAATTGAACACCCGGAGATCGGCCATTTGGAAATCATTGACACCCCTTGGAAGATCAGCGGACTGGAAAAACCTCACCGGCACGCCCCTTTACTCGGAGAGCACAACGATTACGTGCTTAAGGAATTACTGGGAATGAGTGATGAAGAGGTCAAAGTGCTTCAGGAAAAAGAAGTTATCATGGGAGAAAGTGGACCTGAGTTTTATCTGGATTGATCCTAAATTAATACTTAAAATCAATGATTGAGCATCATTTGCTATACGGCCTTTCCCAGGCCGTCCCGGTCATCTCAAACAGGGGAAAGATTTGCCGGTGTGGACAATTGTCCTGGCAGAGGTAACCCGGTCCACGGCCTTGATCTTCCCGTCCATCACATAAAAGATAGATCCGTAAACCCTTTCCTTCCAATAACCGTGCCCTAAGGTTCTTTCTAATTTATGATTATGCATTTGCTTTGGGGT
>JACQYK010000273.1 GCA_016208255.1 Deltaproteobacteria bacterium | reverse complement strand
TTTCACGAGGCGGGAAAGGGCTTCCCCTCTCCCGCCACTTGAAGTGAATTCAAGTGGTTCCACCTTCACCCCAGACCGGGACTTAATCGTCCTCGGCCTGTTGATGGACTTTTTACAAGTCCATCATTTAACCCGTTCATTTTGGGAGAGGATTGACATGAGCAAATTACCGCTGGAAGGCATCAGAATCGTCACTGTCAGCGTTGTTTGGGCCGGGCCATTTGCCACCTCGCTTCTGGCCGATTGGGGAGCGGAGGTGATCAGGGTGGAAAGCCTGCACGATTTTACTATCCTCACCCGGGGGGCTCCGATGATAAGACCGCCCAAAGAGCTGGTCCGGTTACGGAAATCGTGGTTGACCGCCTATCCCGACTGGGACCCTGGAGAAAAACCCTGGAACCGATATCCCGTCTTCCAGGCCCATGCCCGGAACAAGCTCAGTTGTACCATGGATCTGAGAAAACCCAAAGGGGTTGAACTTTTCAAACAACTGGTCGAAAAAAGTGACATCGTCATCGAAAACAATCCCCCGGAAACCATGGAGAAAATGGGCATCACTTATGATGCCCTGAAAGAGGTTAAATCCGATATTATCATGGTCTCCATGCCCGGTTACGGGTGTACCGGACCCTACCGTAATTACCGTGCCCTGGGGGCTAACCTGGATGAGGCCGCCGGTCACACCTGGTTGCGCCATTATCGGGATATGGATCCCTCATCGGCCTCCCTGATTCTGTTCAGTGATGCCACGGCGGGCGCCCACGCCGCTTTTGCAGCCTTGGCCGCCTTGCGATACCGAAACCGCACTGGCAAGGGGCAATTTATCGACCTGGCCCAGGTAGAGACACTCATGGCCTACCTGGCGGATCCCATCATGGATTACACCATGAATAATCGTGTGCAGAATACCATGGGGAACCGTCATCCTTCCCTGGTTCCTCACGGCTGCTATCGCTGTCGGGGAGAAGACCGCTGGGTGACCATCGCGGTGGGTTCCCAGGAAGAGTGGCGGGCCTTATGCGGGGTCATGTCAAAACCGGATCTGGAAAAGGACGAACGATTTGATGATCCATTAAATCGTCACCGCCACCAGGACGAGTTGGATGAAATTATAGAAGCGTGGACGAGCCAGTTGGATCATATCGAAGTCATGAACCGCCTGCAGGAAATCGGTGTGCCGGCAGGCGCCGTGCTCGATGACCGGGATGCCTATAATGATCCCCACTTGAAGGCGCGGGGATTTTTTCAGGAATTGACCCATCCCGATGTCGGCACCCATTCTTATCCGGGTCTGATGTGGAAAGCCTCAAAAACTCCCAACCAGATCAGAACGCCGCCGGTTCGTTTGGGGGAACATAATGAATACGTTTATAAGGAGTTGCTGGGCATCTCGGATGAGGAATACGAGCAATTGGAGCAGGAGAAACACATCGGGACCGAACCTGTTCCCGAGGCATTTTAACACGGCAATCAGGAGACTTAATAAATGGTAACACTTTAGCTTTATGAAAAAATAATTATCAGACAGGATTAACAGGATTTACAGGTTTTTGCTCAGGCTCCGGAAGACCCTGAGCAACTTCAATCCGCTTCCAGCGGAAACTCATGATTTTGTAAGTCAAGTGATTCGGTTTG
The DNA here is from genome assembly GCA_016208255.1 of Deltaproteobacteria bacterium. Lineage (GTDB taxonomy): Bacteria > Desulfobacterota > RBG-13-43-22 > RBG-13-43-22 > RBG-13-43-22 > RBG-13-43-22. The sequence goes on along the minus strand of JACQYK010000273.1, from coordinate 1,942 downwards.
TGCCTTTCTTCTGGAAAGGCACAAAAATCAAAGTAATCCTGTAAATCCTGTCTAAAATAGTATTTGAATTTCAAAAAGCTAAACAGATACAATAAATGCAATACCCAAAAACACAACGACCGGGAGGCAGCCGAGGCTCAGGATTTTTCCTGAACCAGTTTCCGCTGATAGGCATCTTCGATTTTGAGGATCAGTTCATTGATATCACAGGGTTTCATCAGGTAATCAAAGGCCCCCAGTCTCATGCCTTCGATTCCCGATTCCACCGAGGCATGGCCGGTGAGCATAATCACCTCGATCCGGGGATCGATTTGTTTGATCTGCTTCAAAGTTTCCAAACCGTCCATGCCGGCCATCTTGACATCGACCACCGCCACATCAATCGCTTTTGATCGTACGGCCTCCACGGCCTTATAACCGTCTTCCACATCCATGACCTCCAGCTTTCTTTTTTTGAGACGGTTGGCTAAAGTGGTTCGAAAATCTTCCTCATCGTCGACCAGTAATATTCGAATTCCTTCCATCAAACCTCCCTTTTAGTGCGAAAATAGATTTCGAGCCTACCAGCCTATTTTCATGCCCCGGCCTCCTTGGGAGGCCTCTTCTATGAGGTCAGCGAAGCTGGCCGTATCGCGGTGTCACGCCCCAGGCGGGGCATGAAGGTTTAGCTCATAGCTCGTAGCTCATAGTTCAAAGGAAAGGCCCTGGCTATGAGCTATGAGCTGTCACCTGTGAGCTTATTCTGGAATTTTCACAAACGAACTGATCTCTTTCAGCATATTTTCCACCTGCCGATCCACCTTCCCCGGGTCGCCAAGGACCATATCCAGTTGCCGGGTGTGGAGTATCAGATAACCCAGGACTTTCAATCGATCGATTATGATCTCCCGGTCCTGCCGTTCCAACCGGGCTGACAGCAAATCCCCTTTGGTCCGGACCCAAAAATGGAATCTTTCCAGGATCAGGCGGATCAGTCGGCCCCTTTGTTCTTTTCGAACCCGGTCGGCGGCCCCTCCTTTAAAATAAAACCAGACATAATTCTCTGCCGCCTGATCTCCCAGAAAGGCCTCCACCGTAGAAAAATGAAATCCCAACCGGGTACTCAAATGGCAAAAGTTTTCGGAAATGATGGCATAATTTTTGGCCGACCTCTCCGAATCCCTTCCGTACTCCAAAGAGGGGTCCATGGTGGATTCGGCCAGGATGGAGAGAAATCCCCGGGCGTCCACGGGGGGTGGACCTTTCCAGGGGACGGCCGCCAGACCTTCCCAGAGGGCCAGTAGAGGCTTGGAAAGAATGTCTTCCACCTTAAGAGTCGGCCCTTTGCTATCGGCCCTGATGCCCCCTTCCAGATCAATGACCCACCACTCCATGGGGAGCGACGAAATCAGTTTTTGGGAAAATTTTTCAGATATGGAAACTTCTCTTTGTTCATCGAACAGTTCCCTCAGGGATATTTCATGGGCATAGCGGATGAGGTCATGAAGGGTCTGACAGCCCTCCGGTGTGAAATTATCCGCTTCAGGATCGGTCAGGTTCAGAGGGGCAATCCATTTGAGGATATTCTCCAGGGTGCGGTAAACCGGGCTGCCCTTCATGGGGCTGATTTTTTTTGAGGATCGGGAGAGGAGGAGGTCCACCCTTCCGGCATAGATTTTTTGGCCGGTGGCATCGACGGTAATCAGATCCCCCCCCGGGATGGTCTGAAAAGCCGTTTTGGTACCCATCAGGGCCGGGACCTTAAATTCCCGGGCTACGGCGGCCAGGTGACCGGTAATCGCCCCCTGGTCGGTTACCACGGCTGCCGCCTGACTTAATAGGGCCGCCCATTGGGGTAAGGGCATTCTGGTTACCAGCACCGCACCGGCGGGGAACTGGAGCATGTCGACGGTGGTTTCAATTAAAAAGGCCGGGCCACAGGCCACACCCGGACTGGCGGTTA
>JACQYK010000272.1 GCA_016208255.1 Deltaproteobacteria bacterium | reverse complement strand
GGCCGGGTTTGGAGGATCTGAAAAGATCCGTCGGCTTGGACGGACCATTCGATATCCTGGGGACCACCGAAATGGGTTTCCAGACGAAGGGCCATTTCAGCCAAAGTTTCGGCCTGTTGGTCGGTTATGGCCGGAGTCTGTTTTTCCGATTCAATCAAATTCTCCAGGCAGACCCCTTCCTCCGGATCACAAACGAATTTTTTTGTCTTTTCCTGGATCTCTTTTTTTATAATCCGGGAGGTATTATGCCGGTCAATGATAAAAAGGTCGGGGATCAGGCTGCCATCCACCACCGATTTGCCCAGCCCCGGAACGGCGTTAATGATGATTCCCGGATGATGACCGTCTCCCGGATCGGTGGAATACATGACCCCCGCGGCCTCGGCCTGGATCATGGCCATACACCCCACACACATAACGATGTCCTCATCCAGAAATCCTTTGTTGAGGCGGTAGGCCATGGCCGGAACCGAATATTTGCCGGCCAGGATTTCTTTATAGGACAGGATCAGATAGTCGGGGCTGACACTGAGGAGGGAACGGTATTGCCCGGCAAAGGAGGCTTCCCGGGCGTCTTCTCCCAGGGCGCTGCTGCGCATGGAAACACGGGTCCCCGGTCCTGTTTTATTGATTAAGTTCTGATAGGCAGAAAAAATGGCCTCTTCCAATTCGGGGGGGAGGACGGCATTGGTGATCGATTTCTGGATTTCTGAACTGGTTTCATGGAGCTGGGCGATGTCGGAAGGTTCGAGGAATTGAATCCGGCGATTGATTTCGTCCTGCAGTTGGTTTCCTTCCAGAAAACAATCATAGGCCGAGGCGGTAATGACAAATCCTTCGGGAACAGGCAGGCCAACCTGATTTTTCACCTCCCCGAGATTAGCCATTTTATTCCCGGTCCGGTCGGCCATGTTTTTGTTCACGGCCTCCAGGGGCAGCACCCATTCTCCCTGGATCGAGATTTTTTTCTTCTTCAGCTCCTGGTCGATCCTGGCCCAGATTCCGTCGAAGATGGTAAGGAGGTTCTTATTCCTATCGGTGGTAATAGCGTTCAGACTTTGAATTATTTTAAACAGGTTGACGGAAAGGGCGGTACAATGGGATCGGACAAAGGCCATTCCAAATCCCTGATCGCCTTCCAGGGCCTGTTCCATCTCATTGATGATCTCTAAGACTTTGTCATTAAGGCTGAGAAGCGTCTTGAAATTCAAATATCTCTGGGTAAAAGCCAGACGAATTTCGTCCCGTGCCCTTTCGGCATCCCGGATTTTGCCTTCTTGACGTCTTTTAATAAAACCTTTCCAATCAAACATAAAAAAATTCCTGTCGATGTCTTATCTCTTTTAGAGCTCCATATTTTATAAGACTATCATCACACTCTTTTGCAAAAGGTCTTTTTCGTCATTCCGGCGAAAGCCGGAATCCAGTTAAATAATCGTTTGATATAAATCTTGCCAATCCGGATTATTTTTTTCGATTAATTCCAACTTCCAAACTCGTTTCCATTCCTTTATTCTCTTTTCGCGCTCAATTGCCGACTCCAAGGTTTCGTGCAGTTCGTACCAAACTAAAAAATGGACCCGTAGCGTTTTGTAAATCCTTTTACCTGATTATTTTTGTGTTCCCATATCCTTCTCGCAAGATCTGTAGTCACACCTGTGTAGATGGTGCCATTTTTTTTACTTGCCAGGATGTATACAACAGGTTGCTTGTTCATCACTTTTCTTGGCTGGATTCCGGCTTTCGCCGGAATGACGAACCTAAAAAACACCGATCAGTTTTCATTTATACTTATGCCCAATAAGGGAAAGAATCTCTCAAAAATAATTTCAGGAGCTCATCAAGATTACATGACCAGTTTCATCACCAATAAAATTACGACGGCGAAGGTGATAAAGGCAAAGATCAATCTTAAGTTGGGATGAGTGAATTTTTTCGCCAGGGCCCCGCCAAGCTGATTGCCCAGGCTGCCGGTGATTAATAGGATCACCACCAGGATCAAATCGATATTACCTTTAAAGGAGTGAGTCAGTGTCCCGTATCCCAGGGAAAAGAGACTTTCAAAAAGGTCCGTTCCGATAGCCACCACCATGGGACAGCCGATGACATAAATCAAGGCCGGCATACGGATAAATCCACCACCAGCTCCTATGAAACCGACCAGCAAGCCGGTGGTCATTCCTACGCCCAGGATTACCCAGAGAGAAATAGCCTCTATCCCCGATACCGGAAGCGATATCATGGGCGGCAGATGGATATGCTGAAGCCTGGCGGTCATGGCCGGTTGATGAGGGGAAATCAGGGCCTCGGCCGGTCCCTCTATTCCTTTCCCCCGGGCTTCCCGATAGATGATCAGGCCGATCCAGAGCAGAAGCGCGCCGTAGACCAAACTCATGACCAGTGGCAAAAAACCGAAGGACTTTCCCAGCAGGGTGAACTTTCCGGCCTGTTTGAAGAGTTCCAGGATTCTGGCCCCGACCTCCACCCCGATTATCGTTCCCGCCAGCATCCAGCTTCCCAGTTTAAAGTCGATGCGGCTCATCCTTTTGAACCGCAGGATATTCAAGGTGGAGGTGCCCATCATCTGGCAGAGGTCACTGCCCACCGCCACATTAAAGGGAATATTAAACAGGCCATTGAGTAGGGGCGAGGTTAACAGCCTGCCCCCGACGCCGAAGAAGCCGGTTACTCCTCCAACCAGGAAACCAAAAATGATCAATCCGGTCAGACTGGGATGGATTTGAAGGCCCTGGATCTGAGCCCAGTAGGAGGCTATCGGAAAAAAATCGGTGTCCATGATCAGCGTTTCTCTCTTAACAGGCGGGTCAATCCTTTTTCCATAAACCGGGTGATCCAGGCCAATACCATCCCCAGAAAAACAGGAAGGGTCAGATTAAGGACCATATAAAGAGGCTGGGTTTGAAATCCGGGATGGTGCGGGGCGGCATCCACCGCTAATTTTATCAAATATTCCAGGGCTCCCATACCTACTCCGCTTTTTATCTTGAAGATGGAGGAATAATAAAGTAAAAAAGAACATTCATCAAGCTTGAAAAAAGATGGTGGCTCCTTTACATGAAAACCTGGATAAAAAAACTGCTCACCTCGAATTCCAAATCAAAAAATACCCTGCTTGAAAATTTTCAGACTATCTACAGCCACTATCGAACCCTGGTTAATACCAAGGCCAAAGCCCTGGAAATAATCCAGGGACAGGGGTCTGAAACATCCCTGGAGCTTTCCCAAGCCATAGGGACGGTTATCGAATCCTTAAATATGATTTCCAATCAATGTTCCCTGGACCTGGTTAAAAAATTTAAGGACCTTCAGGAGTGGCTCCGTCAAAACCATTTAAGAGATTCGGAAGAACTAATCGCTTCTCTGTTTCAAAATCAAACCTGGACCAATCCCGGGCCTTTTCCGATCAAAAAATTGCCTGGTCTCAAGGACCTTCTGGATTATACCCACGAGTTGGCGATTGAAGAAATGTTCGACCTTCTGGACCGTTTTGACCCAAGCTGGTCTAAAGCTATCAAGGTTCAAACCGGGCTGCCGATCAATCTTCATGTTATTGACCTGGGCGGAGGACTGTTTTCGGGTGCTGAAAAAAAACTGATTCGCAAGGAGGAGATCCTGTCTGAACCTATGCTGGCCATGTTCAAGGGTATGTACTTCCCGGGAATTTCCTGGTCCGGTCCGATTGGAGTCAACTTAAAAGGATTAATGGTGATCATGGCCCAGAGTACCAGCCGGCCGGAAGAAGACTTCTGGGATAAAACCTACGCCTTGCTGACCGGCGAATATATGAATTACAATTCACGTCTGGGCTACCATTACAACTCGGTGGATGCCTATGTCGGTGACAACCCGGATAATAACCATATCCGGTTTATGTTCAAAGGGGGCGCGGCCGACGATGTCCGCCGGGCCCGGAGGGCACGCTTTATCGGGACAGTTCTGGAGAAAACGGGCTTTGAAGTCGTCGTCCAAAAAGACGGGGTTAACGCCCGTTTGCTTTACCAGGACCGCTCTTGTATGGAAAAAAAATTGGACCTGATCGGAAGACTAATGGGCTGCTCCCGTCAACGGGATATGGTCATGAATGATGAATCGATTGTTTCCTGGCATGTCGAAGCCTTCCTGCGGGGAAACTATGGATTCGATCCATCCAAATAGGTTTAAGGTTTAAGGTGCAAGGTTTAAGGTTAAGAAAATCGGAAACCTTATACCTTATACCTTATACCTTAAACCTAGTGTCTCTTTCTTGTTTCATTCCGCCTTGGCCACCAGCACCGAACAGGGGGCCTGACTGATGATTTTCATGGCCGTCCCCCCCAGACTGAACCGTCCGGTGGCTCCTAAACCCCGGCTGCCGATAACGATCAGGTCCATTTTTTCCTGTTCCGCCATGGTGACGATCTCATCGGCAATCGCCCCTGATCCGACCATCAGGGCTTTAGGAGTAATCCCTCCGGCCTGGAATAGATTCTTTGCCTTAGCCAAGGCCAACTCGGCCTGGGCACTCAGCTTATTGTTTAGAGAATCCCGGGCCCGGGCGGTTATCTCCAGGTCAATGCCCGGATAAACGGGGATTATGGCCAGAAGCAGGACCTCAGCCCCCTGGGCTTTGGCAATATCCAAGGCCAGCTCGGCCCCTTTCCCGGCATCCTTAGAACCATCTATGGCCACCAGTATTTTCATCTTAACCCCCCTGTTCTATTTCGGATTTCCGATTGCGATTAAACCGATCGTTGCTGGTTACAAGTTGCTGGTTGCGCGTTGATTGCTTTATCGCTCCTGGCTTTTCCCTGGTCCTTTATCCCCGCAACCCGTAACCAGTAACCAGTAACCAGTAACTTCTTTTAAACCTCTTTTTTCACTTTTGCCTTCTTCATGGTCAAACCGACTCCGTCAAAAAGATAGAATATGGCATAACCCCACCACAGGGTATAAAAGACATAAAAGGCCAACAAAAAAGTCATCAAGCCGGCCCGGTCGATCACCCGTTGAGGTTCGATCTTATAAAAATTATAGGCCGGTTCGATCCCTTTTTTGCTGACCTCGGAAATATGATTGGCTTCCTCGATCTTGAGATTCTTTTTGAAAAATTTATCCATCTTGGACAAGGCGGTCCACCAGGCCCGCATCACTTCTTTTTCATCCACCTCATAGGCGGTCTTTACTTCTTTCCCCTGATTATGGAACATCAGGTCGGAATCCTTTAAAATCAGGTCCACGGTTTTTCCCAGGTCTCCTTCAATCTTGATATCGGTTCCCTGGACTTCGACTTTGCTCCCGGCGGCCGAAAACAGTTTGTTGATCAAATCGGCTTCCTGGGATTTCTCAACCTGGATGGCGACGGCAAAGGCCTTTCCCTGAAATCCCTGGTTGGCTTCCTTTAATTTAGGAATGAAATAGGAGGAACCCTTGGATAATTTATTGAAAAGGTCGTCGGCGTAATCGAGACCGTTCATGCCCCCACCGTAAATCGGTGAAAAAATAAGAATCAAAACTCCGACAAAGGAAAAGGCCAATAGGGCTCCAATGGTGAAAGGTCCTTTATTTGAAATGGCCATGGCTTATCCCTCCCTCAACGCTTTAAGATTTCCAAAGAATTTGCTCAAGACCCAAAGGCCGAAAAAACCGACCACGACCCAGAAAATGATGGCCCCGACAAAATCGATGCCTCCACTGACGGATTTAGGGATATTGATAATTTCCATTTCGGTCAATTTCTTGGGTAGGGTGGCCGCCCGATTGATAAAACCCGCCAGGATGGAAACCGCATAAAATCCCCGGATATGGATCCCTTTGACCACCTTTGTGGTTAAGGCACCTACCTGGATGCCGATCAAAGAACCGATGAGCATGCCCATGGCCAGGGTATAAAAAACATAGCCATAAATGGCATATTGGGCTACTGCCGCCAGACCGGCGGTGAAGATGATTTGCAGGATATCGGTACCGACCGTGGTCATGGAGGAGACGCCGAAGATATAAACAAACATAGGAAAGGTGATGAATCCACCCCCTACGCCCATCAAGGCTGCCAGCATACCGACGATGACCCCTCCCAGGGCCACGATCACCCCGGAAATTTTTCGCCCTCCCAGGTCTTCATCAAAACCGATCATGGGGGGGATGTTCAGGTTTTGGACCTTGATGGCCACGCCGGTCACTCCGGAAGGCCCGCCGTGAGCAGTCACGGACAAATGAAGCGCCCAGAGGAACGGCGCCCGAACCAGCAGCCTTGATGCAATCGCGGCGCGGCTCGATTCCGACGCTGGCGAGGGGACCCGCCCCGCACCGTCCGAGCGCCACCTTGATG
>JACQYK010000059.1 GCA_016208255.1 Deltaproteobacteria bacterium | reverse complement strand
TCGATTCGAAATTTTTTCCTAGCAATGATATAAGGGGTTACAAAAAGACGAAGGCCTGCATTTTTCCATTCGGTAGTAACCAATCCAAGCGCATCTTTAATAGTAATAGGAATCTCTTGCGTATGTTCAATGGAAGCCTTTTTTTTATCAAGGGTTAGGATTTTGGGAGAAGAGATGGTTTTTCCCCGGCCCTGTTGTTCCATGGCCTGGATTCTAACATCGATGTTGAGATTGGTTGAGGCAAAAGCAAATCCCAGGCCTCCAAAGGCCTGGGATGTAGTGGCTAAAGGCAAATTGACGGCGTAATTACTCCCTTGTACCCCGGCCTCTCCCCCACGAACCGTTCCGGCAAAAGGGCAAAGAGTATTCCCCAAGGCAGCCCCCCCTCCCCAGCGAAGCCCTATATCTCGTGTATAATTGGCATCGGCCTCGATAATGCGGGCCTCGATCATGACTTGAGAAACCGGTTGATCGATTGATTTTATTAGATCTTCTATATAATCCAGGTCCCGTTCAGTCCCTCTGGCAATCAGGGTGTTGGTATGGGGGATACTGATGATACTCACATCACCCCCTTGTCTTCTGGTTGCGATTGTTATAGTTGTTTCTGACTGGCCTGCTCTGTTGATTCCCCTTTCACTGGCAATCTTTTTTTCTTTTTCTATTGTGCTCAGAATCAAATCTTCAACCAGCTTCACGTCCACGTTTTTTATTTGGAATTGTCTGTTTATCCAAAGAACTTTTCCAACTTTTTGACGTTGTTCTTCAGCCTTCAATTCCTCCTGTTCCAATTTGATGGTATCGAGTTTCGCTTTGTTTTCATCGTCCAGTATTTTTTTAAAGTTTTCACTGGTTGTGACCAGGATAGTGTTTTCTCCATGCTTCAACTTTCTAAGATTGTTGCCCTCCAATATTGTATTCATGGCCTCATCCCAAGGGACTTCTTTTAAACTCAAAGTCAATTTTTTTTCTTTTACCTCTTCCCCGACAACGATATTCACCCCCCCGATCTCCCCGATTAAACGCAATACATTATGGAGATTGGTCAAATAAAAATCAAAGGTGACCAGCGGCTTCTGGGTTTGGGCTTTTTCTCTCTTGAGTTGAATATCCAGGAAAGCTCATTTGGAAATTTGGATAGACAACCGGTTGGCTGGTTTTTAGAATGACCCTTATTCGATCCGGCAAAACCTCATCATCTATTTGGGTTAATCGGGCTTTAGGAATTGTCTTTACCGCTTTAGCCCAGAGGGAAGATGGGTTTTCTCCCAGGCCAAAAAAGAAAAACAGAATTCCCCCCAGAAAAATAATGAGCCGCTTATTATTTTTTTTCATATTCGCTCTCAAATAAGGGTGATGCCATTATTGGTTAACTAATTAAAATTTATTAAGTTATTATAAGATCAGGGGATTCCATATTGGGTCTGGGGTAGTTTTAAGGTAATGTCTCGGGAACTTCTCCTCCCCAGAAAATCATAAAAAGGTTCCTTGATAACCACTTCCTTACCGGTTATCTGTATAACTTTCCCCCCCATTTTCCCGATCCGGGTCCCCACTTGAATGAAATATCCTTTTCCGGTCAGGTCCTGGACCATGGCTTTTTTTATCCCGGACCCGGTCACCACCCCCGTGGAGGTACTGTTGACGGAGGGGGTATCGTCGCCGACGCTGGGTTCTTCTTCTGAGCTGTGGGGATTATTTTTTGGATGGACGGACCCTCTTGAGCCGTTATACCAAGGCCTTCCAGAGCCACCAGTAAAGTAAAAAACAAAATAAATAGAGTCAGCGCTTTTTTCATAAATTATATTCTTTTAACAGGTTCCCGAAAGATACTAAACCGCCCTCATGTGTCATTTCTTTCCGGCCATTGGTTTTGATGAAGAGGATGGGGGTGGGAGAGGCAAAACCCTGAAAGTGACTAATTGACAACGGATGCTGATTTTGGCATTTTTTTCCTCAAACCCCCCCAATTCCAACCGCTTAATATTAACGATTCTGGGAAGTCTTCGAATATGATCAAAAAATATTCCGGTCTGGTGATAGGAGCCCTTAAGATGCAGGGTAATCGGGATCTCGGCTACGAATTCTTTGGGATTTTCCTTCTCCGGTTTAAACAGCAGGAATTCCAGACCCTGCTGTAGTCCCATGTTGGAAATATTTTTAAGCAGGTGAGGAATTTCTTTGGCTTCCGGTAACATAATCACTATTTGCCGATATCGGTTGTCTATTTCAGCCAGCTCCTGTTTAAACTGAATAATCTGCGCCCGGGTTCGGATAATTTGAGCCAATTTTATTTTTTCCCGGTTGATATCTTGTTGAAGGGCCTTTGATTCTTTCCAGCGAGGCATAAGTAAATAGTAGCCCAGGAGTGTTCCCAATACGGCCAGCCCCACGAGGGCCAATAATATTTTCTGGGAGAGGGGCCATTGGCTGAGGCGATCGGTTATGGAAGAGAAGGGGTCCATGGGTTTTTATTTTTTTTCTTCCGAAGGCGCTGGAGGTTTTGTCCAGGCGATCAGGGTGAAATTTTTAACTTTCATGGCCTTGTAAACAGCCTGGGTGGAATGAACCAGATCCACCTGCTTAAAGAGGGCTGAGGTTTCAAGGCGTTTCATATAATCCGCCAGAACTTCATTGCTCAAGGATATTCCATCTATCCTTATTTCCGAATCGGTTTCTTTTAACGTGGTCAACCAGAGTTGGTCGACCGGGAGAATGGTCGAGAGAAACTCCATCAGGCGTACCGGCCCGTGCCGGTCCTTTTCAAGATTTTGCAGAAGGGTCAACCTGTTTTGGGAAATCTCCTTCTTGTCTTTTAACTCTTTGATCTCTCTTTGAAGAGCTGCGGCCTCCCGAGTTTGTGTTTCCAAGGCCAGCTTCTCTTTTTTAAGATTTTTGACCTGGTTCCCCAGCATCCAGAACCCGATCAGAACGCTGGCGATAAGGATTAAAAAAGATAGCAATACTCCTTGTAACAGCCACTGCTTATTTTTTTCTTTTCGAACCTCATGAACCGCCAGCAGGTTAATGCGGATCATCATTTCCCCTTTTGGCGCAAAGCCAGGCCAAAGGCAATGGCCAGTTGAGGGCCGACGCTTTGCACATAAGCCGGATCAAATAGTTCCGAATCAGCCCGAACTTGGGAAAAAGGATTTAATAATTCCACCGGGAGTTGGAGCCCTTTGGACAGCAATTGTGGGAGGCCGGGCATCAGGGAAGAACCACCCGAAAGGATTATTTTCACCGGTTTGTTTTCCGGATCGGAAGCAGTCAGAACGTCCAGTACCTGCTTGATTTCTTCCGTCCAGGTTTGAACGACCGATAAAAAAAGAGGACCGATTCGGTCTAATTGGTCCGCGGTCCGGTTCTTACCGAGCTTTATTTTTTCCGCTTCATCAAAAGAAATATTTAGGACTGATTGTATTTTTTCGGTGAGTTGCCGTCCCCCCAAAAAAATATCCCGGGTAAAAACCGGGCCGTACTGGTTAAGGACATGGAGGGTGATCTGACTGGCGCCCAGATTAACCAAGGCGACAGGGGTGGAATCCAAGGGATAATTATACTCGTAGGCATTGGCCAGGGCAAAGGCGGCTACATCGGCAATGGAGGCCTCCAAACCAGACAATTCAAAGACCTCCAGGTAAGAGCTTAAGGTCTCTTTTTTGGCGGCGACCAGAAGGACGGACATGGAATCCCTGTTGTCCTTTGACGAATTCAAGACTTGAAAGTCAAGATTGACCTCTTTGATATCAAAAGGAATATGTTGCTGGGCCTCATATTCAATGGATTGGATTAAGTCCCTTTCCGGGATAAACGGCAATAAGATTTTTTTAATAATAACCGAAAAACCGGAAATAGCGAAAACGATTTCTTTAGTTTTTATCTGCAAGTGGGCCAAAAGAGATTGTAAGGTCTGGGCGATTAATTGAGGTTCCTTGATAACCCCATTGACGAATGCGGCGGAAGGTAGATTGGCCAGGCCGAAACTTTTTAGATTAATCTCTTTACGGCCTTGGGCCAGTTGACAAACTTTCACGGCGTGAGAGCCGATATCGACGCCGATATATTTTACCTTGTCGGTATTTGAAAACAGCATGGTGTCTTCTTTATCGTCTAAAATTGGGTAAAAATTAAATAATTTTATAAATTTTTTTCATAAAAATGATTACCCTTTTTCCTCAAGAAATGGCGTCTGCTCGGAATTGTTTAATTATATTACAAAAATATATTTTTTGATATATAAGAATTAAGAGAGGTTGTCAATAATTTATTGTCATTAAATATTATTATTTTTAATTAATTAAAACCCCTATTGCCATCTCTTCGGGGTCGAGCCAACCTGGCACCTTACGCTGAGAGTCATCAAACCGGTTACGGTCAACGGTGTCACTCCCAATTAGCTGGGAATTTAATCGCTTCAAATCCTGATGAACCCGTAAAAAGTCGCCCAAGGCCCCTTTGCGTCATTCCCGTGGAAACGGGAATCCAGTGTCTTTGATTAGTTACGAACGATCTGGACCCCCGCCTTCGCGGGGGTGACGGCTTTGGAGACTTTTTACGAACTTGTCAAATCTTCGTTCCCACTCCTTTCAGCTCAAGAACAAGGTCCACCGGCCTAAAACCCTTTGGAATCATATGTGAAATTCATTATCCGGGAGTAAAAAGGGTTTGTCAAGAAATTTTATGGTATTTTTCATTTAAGATAAATGATGAACCCGTAAAAAGTCGCCCAAGGCCCCTTTGCGTCATTCCCGTGAAACGGGAATCCAGTGTTTTTGATTAGTTAAGATGTTTTGGTGGTGCCATCCCCCCTGGCGGGGCGTGGCGGTTTAGGCGAGTATTTTAAAGAAATGGAAAAACCAGAGATGAAACCAATGGTCAGGGTGAAAAAATCTTGGCCGTGCATCCTTTCTCGAACCAGCGAAACCAAAGGCCTTGATCTAAGGACGAACATTAGAGATAGATACGACACAAACCGCGTTATTTACCGCTGCTTCCTTCCGGACCTAACGGGGTTCATAACCGTTTGTTGCGTACCGTCCAATCCCGACCTTAGAAAAAGGGACCTTTGCTCCCGCTTCAATCCTCAAAAGGAGATTCAGCCCCGCATGGGCGGATTTCGGGTTCAGGGCACCGCCAGCTCCCCGCTTAGCACGGCCAAGAAAGGGCTATACGTCTACGCGTTCCTTTAATTCCTTCCCCACCTTGAAAAAAGGAAGTCTTTTTTTTGAGACATTGATTATGGACCCGGTTTTAGGATTTCTACCCTTATAGCCGTGATAATTTTTAACCTTGAAACTACCGAAGCCACGGATTTCCACCCTGGTCCCCTTGGCCAGGGCCTCTTCAATACTTTCAAAAAAATGGGTCACTACTAATTCGGCGTTCTTGATGGTCAGGTCCTGATCTTTGGCTAAGGCTTCAATCAACTGGGACTTGTTCATCTTGGTATCCCTTTCTTTAAGTAGTAAATCTAATAAATTTAAGCATCAATTTTACCTGTTTTTCAATAAAAGGCAAGAACTTTTAACAGTTACTTTTCTAAAAAATGATTCCATTTTTCAGTTCGAAAATAGAGTTCGGCGTCGAACGAACTCAGTTTTCATGTCCCGACATCCTCTGGATGTCTCCTTTTGAGGTTGGCAAAGCCAACCGACCCGGCCTCCTGCCGATCGGCTCTGCCGATCTTTTAGGAGACTCCCGGTCGATCGGCTGTTCGGTCACCGGATGGTGACCTCTCTAAAAGCTCGGCAGAGCCGAGCGACCCGATCTTTAAAAGAGACTCCCTTTGGGAGTCGAAGGGGAGTCGGACGGGAGGCCTCTCTTGTGAGGTCAGCGGATCGGCTCCCGTTCGATCGGCTTTGGCCGATTTCAGGGGGAGACTTTCGAAGAAAGTCGGACGGGGAACCTTTTCAAAAAGCTCGATGTTCCGGCTTCCGAATGGAAGCCTCTTCTGAAGCTCGGCAAAGCCGAGCGGATCGAGCGGCCTGACCGTATCGTGGTGCCACGCCCCAAAAGGCGGGGCATGGCGGTTTAATACGAAAATAGGTTCCGCACTTACCAGCCTTTTTTGATGATTAGTGGTGCCATGCCCCAAAAAGCGGGGCATGGGGGTTAAGAAAAGCTGTTGATTTTTAATGAGGGGTGAGGTAAGAACTGGTTAAAAAATAGAGAAAATAATGAAAATAAAAAAATCGATCCTTGCTCTGATCCCCTATCCACCAGGAAAACCCATTGAAGAATTAACCAGGGAATATGGGATTCAAAGTGTAATCAAGTTGGCCTCCAACGAGAATCCCCTTGGCCCTTCTCCCCTGGCCCTAAGAGCCATCCGCAAAGCCTTGTCCCAGCTTCATCGCTATCCCGATGGAAGCGGTTACTATTTAAAACAATCTCTCGGCCGGTTTCTGGGGGTGTCCCCGGAACAAATCCTATTGGGGAATGGATCCAATGAGATAATCGAACTGGCCTTGAAGACTTTTTTAAAACCAGGTTTTGAAGTCATATCGCCTGTCCCCTCCTTTCTGGTTTATGAAAAGGCGGTTCAGGCCATGGGGGGAAAAAACATCCTGGTACCGCTTAAGCGATTTACCATTGATCTGGAAGCGATTCGTGGCCGGATTAACCCACGAACGCAGATTATTATTATCAATAATCCTAATAATCCCACCGGAACCATCATTAAAAGGAAGATATGGGAAAGATTTTTAAGCAGCATTCCTGACCGGGTTTTGATCCTTTTGGATGAGGCCTATATTGACTTTGTGGAAGACCCGGATTGCCCAAATGGATTGGATTACCTCCATTCTGGAAAAAACCTTATAGTTTTTAGAACTTTTTCCAAAGCCTATGGCTTGGCCGGACTTCGGATCGGATATGGGTTGACTCGCCCTGAACTGGCCGATTATATCAATCGGGTACGGCAACCCTTTAATGTAAATTCCCTTGCCCAAGCCGGGGCCCTGGGGGCCTTAAAAGACCAGGCTTTCTATGAAAAGACCCTCTCTCTTGTTCGTGCCGGGAAGAAAGCCATTGAAGGGGAATTGGCCAGGATGGGGCTTTTCTTTGTGCCTTCCCAGACCAATTATATTTTGATTAAGGTTCCCCAGAAGGCGCAAGTGGTCTATGAGGCCATGTTGAAAAAAGGAATTATTATTCGTTCCATGAAAGAATACGGTCTGGAGGAGTATATTCGAGTCAATATCGGGCTTCCGGAAGAAAACCGGCGTTTTTTGCGCGCCTTAAAACAGGTCCTCAATAGAAAAATAAATATCAGACAGGATTAACAGGGTTAATATATTTTGCTCAGGCTCCGGAAGACCCTGAGCAACTTCAACCCGCTTCCAGCGGAAATTAATGATTCTGCCTGTCGGGGTGATTCAGTTTGCGACTTTCTTCCCTGCTGCCGGCAGGCAGACAGGGAAGGCCAAAAATCAAAATAATCCTGTAAATCCTGTCTAAAATAATAGTTGAATTTGGAAAAGCTAAATCGGTACCAGAATTTGATTCTTTAGAGATCAGCATCAGTGACTCATCAGAACTTTATCATTACCATTGACGGCCCGGCCGGATCAGGGAAAAGCACTGTTGCCCGGCTGTTGGCCGGGCAGTTGGGATTGGATTGTCTGGATACCGGGGCTATGTATCGGGCCGTCGCCTGGATATTACACAAACAAAAAAAGGAAAATCTGTCCGGTGAAGCCCTGATTCGTTATTTGAAGAATCTGGAGTTTGTCATTGAAGGCAACGGTCCCGGGCAGAAGGTCTGGGTTCAGGGGATGGAAGTCAGCCAGGAAATTCGAACCTCGGAAATCAGCCGATTGGCTTCAGCCGTGTCCCTGAAACCTGAAGTACGGTTGGTATTGGCTGAGAAACAAAAAGCCCTTGGGAGTCGGGGAGCCCTCATTGCTGAGGGCCGAGACATGGGGACCGTCATTTTCCCTCAGGCTGAATTTAAATTTTTTTTGAATGCTTCATTGGATGTTCGGGCCAGGAGAAGATATGAAGAACTGACCGAGAGAGGACAAAAGGTTTATCTGGAAGAAGTGAAACGGGAAATGGAAATTCGAGACCGGCAGGACCAGGAAAGGACCCTATCCCCTCTTTATCCTGCTCCGGATGCCTGGGTGATAGATACTTCTCATTTGTCAATCGAAGAGGTGGTCCAATCCATTCGTTTCCGAATTAATGAAAAAGCGAAGCCATCCACTGATGATTTTCAATCTGTCTGAACTCCGATATCACCTATCCATTGAACGGCAACAATATTTTTGAATGTATGAAGGGCGTTTTCGATTTCAGCCATGTTCATTTAAGCTTGATTTTTATGAATATTATTGATACTCTTAGTCGTATTGTCTTGAACACCGCACAGGGGTAAAGGCCGGGAAGAAATAATATGGAAAAAACCTCGGTTCTTGAAGAGAAAAAAGGAAGTCTAGGGGGATAATAGGTTAATGGAAAAAAACACAGAGGAAATGGGTAACCAAGAACACGAAACCCAAGCCAAAGAAAAGCCAGTCGTGAATGAGAAGTCTCCGGGGGGGCCGGGGGAAGAAGAATTTAAGGAATTATACGAGGAAAGCCTGAAGACCTTTCAGGAAGGGGAAGTGGTTAAAGGAAGGATAGTCGGTATTGATAAGGAATTTGTAATGATTGATATCGGCTATAAATCAGAAGGCCGCATCCCTATTAGTGAGTTTTTGACTCCTACAGGGGAAATAACGGCTCAGACCGGTGAATGGGTCGATGTACTGATTGAAAAACGGGATGATGAAGAAGGCGATATCCTCCTTTCCAAGGAACGGGCAGCCAAGATCTTGGTTTGGGATGAAATCAGCCGAATTTATCGTGATGACGGAGTAATTGAGGGCAAGATTGTCGGAAAGGTTAAAGGCGGGCTGACGGTTGATATCGGTATTCCGGCCTTTCTGCCCGGATCTCAAATCGATTTGCAGCCGATTCGTGACATGGATCATCTCCTGGGAGAGGCTTTTCCCTTCAAGATATTAAAATACAACAAAAAAAGAAATAATGTGGTCCTCTCCCGCCGGGTCCTTCTGGAGAAGGAACGGGAGGAACAAAGGAATGCGATTTTAAATACCCTCGAAAATGATCAGATTCTGGAAGGGGTAGTCAAAAACATAACCGATTATGGGATTTTTATCGACCTGGGTGGAATCGATGGCCTGCTGCATGTTACCGATATGAGTTGGGGGCGGGCCAGCCACCCTTCCGAATTATGTAAGGTCGGCGATAAAATGAAGGTCAAAGTTCTGAATTTTGACCGGGAACGCCATCGGGTTTCTTTAGGATTGAAACAGCTTCATCCCGACCCCTGGACGACGGTGACCGAGCGCTACCCAATCGGTCAGAGGGTCAAGGGTAAGATCGTCAACTTGACCGATTATGGGGCGTTTGTGGAATTGGAAAATGGGGTGGAAGGATTGATCCATGTTTCTGAAATGTCCTGGACTCAAAAAGTAAAACATCCTTCCAAAATTGTTTCGGTGGGAGAAGTCGTCGAGGCGGTGGTCCTGTCAGTGGATCCGGACAAAAAAAGGATTTCTCTGGGAATGAAACAGGTCGAACCCAATCCCTGGGATGTGATTGCCGAAAAATATCCGGAAGGGACCGTGATTGAGGGAAAGATAAAAAACATTACCGATTTCGGCCTGTTTATCGGGATTGACGAAGGTATTGATGGTCTAGTTCATATTTCGGATATTTCCTGGATTAAACGGGTGAGACATCCTTCGGAATTGTACAAAAAGGGACAGGAGATCCAGGCCAAAGTACTCCATATCGATAAGGATCAGGAACGGTTCTCCTTAGGGGTCAAACAACTGGAGCCTGACCCTTGGGAAGAGATTCCTAAAAAATATCCCACGGGGGCCATGGTTAACGGGGTTATCACCAATGTGACCGATTTCGGAATATTTGTCGAGATTGAAGAAGGCGTGGAAGGGCTGGTTCATGTCTCGGAAGTCAGTAAGGATAAGATCAAAACTCCGGTCGGGCTCTATAAGGTGGGAGATACGATCACGGCCAAAGTAATCAATGTCGCCAAGAAAGAGAGAAGAATCGGACTTTCCATCCGCCGGGCCAAGAAAGAGGAAGATCAAACCTTGATAAAAGAATATCTGAACACCTCCAAAGAGGCCAGTTCCAATCTGGGGGATTTGCTCCGGGAAGAAATGGAAAACAAAAACAAATTTTCCCTGGATTCTGATGAATCCTGATCCTGCCCTCCCTTCCCTCTTCGGGAAGCTTTCAGGGCGGTAAAATCAGGGAGGAACTTTCGTCAAATTACCGTGACTCATTTTGGAGTTGAGAAGTGAAAGCTGGGTTTTTGCTCCGAACTCCGGTTTCCGAATTCCAACTTTTAACGCACTCTTTTCCTGGATACCCCTTTGTCTGAAAAAAAACATCCCATTCTATTTGGAATCATGATCTATGGTTTGGTGGTCTGCGGTTTGATCCTTCTTTGGCGGGGAACCTCTGTTTTTTTCAAAGAGGATTCCGACTTTAGTTTTTTTGAAAACCGCATCGCCGTAGTCCCCATCAGGGGGGTTATTACCGACTCCCGGGGAGTTGTCGATCAAATAAAAAAATATCGGAAAGACAGGCGAGTTAAGGCGATTATCCTTCGGATTGATTCCCCTGGGGGAGGAACCGCCGCCTCTCAGGAAATCTATCGTGAGGTCCAACGGACGGTTCCCAAGAAAAAAGTGGTCGCCTCCATGGGAAATGTGGCCGCTTCCGGAGGGTATTATGTGGCCCTGGCGGCGAATAAGATTGTGGCCAATCCGGCGACTCTGACCGGGAGTATCGGCGTGATTATGGAATTGTCCAACATTAAAGAACTCCTCAATAAAATCGGGATTAGCCGGGAAGCGGTTAAAAGCGGGCCCTTTAAAGACATCGGGTCGCCGGTCAGGGCCATGAAACCGGAAGAGCGTCAACTATTGGAAGCCGTGATCAAAAACGTTCACCAACAATTTGTCGAGGTCGTGATCAAGGGACGCCGATTAAGTCGAGAACAGGTGGAGAAGATTGCCGATGGACGGATTTTTACCGGGGAACAAGCCAGGGATCTGGGTCTAGTTGATGAATTGGGGAGCTTTGAGGACGCAGTGGAACTGACTAAAAGAATGGTCGGTCTTTCAGGCGAGGTTAAATTGATTTATCCGGAAAAGAAGCGTTTATCGATTTGGGAACTTATTTTCAGTGCCTGGATGGGGGAGATCAAGCAATCCCTTGAGCTTCCAAAATCTTCAGCTCAGCTTTTATTACTCCCGCCTATTCTTTATAAAAATTGACTAAACTCTCCCAATCCCTCTCTGATGACCACAACCTCTTCATTAAGAAGTGAAATGATGGTGGAAGGTTGATTAGCCAATATTCCCCCGTCAATGGTCAGGTCAATCTGTGATCCAAAGGTTTCTTCGATCAGAGAAGGATCGGACAAGGCCTCCCGGCCGGATAAACCGACGCTGGTGCTGATGATCGGATGGCCCAGGGTTCTTACCAGGGCGAGACAGATGTTATTGTCCGGCACTCGAATACCCACGGTTTTTCTCTTGGTGGTCATAATTTTGGGGACCAGTTTGGTACCGGGGAGGATAAAAGTGTAGGGACCCGGCAAGCATCTTTTCATGATCTTGTAGGCTGAGTTGGTGACCTGGGCATATAAACTGATATTCTTTAAATCTGAGCAGATAAAACTGAAGGGCTTTTGAGGGTCTCTTTTTTTAATCTGATAGATACGCTGAATGGCTTTTTTATTATACATGTCACAGCCGAAGCCATAGATCGTATCGGTCGGATAGGCTATGACTCCTCCTTCTTTTAATAGGTCTACGGCCTTATCAATCAGCCGTTTCTGAGGATTGGAAGGATTAATGCGGAAAATCATCCTAGTTCCTTAAGGGGCCTTTCTTTATTCCATCGATTTTAAGGGGACCGATTCTATTCCTGATAGTCGGAAAAAGGGGAGGGACTGATCCGAACGGGTTAGGAATCCAAATTAGAACCGGTAATCCCGTTACTCTTTCCTGGTAATCAGGTTTACAGCCATCTCCCACCGAGTTCTATTTTCATGTCCCGGCTTCCTTTTGGAAGCCTCCCTATTAGGTCGGCAAAGCCGACCGGATGGTGACCTCATTAAAAGCTCGGCAGAGCCGAGCGGCCCGAGCGGATCGAGCGGCTCGAGCGGCCTGACCGACTCGTGGTGTCACGTCCCTGACGGGACATGACGTTTTAATAGAGAGCCGGAGATGATGGATTATATCTTAAAGAAAAAAGCCTTGTCAAACGTTCTCTGACCTTTTATACAGAATAAAAGAAAAATTGGTCTGGAGGGTGAGAATTCACAAATGGTGGTCCCTTCTTGGTTTTTTTATATAATCCTGTTTATTCTGGGATTGGTTCTCGGAAGTTTTTTTAATGTGTGCATCTACCGCTTGCCCAGGGAAGAGTCTATTGTCTGGCCCGGTTCCCGTTGTCCCCATTGCCGTCATCCCCTCTCCTTGTTGGATAATTTGCCGTTGGTAAGCTTTTTGCTATTAAAAGGGTCATGTCGATACTGTCAGGCCCCAATTTCCTATCAATATCCTTTAGTCGAAGCGGTGACCGGGCTGGCCACGGTGCTGATAGGCTGGAAGTTCGGCCTTTCCTGGGCTTTTATTCAGGCCTTGACTTTAGTCAGCGCCTTGGTGGTTGTTTCATTTATCGATTTATACCATCGAATCATACCCGATTGGATATCCTTACCTGGAACAGGGATTGGATTGATCTTTTCCTGGATGACGGGTTCTCCCGGTTTATGGTCCTCCCTGATCGGTGTGCTGGCTGGGGGTGGAGCGTTATGGCTTATAGCCGCCGGATACGAATGGATAAGAGGAACAGAGGGCATGGGCGGAGGGGACATCAAGTTATTGGGAATGATTGGTGCCTTCCTCGGATGGGAGGGAGTTTTAGTTACTATATTTATGGGTTCTTTATTAGGTTCTTTAGTGGGACTTCCTATTGTTATTTGGAAAAAAGATATCAAGTATCTTATTCCTTTCGGGGTCTTTCTTTCTGCTGGGGCTGTTATTCATCTATTCTTTGGAAAGGCCCTTATAAACTGGTACCTCGGTTAATCTTCTTTTTTTCCCCTTCTCTTAAAGCCAACTCCTTTTATAATCATTTTTTACCAGGCCCACACAGACGACCTTCGATCCCTCCAGGACAGCCCGCCGCGCCTTATGTCCATGACTTCATCCAAGGACCAGGCCGGTCTGGTCTTGAAGTAAAGGCACCAATCCGGTCTCCGCAGTATTGGATCCAAATTCCTTTTTTAATCATTTTGATCAATGAAAAGAAAGATAATTTCTTTCCGGGGAGGAAGGGAACAAAGCAATGTCCAAATTAAAAAATAGATGGGGTTATTCTCTGATTGAAATGGTGATGGCCCTGGCTCTGTTAGGCCTTGTTTTTTCAATCGGATGTTATGCCTTTAATCGGGTTCTTCCCAAATATCGTTTGGAAGGGGCGGTCAACAGCCTGGTTTCGGATTTTCACCTGGCCCGAATGCGGGCCATCGGCCAAAATTGTATTTATCGGATTCAGGTCGATTGCGGACGAAAACAGTATCTCTTAGAACGAGAGTCGTTGACCGGCCCTTCCCGCTGGCCGGGAACTCGGGATGGAATACTCCGGAAATTTGATGATCCAGGGAATCCTTTTTACTACCCGGGGGTAGAAATGGAAAGCAGCAACAACCCGGTTTTTTTACCCCGAGGGAATGTAGTAGGAACCACCATAGTCTTGAAAAATTCCTTCGGTCAAAAAAAGATCACTCTTTCCTCCCAGGGAAGAGTGAAAGTGCAGGAGGGGTGAAATGAAACAAGAAAACCATTGCCGGGGGTTCACCCTGACCGAAATTCTGGTCGGCTTAACCCTTCTAGGATTGATCCTGGGGACGCTTTGCCAAATTTTTCTGTCACAGGCCGAAGCGAACAAAAGGCAGACCAGGGTCCTGCGAGGACAGCAGGGACTTAGGATGGCTTTGGAAATAATCGCTCGGGATTTCAAGAGTGCGGGATACCCCTTTGGGGACCATCCTTTTTTGTCGGATCTATCGGTTTGGGTTCCCGACTCTTTTGTTCCCAAGGCTCCCCAAGCGGTGACCCCCACGGGAGTCCTTACGGTGACCTCCGGGGGGAATCAGCCGGATCTCCTCTCCCTGTTCACCGTCCTTTCCAGCGAATCAAACCCCACGGTCCTGGCTCAGGCAACCCTGGTGGGGGACACCTTGATTCGACTGGCCATAAACGGTTCGCAAACCAATGAACAATACAATCTCTCCGATATGATTTATATCGGTAAACCAGCGGAACCGGCCTTGGTTAAAGAGATTTCGGGGCCCTGTTTAACTATCGATACTGATCCGGTTAAACCCGGCAACCAGGGGCTTAAAAAGGCCTATCCGCCAGGCACGGAGGTAGGCGAAATCAGTCTGGTCAGTTATGCCGTTTTTAACGATCAAAATGATACGGGTGGCCATTATCACGAGGTCGGGGTCCCCGTTCTTAAAAGAAAGACCAACGCCTGCGGCTTTGAACCCCTGGTCGAAGACGTTACCGATTTAAAAGTGATTCTCATAAAAAATGATTTATATCGACTTCAGGTTTCAGTGGCGAAAGGGCTTCCCCGGACCGGGGATGGAAGCACCTTGACGATGAGTACCCGGGTAATGAAACGGAATTGATGGGGGAAAAAATGATGATGGCTCTGATAAGACAAGAAAAAGGAACAGCCTTAGTTGGGGTTCTGATGATATTACTGGTATTGACCCTTTTGGGAACCAATGCTTTTTTGAACTCCACTACCGAATTGAAAATCAGTACCAACTATAATCAAAACCTGCAATCTTTATACGCGGCCGAAGGGGGGATTCATCTTCTATTGGCCGCTTACCGTCAGAACCCCGATTATTTTTTACAGAAAAAAACAGGACCGGAAATGAACTTTCCTTCAGATGAACAAAACCATTCCACCCATCCGGGGACCCCATTCTGGCTTCTTGAATTGCGCTATGATCCCCAGGAACTCCCGACTTATGCCGAAGTGATTATGGCCGGGAGGGACTCCGGTCAAAATTGTCTGAGCAGGATCCGGGCGACTATTTATTGTGTTCGATCCGGGGGGCCGTTGGATGTCCCCCCCATTTTTCAAAAGGGAATCGTCACGGCCGGTCAACTCCATCTGAGCGGCTCCTTGGAAATCAGAACAAATCTGCATGCCAACCAGGGATATAGCCTAGACCCTTCCTCGGTCATAGACCAGCTCAAACAGAATCAATATTCCGTCACCCAATCCCTGGACCCGACGCGTTCGGATTTTGTCTCTTCTCTGGAAGTGCCGGTCATTTCCGAAACGCGGTTCCAGGAGTATCGGTCTATAGCGCAGCAGGCAGGCAACCAGCTCTTCAGGGGAAATCAGAATTTATCCCTGAGCGGTGATCAGAAAAACAGTTTGCTTTTTGTTGATGGCGATCTGACCCTTCAAGCCAACCATCTTTGCGGGGTCACTATTGTGGCCACCGGATCGATCACTATCAATGGTTCCACCCGTCTGGCCGATGATCACAGGCTGGATGTGGCTTTTATCGCCGGCCAAGATATTATTTTAAATGACTTCTCGCAAATTGCCGGAGTGTCCTGGTCGAACAGGACCGTTAAGAAAACAGGGACCGGGAGGTTAATGGGGACCATTGTTTGTCAGGGTCCTATTTTTCAATCGGGGGGAATGCAATTTGAGCGGGTTTCCCAAATCTCCAATACTTTTTTATCGCCATCGCCGAGTCTATACTCCTTCACCCTGAACGGCTGGTCCCAAATTTAAGGGGAGGAAGGACTGGGAAAAAGTAATAAAATTTCTTGACAAAACTAAAATCAATATGCTAATTTTCTTCATCAAAGATGATTTGGTATCCCCCATGAATTCATTAAAATAAATAAGGGTAAAAAGGCGACTGACTTTTTTACCCTTTTTTTATTCTGCCTGATTTCGGATCTTCGATCCGTAAAGATTTATCTTTAGAAGGAGGGGCATGAAAATGAGTAAAGGGAAAGTGAAGTGGTTTAATGATGCCAAAGGCTTTGGGTTTATTGAACAGGATGGGGGATTAGATGTCTTTGTTCACTATTCGGCTATCCAGATGGACGGGTTTAAGACCCTTAAGCAAGGCCAGGATGTGGAGTTCGAGATCAAGGATGGGGAAAAGGGTCCTCAGGCAACCAATGTAATGAAGCTTCAAGTTTAATCACACAACCAGAAATTGTTAGGCCCTCTAATGATCTATGAAAAATAGAGGGCCTTTTTTGTGTCATTCTTTCTAAAATTTCAATATCTCGGATCTTCAAAACAGGTTTATATTGTATCTGATTTCAAAAATCAGAATTATTATATATTGTCCAGTGGATAGTCGGTTTTTCGAATGGATTCGGATGTCAGGATTCCCAATTGATTAATAAGAAAGATGGAAAGCGTCCGTGCTTGATCAATTACAAATCACTAATCTGGCCCTTATTGATCAGTTGACTCTTTCCTTTTCCAAAGGGCTGAATATCCTTTCCGGGGAAACCGGGGCCGGTAAATCGATCATTATCAAGGCGGTCAACCTCCTCCTGGGGGAAAAACCCTCCGCGGACACGATTCGCCAAGGAGCGGAAGAAGCCCGGGTTGAAGCCCTTTTTTCCCTCCCCTTCGATCATCCCCTGCAGGATCTCCTGGGCTCCCTGGGCTTGCCCTCCGAGGAACAAATCCTGGTCAAACGGACGATCCAGACCGGCGGTAAAAGCCGGGCCTGGATTAACGGAAGCTTGACCAACCAATCCACTCTGGGCCGGGTGACTCGATCGCTGATCGGCATCTCCAATCAGCATGAATATCAATCTCTTTTAAATCCAATCCATCACCTTTTTCTCCTGGATCGCTTTGCCGGTTTGCTGGATTTGCGGGAAGAAGTCCAGACCCGATTTGATTTTTTGGAAAATCAAATCAGGGCCTGGCAAGAACTTAAACATCAAGAGCAGATGCGGAAGAATCAGGAAGAATTGTGGCTTTTTCAGGTCCAGGAAATTCAACAGGCCGACCTCCGTTCCGGAGAGGATCAGGCCCTGCAACAGCGAAGAAAGGTCCTTCAACAAGCGGAAAAAATTTGGGAGAAAATTCATCAGGCCGGCCTGGTCCTGTCCGAAGAGGAACATTCCTGTCTGACCAACCTTTCGATATCCAAGGATCTGGTTCGATCGGCTGCCGTCATGGACACCAGTCTTCAATCCCTGTTCCAAGACCTGGAAACCCTTCAAATGCAGTTGTCCGAAATAATCTCCGGGTTGCAGGAATATCTCTCCCGCCTGATTTTTGATCCTCAAATCTTGGAAGAGGTGGAAGAACGTCTCGACCGAATCCAGCGGCTGACCGCTAAATACGGTCCGACGGTCGAAGAGGTTTTGAGCTATCGGGCACAAATTGAAAAAAATTTAAAAGAGGGTGAAGACCTTGGTTTCAGACAGAAAGAGTTGGAAAAGGAAATTCAAACCGGACGCAAACTTCTCTATGAAGCCTCGCTGGGCCTTTCCCGGAAGAGAAAAAAAGCGGCTTTGGAATTGAGCGCCCAAGTTGAATCGGAATTAAAAGGTTTAGGTATGGGGGAGTGCCGGTTTCAAATAGTTTTTTCTTCCATAGCCAGCGAGGAAGAGACCGAAGGAAACTACCGGTATGAGGAGACCTTATTAAGCCGGACCGGTATAGAAAAAGGGGAATTTTACATGGCCCCCAATTTGGGAGAAGGTCTTCGACCCCTGGCCCGGATTGCCTCGGGGGGAGAACTTTCCCGGATTTTACTGGTCCTCAAGGGATTGTTGTCTCACCAGGATTCTCTGGAAAGTCTGATTTTCGATGAAGTGGACTCCGGGATCGGAGGAAGCCTGGGGGAGGCCGTGGGCCGAAAATTAGCTCAACTCTCCCGGAACCACCAGGTCATTTGTATTACCCATTTACCGCAGATTGCCGCTTTTGCCGAGACCCATTTCCGGGTATCCAAAGAAACCAGGGCTCAGCGGACCCAGACCAAGATCCTTTTGCTTCATGAGGAAGAACAGGTTGAAGAAATGGCCCGTATGCTTGGAGGGGCTTCCTCTTCCGCAAAAACCCTTTCCGTGGCCAGGGAAATGTTAAGCCGGGCCAGAAAACAGCGGGCCTGATCATGCCGGATCTTTCTCCCTGCTTGATCAACCCGAAAAAATCCCGATCCGAACCGGGTATTAATCCCCTGGCCCTGCTGATTCCCATCCCCGGGGATTTGCAACGGATGTCCCGTTTTTTTGGGGAAACCGGTTCGCTTTTTTTTAAAAATAACGCCTTGCGAGTTTTTCAACTCTTCGATTCCAGAAGAGCCATAGGCTTGGGAGGCCCGGCGGTCGGAGCCCCCCAGGCGATCATGATTTTGGAAAAGCTGATTGCCCTGGGAGCCCGTCGTGTTATTTTTCTGGGCTGGACCGGGGGTCTGAATCCATCCTTGTCTCCCGGGGATCTAATCCTGCCGGACAAGGCCATCAGCGAAGAAGGGACCTCCCGTCATTACTCCGATGAAATCTGTTCCGGACCTTCTTTCCCTCTGCTTCGGGATATACAAAAGGCCCTGAAAGCAGAAGGCCTGTCTTTTAAACAAGGACCGGTCTGGACCACCGATGCCCCCTATCGAGAGACTTTAGACAAAGTCAAGACTTTTCAAGCCCAGGGTGTGCTGGGGGTAGACATGGAGATCTCGGCTTTTTTTACCGTTAGCGCCTTTCGCGGGATCGAAGCGGCGGCCTTATTGATCGTCTCTGACGACCTTTCCGGACTGACCTGGCGCCATGGCTTCCGGGAGACCCGGTTTTTAGAGGCCAGGAGACAGGTGGCGCGGTTTTTATTCCAATTCGCAGTCCGAACTTTTGTTTAGTGCGAAAATAACCCTGGATTAAACTCCAGGTTTGTTTGTTCTCCGTCATGCCGGACTCGAGTCGTTCGGTTTCGCCGAACTTTAAGCAAAGACTCCCTTTGGGAGTCGGCCGGCATCCAGGGACTTTGGGAATAGCCTGGATTCCCGCTTTCGTTCGACTTCCTTTGGAAGTCTCTTATTCAAGGTCGGCAAAGCCGACCGACCGGAATGACGACTAACTTACCGGTCTCAACATTTTCATGTTTCGTGGCGCCCCGCAGGGGCATGATTGCTTAGTTCGAAAATAGGTTTCGGTGACTTGTTGATCCGGCTTATTTTCATGCCCCAGTCTCTCCGGAAGACCTCTTCTGGCAGATCGGGGAAGCCGACTGTATCGTGTTGCCTCTCCAAGGACATCAGGGCTTAATATGGATTTGGAGCAAAGTAGAAAAGTCGCCGACGAACCCCGTCTTCCCGTTCTTTGTCAACCGGGTGCGGGCAAATCCTGCGCGGCCTGCTGCGGCCTTTATAATTACGCGGACAGTTCGCGCGAGTCGCTGACCCGGAGGTTGCGCGCCAGAACCCGGCGCTTTGGTGAAATGACGAAAACCGGCGACGGTCTGGAGCGTTATGCTAAAGAAATTTCGGCCGTTGAAGACCTTAGGAAAAGATACGAGGTCATTTACTGCTGTGAATATCTGGGATTTCTGGACGAGCAGGAAAGGCGGGTGGGTTGCCTCTTGCACCCAGCCCAGAATTCAGGGATCGACAGACGGGTTGGATCTTTTTACGGGCAGGAACTTTGCGCCGGATATCTTTGCCCCAGCCATCAATACATTCCAAAGCATCAGTTAAAAATCCTGATAAAAATAATCGACGACTGGTATCTTTACGGCCTTTGCCTGACCGATATCGACCTGGTCACAACCTACTTCAGGTTGCTGTCGGACAAGATCGGGGAGGAGCTTAAGCCGGGGGTTTTTAATAATCAGGCTCTAAAAGATATTGCCCGGGAATATTTCAATTGGAAAATTTCCTGGCCTTTTCGTTCGCCGGATATCAACCGGCTGGGGAAATATTATTTTGACGGTTCCCAATATATGATCAGCCGTATCGATTATGAAATATTCGACCAGGTAAGATCCCCTTTTGATCCCATATTTTTAAGCCTTTCTTCCTGCTTTAGCCAGGCCGATGAAATTGAACAGGCCGAAAATCTCATTCGGACGAATATTGAAAAATTTTCCTCCTGCTATCCGACTATTTTTTAACTTTTTTTGAAACTTTTTCCTTCCTCTCATAGTCTAATCGGATAAAGACCTATCAAAGGAGGAAAAGACCATGAAAATTTGCTCCGTGCTGTTTTTGCTTTTGTCGTTTTGCGTCTGGCCGGCTTGGGCCGGTTATGGCGGGGATGCGGTTGAAGTGCGGATTGTAACCGACGAGGGGCGGACCTTGCCGATCTATCCGCTAACGACGGGACATCGGGTCCACAAGGTTTACGCCGAGGCGGTCAAAGGGGACCACTATCGTATCGAGATCAGGAATCTTCTCAACCGAAGGATCGGAGTGGTGATCGCGGTTGACGGACGCAATATCATCAGCGGTGGGAAATCGTGGCTGAAAAACAGCGAACGAATGTACATTCTGGAGGCTTATGGTTGGGGTTCTTATGCCGGGTGGCGAACGGCCCAGAACCGGATCAACCGGTTCTATTTTACCGAGGTTCCCGACTCTTATGCCTCGGCCTTCGGAGATGAAAGCGCCATGGGGGTCATCGTTTTGGCTGTTTATCCCGAAGTCAGGCGTTTCGATCCGCCGGGTCCTCACTCCCAGTTGTCTCCCTTCCGGCCAGAGGCCAAAGAGGGCCAAGGAAGCGGTAGGGCGGATAAGAGGCAGGTGCTTCCTCCGAAGTCGCCCGCTCTAAAGGACAATAAAGAAAAAGGGATTGGTCGGGCGGAAAAAGCCCTGGAAAGTGCCGGCACCGGCTTTGGCCGGGATGAGTATTCCCCCTCCCGCATCGTGGCCTTTGAACCGGAAAAGCAGGCCTCGGAGACCATTTATGTCAAATATGAATGGCGCTCAACCCTTTGCAAGTTGGGAGTCCTTGAATGCGGCCAACCGCCTCGCCGTCCATCGAACCGCTTTTGGGACCATGAGGGTTACGCCCCTCCGCCTCCGGTGAGTTGGAGAAGGTAATCGAAGAAGCGGAAGCTCATTGGTTAGAGACCTTTGAAAGAGGAGAAAGCCCCTTGCCGGAGATAACGGACCCGGTAAATACATCTAACCCGATCATCAGAGACGATGACGCCGGTTTTGTCGCCCGCTGCCGAAAAGGCGATACCGAGGCCTTCTCCCATCTGGTCCGGAGGCATCAGAAGAAGATGCTCAATATCGCCTTCAGGATGATCGGAGATTATGATGAGGCCTGCGATGTGGTGCAGGAGGCCTTCTTGTCGGCCTTTCGGGCGATCGGAAAATTCCAGGAAAAATCCCTGTTTTCTACCTGGCTGTGCCGTATTGTCCTCAATCATTCGAAAAGCCATTTAAAGCAAAAAGTCTCCCGCTCCCGTCGCGAAGGCCCGCTGCCTGATGATCGCTTTCAATTTGAAAACGGGAATATTTGGAACGGGCCTTGCGCCCAGGAGGTATCGGTGGTCGAGCGAATTGAAAAACGAGAATTGGAGGCAACGATACAGGAATGCATCGGTTCCCTTGACGATGAACAGAGAGAAGTCCTGGTCCTTCGGGACATCCAG
>JACQYK010000284.1 GCA_016208255.1 Deltaproteobacteria bacterium | reverse complement strand
CCGACATTCCGGAAAGGATCCTGGAAGTAAATGGTAAATGGGGATCATAGGCCAATAATAATTTTTTAAAATTCCCGAAGGCACAGGCCCAGGAATTGCACCAGAGGATATTCAGATTAGTCCTGTCGGTAAAAACCCATTGACCTCCTAAAGCCCAATTACGCAGGGGGACGGAAAAAAAGGCGACCGCTAATAAGCCAAGAAATACCGCTATCCACCTGGGATGTGAAGATATTTTAAGGAACCAACCTTTCCAGGCTTCGGAAAAGGAACCAGGAGGATGGGTAATGACCAGCAACCCCACTCCGGCCAGCACCCCGAGATGATCCATCCGCAGCCAGAAAGCGATCATGGCCAGGAAGCCGGCCATGATAGCCCCTCCCAGAGATTCGACCCGGTTTCGGGATACGACCCAGGCCGTGAGCATGACCAAAAGCATGGCCGTATGTTCTTGAAGCCCGCGTCCGATATGGTGCCTGAAGGCCCCCCCCAGAGCAGGCATTAGATACAACCAGGAAGCGATAAGGGCAAAAGGCGGATTCAGTCCCATCCGCAGGCTTAAAGTGATGATGATTACCGAAGCACCTAAAACAGCCCAGACATCCAGCAGGTATTGAGCCACAGGGGATTGACCAAAGAAAAGATGGAGGAGACCCACTACATAACGATACAGGGGCTGATAGGCCAAAACCGAATTTTGCCTGTGCCACGGATCCCGACCGACCACGATTTCTCTGGCCATGTTTTGATAGGTCGTCCAATCGTCTCCGAGCGAAAAAAAAGTCATTCGTCCGATTTCAGGCCACCACTGAATCATAAAAAAGGTCAGGATCCCCGGCCCGATGATCAGGAGGTATAGGATTCCTAATTCCCGGCGTTTTGGTTCCCGGAATTCAAACCGGAAAAAAGACCAGGCAATAAGACCAAATCCGAGCAGAGAAACACTGAGGGCCAGATAGATCCGCCAGGTAGGATCATTGATCATG
Organism: Deltaproteobacteria bacterium; assembly: GCA_016208255.1. Lineage (GTDB taxonomy): Bacteria > Desulfobacterota > RBG-13-43-22 > RBG-13-43-22 > RBG-13-43-22 > RBG-13-43-22. Next base: position 28,117 of record JACQYK010000284.1, on the reverse strand, counting down.
GGGTAACTTAATTTCTGAATCAACCAGGGTAAGGGAATTCCCAAGGCACCCAAGCCCAGGAAAAAAGAAGACCCTTTCCCCTGCCAATAGCGGCGGATAGCCCAAGCCCCCCAGGATATAAAAAACAGCACTAAACCCCAGTCGACTGCTCTGGCGAGGGCCCAGAAGATTTTGGCCTCCAGGGCTGAGGTCAATAGACCTTTTTTACTCAACCATAAAAGATCCTGATTACAGGCCGGTTCCAGTCTCCCATCCGGCCAAATAATGAAAGGGAGCAGGGACCATTCCCCTGATTGGTATAAAAGATGGCCGGAAACCTTTAGAAGACCTTGCGGTAATGTTTGAATATCTACCGAGGCGGCCTCCTCCATGGTTCTAACCAGCGGAAGTTTATTGACCACACCGGATTCATTGCTGACTTCCCAATACCCGTTTGTTGCCCCCCGGGTAACCACTAAAAACCTGGCCTTCCGGGGTAATTGGACAAAACCGGAGGTCTCCAATGCCAGCCAGGTGTTGTCCCGTCGGGTTTGGTTATAGCGATTCATCCATTCAATTGGGAAATCCCGTTTAGTTTCTAGAGGCCCTTCTAATACGTCGGAAAAACCTGGCTTCCAAATAGAAGTATAAGTTCTCTCCCAAAGATTTTTTTCCAAAGCCTCAGGAGAAGCATAAACCCTGATCCCCCAGCCGGCCTGCGGCGCCGTCATAGTCAAAATGATTTTCAAAACAAGAATCAAACTCAGGACCAGGGCCGTGAAAGAGCGAGACAATAATTTTCTTCCCGTCAAAAGGAGAAACGGGATAACCAGGGCCAGGGTAATGGTCTCCAGCGCTCCGGCCCAGGGTAATCCATTGAACCAGGCGTCAACTCTGGAGGGGAGAATCAGAATAACGGCCAGAGTTGCTAAGGACCAGAAAGTCCAAACCCTGGAAGGGAAGAATATTTTGGAGGTTTTTGGGGAAGGCAAAAAAGGTTTAATTTTTGAAGAGGTCAATTTAGGACAGGCTCCCGCCCCTCTGATTCCGCTTAATCCTTACCGAGCGGGAAAAGACTGCTATTGGCCTCGAGTTTGATGTCTGAAAATATGTTCAATTTTTGAACATTTTAATGAAATATTGATGGTTGTCAAGCCTTTTTGATAGGGAAAAAAGAAGAGATTGAAAGAGGAATGAATAGAATCGTTTATTTTTTCTAAAACTCTAAAAAAAGACCTTCGGGTTTAAACTGTTCTCATGGGTCTTCATAGAATAAACTTGGAGTGCCCTTTGAAGTCAGGGGCTCCATTCTGACACGAAGTCGTTTAATCAAAACTTCCTGATCCCATTGGCGGGCCAAAATCCAGGCCCGCTCATCGGGGATGGAACGGGACGAAATCCAGATTTCCGGCAAATAGGTTTCTATTTCCTTAATCCATTGATCTTTGTTTTTTATAGGCATACCGCATAAGTTTCGCCCGGTTAGGTTCGGGTCATCGTCGATGAACCCTAAAACCATATAGTCGGCCATCTTGGGATTGGAAACGATTTCATCAAAAAGGAGTTTTCCCCCTTTTCCCGCTCCATAAATCAAAACCGCTTTTCGAGAATGGTTTTTTACCGTCAAACTCTGTTTTTGAGAAAAGACATCAAAGAGTCGAAAACTCAAGCGGGATCCTACCAGAGCCAAGAAAAAAAGCAGGCCGTAAATAATATAGGCGCTTCGGGAAAAAGCCATTGAAAAACGGGTAAACAGGGTGATCACGGCCAGACCCAGCGCGGTCCCACCGATGACTCCTAAGGCGTAAGCAGGAAGGTCGGGTACAGAAAAAAGACGCCATTGCCCCCGGTAAATACCAGCCACAAATAAGGCCAAAAGTGAACAGGAAACGACGATGGGCAAGGCTTGAATCATGGCTGTTTCAATATCCTGGTAAAGTTTGCCTTCAAATCGAAGAAGATGGGCGGCATAAAAACATAGAATGCTCAAAAAAGTATCCAGGATGATTTCAGCTGCATGTCGTTTGTACAACAGATTGGAGATCAGGGGGGTCCAGGTGGGAGAAATGAGATCCGCGTCCATTTTTTTTATTTTAACATGCCCTAAATAAACACCGGACAGGATGAGAACCAAGACAAAAAGACCGAACAGGGGAATCGTTTGATCAGGAAACTTGACCAGCAGTATGGCAATGAATCCCCCGAAGGCAGCCAGGGCATAAAGGATAATAATGGCCCTGGGTTCGGAAAGTCCAAGGCCCACCAGGCGATGGGAGATGTGGTCACGACCTCCTTCAGAAGGTTTTTGCGCCCGCCAAAGACGGGTAATAGTGACCAGGGTGGTATCAAAGATAGGGATAGCCAAGACGGTTACAGGAATCAGGAGGACCATGACCGATCCCAGGATACCTCCTCTGAAACGGAACCCGGAAAATCCGTTTAAGGACCCAGGAATCGCCAGACCGGCCAATACAAAACCGATAAAAAGACTTCCCGAATCCCCCATAAAAATCTTTGCCGGAGGCCGATTAAAAAACAAAAATCCCAGTAATGAACCGATCAACATGAGACCCATGGGGATGGCCAGGACCTCTTTTCCCGGGGTATTGCCGATTTGCCAGGACAGAAAAACAATAATGGAGGCGGAAATCCCCACCACCCCGGCTGACAGACCATCCATGTTGTCCAACATGTTCACGGCATTGATAATCACGATAAACCAGAGATAGGTCAAAAGGAAATCCAGAACGGGTATCCTGGTCAAGGGAAAAACTCCCCCCAGATAAACAAAAAAACTTACCGCCACTAATTGGCACAAGAGTTTGGTGGCCGGGCGGAGGGATTTCAGATCGTCCCAGAGGCCGGTTACAAACATGAACAGGGCCCCCAATAAAAGGGAAAGGGCCAGAGAAATCTCCGCGGGAAAAGGGAACCAGGTAACTTTGACGGGGAGCGAATTGCTTATTCTTAATAAAATCAACCACAGAGAACCGAAAAAAAAAGGCGGGAAAAAACCGACGCCTCCGTGGAGGCAGGTGGGTTTTTTATGCCAACGATCTTCGCAGGGGATGAGCCAGCCAGCCGAAACGCCTTCCCAAAAGGCACATGAGCCCGGTCCCGATCAAGGACCCGGCAAAGACGAGTAGGCCGATAAGAAAAGACGGTAACAATGGAGTTCCAGACACGGGACTTAGGAAGTCAGGACGTGAAATGGTTGATAACGTCGATCAAAATTCTTTTTAAGGAATGAACGGGTTTCCAACCCACAGCGCGGTGTATTTTTGAAATGTCCGGTACCCGTTGCCTCATGTCTTCAAACCCCTCGGCATAGGCTTCTTCATAGGGAATAAAACTGATTGGCTCGGCCTTTGTCCCGTTCCGATTTTTTTTGTGCTTTCGCGACAGGGCTAAAACCATCTGGGCCAATTCCAATATGGTTACCTTTTCGGTGGAGCCAACATTGAAAACCTGTCCTACGGCTTCCGGACATTTAGTCAATAAAATTAGTGCCTTGACTGCATCCTGGACATGGAGAAAACAACGGGACTGATTTCCGTCTCCATAAATACTCACAGGAGAGCCTTGAATCGCCTGTTGGACAAAGCGTGGAACCACCATCCCATACTGCCCGGTTTGCCTCGGCCCCACGGTATTAAACAATCGGGCGATAATCACCGGCAGATCTTTTTCCCGAGAATAGGCCAGTGCCAGAAATTCGTCCACCATTTTCGAGGCGGCATAAGCCCATCGGGTTCGGGAGGTCGGCCCCAGAACCACATCGTCATCCTCCCGAAATGGGATATGATTCCCTTTGCCGTATACTTCGGAAGTGGAGGCAATCAACACCTTAACCCGGTATCGATGGGCGGCTTTCAGGACGGCTTCCGTACCCATCACATTGGTTTCGATGGTGTGCACCGGATTCTCGACGATCAATTTGACCCCCACTGCCGCTGCCAGATGAAAAATCAGGTCACACTCACTGACCAGTCGGTCGAGGACGCCTTCGTTGGTAATGGTATCGATAGCAAAGCGAAATAAAGGGGGTTGGGTTTCCTGGGACCACTGCTTGATTAAAGGCCGGATGTTTTCAAAGCTGCCAGTGGAAAGATTGTCGATGACCGTTACCTGATGTCCCTGGCTCAGTAAGGATTCTGCCAGATGGCAGCCTATAAATCCGGCCCCTCCGGTGATTAAAATACGTTTGGGAAGATGGGTTGGTCTTGCCGCCCCGGCCTTTGAAATCAATTTTTTATTTTCCCTGAAACATGTTCTGTTTCTAAACTAAAAATGAATTTGCGAAAAGCTGTCATTCCTATAGAGGTGGGGAATCCAGAACTATCCTCAACCGATTAAAAACACCGGATACCCCTTTCCAGGGGAATGATTAAATTTGGCTATTTGCGATTTTTTTACTGATTGATCAAGATCTAATGTATTTTGAATGGAAAGTCAATAGAATTTCTATGAAATTTTTGTTAGTTAGCCCTCACGGGGATAGAAAGTCAGGATTCAATTATTCATCCGCAGGGAGGATATGAAGGAGGGGAAACTCTTCAGGGAAGAATTGAAGGTTCGGGGGAAATCGAGAGCCGGCCAGGGCTCCAAGGACAACAGGAGGAATAAAATCCTGATAAAATTTGGAGGATATGGCACCGGGACCAACGCTTAAAAATCTTTTTTGAAAAAGCGCTGCCTCGTTGCCCACCTAAAAAATTGACTTTTAAACCCTAAACCGATAAATTTAAATTTTGACTTTCACCAAAATAACTACAACACTTTGAAATCAGCTAATAAAATATTAATTTATCGGAATTTACTACTAAAATAGGGTCCAAAGTCCAACGAGCTTATTTTCAGGCTTTATGGTCTCACGCCAAACAAAAAGCGTGTCATGACGGTTTAGCCCGCATCCAAAGCAACCGAGTATCAGAAGGAGCTTCGCTAACTTTTAAGAAGTTTATCAATATCTGATATTCACGAGTAATTTATTAGGGGGCTACGATCAACCATTCGAGCGGAACCTCTTGATAAAACACCCCCCCTCTAACAAAAGTTGTTCCATTCATAGTCCAGAGTCCGACAGCACCATTGGTCTTGTGTCTCCAAAGGATGTCCGTCTTACCGTCACCGGTGAAATCCCCTGTCCCTGCAATCTCCCACACCAGAGGCGCACCCTGGTAAACCAAAAGCTCATTAATTAAGGTCGTCCCGTTCATTAACCAGACTCTGACGTCACCACTAACCGTATTCCTCCAGAGGATGTCCGGCTTACCATCTTCGTTGAAATCTCTAGACCCGGCAATCTCCCAGACCTGGGGCGCACCCCTATAAAATATTCCTCCCCTTATAAAAGTCGTCCCGTTCATAGTCCAGACTCCAAGATCACCACTGATCTTGTGTCTCCAAAGGATGTCCGTCCTACCGTCATTGGTGAAATCACCTGTGCCTACAATCTCCCACACCAGAGGCGCACCAATGTAAACCAGTACATCATTACTTATAGTCGTCCCATTCATTAACCAGACTCTGACGTCACCACTGGTTGTGTTCCTCCAGAGGATGTCCGTCTGACCATCATTGTTGAAATCCCCTGTCCCGGCAATCTCCCACACCAGAGGAACTCCTTGGGAAACCGTTATCTGATTAATTAGAGTCGTCCCGTTCATGGTCCAGGTGACGACATCCCCACTGACCTTGTTCCTCCACAGGATATCCGTTACCCAGTCATTATTGAAATCAACTTTATTCGCAGATTGGGCAATAAAAGTCCCCTCCGCCCCATTGCTGGTTCCAGCACCGTTAGTGGCAACCAGCCGGTAATGATAGAGGGTATTGGCAGTCAAATTAGTTAAATTCGCTGTGGCGGCAACATTGCTGGTGCCGCTTCCGGCTGTTTGAACGGCGGTGGTATTCCCATAGGCAGCGGTCGTTCCCCATTCAAAAACATAAGTCGTTGACGAGCCATTGGGGTTAATCATCCCGTTCAAAGTGGCGGAATTTAACGTCACCGATGTGGCTGAGCCTGTGGTGACCAGCGGCGTATTGATAACTGCCGAGAAGGTTGCCGTTATACTGTGGTTGGCGTTAACAGAGGAAAAGGTATAGGAAGCAATCGCGCCTTGGAAAACCCCGTCTACCGTCACATTGGCAATCTGGTAACCGGTATTGGGAGTGATGGTAAAAGTCTGTCCGGCCCCTGTCAGAAGGGAAACCAGTCCTGCAGGAGAGATTGACCCACCGACACCAGCGGATGCGGTAATAGTGTAGATAGAAAGTCCGGCTTCTGTTACCGTAAATACATTCCCGGCGATAGTCAGGACGGCTGTGCGGGTTGCGCCGGTATTGGGAGAAACTGTATAGGTCATCGTTCCACTACCCATTCCGGAACCCGAGGTTACTGTTAACCAGGGGATACTGGATGAGGTGCTCCAATTGCATCCGGCCTGGGTTGTGACGGTCACACTGCCTGATCCACCGGAGATGGGAAAGGAGGCACTTGAAGGAGATATGGTGTAGCTGCAGGAACCGATATAGAAAATTACCTCGTTGGAATATCCGCTCTCCATACCGGTAGTATTATAAGCGGTTGCTGCAGCATAATAAGTAATCCCCGTGTTGAGTCCGGTTAAGGTGTAACTCGAGACATTCCCGACATCGATGTTCCACTGATAATTTCCAGAAGAGGTCCCGTAATAAATCTCATAACCGGCCAGGTCCGGTTCACTGTTGGGGTCCCAGGTAAGCGTGATCTGGGCACAATGACCTTTCTGGTAGGGGGAAATAAGAAGAATAGCAAAGAAGAAGAAGGCAAAAAGATTGAAAAAAAGATAAAATTTTTTGTCCCTGGATGGAACTGACAGATGATTGGAAGATAATTTCATGACAACATCCCCATACAAGTGATAAAATTATTATCCAGAAACCAGAGCACAAGGATGTTGTGCCTGGCGGTCCTGCCGCCGTATCTCAAATTCCTTTAAGACTTAGGCCAGCGACTTTGCGTCCCATTCTTTCGAATGGTTTGCCTTTTTCAGACAGATATTGACCTTACTATTTAGCGAGTATTGTGCCACATTATATTATTATGGAATAAGTTGAAATCATTAATTTTTTATTTACAAAATAAAACAATCAGGCACAAAATTTGTTAATACTTGTCGAACTTTGTTCTTTTTGCATATTCCACCCGTTTTAAGGCATCCCATCCCCATATCTATGACCAGTTCAAAACTTCCTTTATAAGGTCAAAGATAATTTTTAATACGGAGACAGTAAAATAAGATTGAATAAGTTATTTTACGATAGGGTTGAGGGATGAAATACCCGCAAATCCGAAGGGTCAATTAAAGTTCTTAAGATTTTCATTTTTCAAATCAAACCCTTTGAGGAGCTCATAAATTTCAGTTTAACATATGATTTATTAGGGGGCGACGATCATCCATTCAAGAGGAACCCCCTGAAAAATTTCTGTCCCACTAATAAAAGTCGTCCCGTTCATAGTCCAGAGTCCAACATCACCACTGACCTTGTGCCTCCAGAGAATATCCGTCTTACCATCACCGCTGAAATCCCCCGTGCCTGTAATCTCCCACTCCAGGGAAGCACCCTGGTAAATCAATACCTCATTAACTAAAGTCGTCCCGCTCATTAACCAGACTCTGACGTCACCACTGACTGTGTGCCTCCAGAGGATGTCCGTCTTACCATCATTATTGAAATCCCCTGTTCCTGCAATCCCCCAAACCAGGGGAACACCCTGATAAAATACTCCTCCCCTTATAAAGGTCGTCCCATCCATAGTCCAGACTCCAAGATCACCACTGACCTTGTGCCTCCAGAGGATATCCTTCTTCCCATCACCGCTGAAATCCCCCGTACCTGTAATCTCCCACTCCAGGGAAGCACCCTGGTAAATCAATACCTCATTAACTAAAGTCGTCCCGCTCATTAACCAGACTCTGACGTCACCACTGACTTTGTTCCTCCAGAGAATGTCTGTTTTCCCGTCCCCATTGAAATCCCCCGTGCCAACTATCTCCCAATCAAGGTTGGGGAAGTCGGCAACGACTGCCGATCCTGTAGTTGTAATCCCATTCAGATACCAGACGGATATTTGTCCGTTCTGCTTGTGTCTCCAAAGGATATCTGTCTTCCCGTCATTGTTGAAATCAACATCACTGGTAATTCGGGTGGTAAAAGTTCCATCAGTTCCATAGCTGGTCCCAGCACTGTTGGTGGCCACAAGGCGGTAGTGATAAGTTCTATCGGCCGTCAAACCAGTTAAATTTGCAGTAACGGCTGTATTAATAGTGCCACTCCCGGCGGATTGAACAGCCGTGGTATTTCCGTATGAAGTGGTCCGTCCCCACTGAAAAATGTAAGTCGTTGACAAGCCGTTGGGATTAACCGTTCCATTTAAGGTTACGGAACTCAAGGTTACAGATGTGGCCAAGCCGGTAGAGACCACCGGTGACTTGATAACCGCCGGGGGAGAAGATATGGGCGTAAAAGAGGCTGCTATAGTGTGGTTGGCGGTCACCGAAGAAAACGAATAGGAAGTAATCGCCCCTCGCGAAACTCCATCAACGGTCACCCCCGCAATTCGGTAACCGGTGTTGGGAGTAATGGTAAAGGTTTGATTGGCCCCCTGTGGGATGGAAACCTGCCCCGAAGGGGAAATAGACCCTCCCGATCCAGCAGAGGCGGTGACGATGTACGAAGTGGGTCCAGCTTCTGTCACCGTGAACACATTCCCGGCAACAGTCAGGCTGGCTGAACGGGCTGTGCCGCTGTTGGGAGAAACCGTGTACCTCATAGTCCCGGTTCCAGTACCGGACACTGAATTAATCGCTACCCAGGAGGCCGTTGCTGAAGTTCCCCAATTACAGCCCGACTGGGTTGTGACGGAAACGCTTCCTGATCCACCCGAAGCGGAAAAGGAGGCGCTTGAAGGGGAGATAAGATAAGTGCAATTAGAAGCTGTATAAGTCACTTCATTGGAGAAGCCGCTTTCCAACCCCTGGGTATTATAGGCGGTGGCCGCGATATAATAGGTCACTCCCAAATCAAGGCCGGTTAAGGTGTAACTAGTTGTGTTACCCACATCTACGTTTCTTGAATAATTCCTTGACTGCACCCCGGAATAAATCTTATAACCGGCCAGATCTGATTCGCTGTTCGGATCCCAAGTGAGTGAGACCTGAGCACAATGTCCTTGTTGAGCGAAAATAGAAAAAAATACCGAAAGGAGGAAAAAAAAGAAGAAGGGGGAAAAAATGGGGTGTAGCAAACGGCAATGGAAGAAGGAATTCCCATTTTTTAATTGCATAATAGCATCCTAAGATTTATTTAATAAAACATTCATAATACCCCCACTTCTTGCAAATATAATGCCATATATTGTTAATTTTTATCTTATTGAAATAAAAAGGAATGATGGAGATGGCAGAAGGAAATGGCCGAAGAAAATGGCACTTTTTTCCTACATCTCAGAATCACTCTTGTAGGAAATTCCATACATTTTTAAGCTCGGATCATGATTTTATCTATGACTATTATAGTCTGCTTTTTAGGCCTTGCGAGTATAAGTTCTTTATTTATATTGACTTTTAAGGTTAAAAGGAAAATTTAGGATACTCTTTGAATTTTTTTTGACATTTCTGGAGACATTGAAAGATCGTAGTGCCAAGAGAGAATGGAAAATGTTCGGTTTTTTCTTCAACCTCTCCCGGAAAGCCAACTCAGAGTCACCAGTCCAAGATTGATTTATTGAGGTGAAGCAATCTTCCATACCAGGGGAGCACCCTGGTAAATCAATACCTCCTCAATTAAAGTCGTTCCGTTCATTAGCCAGACTCTGACGTCCCCACTGATTGCGTTCCTCCAGAGGATGTCCGGCTTACTATCATCATTGAAATCCCCTGTCCCGGTAATCTCCCACTCCAGGGGTGCACCCCTATAAAATACTCCCCCCTTTGTGAAAGTCGTCCCGTTCATAGTCCAGAGTCCAACATCACCACTGGTTTTGTGTCTCCAAAGGATGTCCGTCTTACCGTCACCGGTAAAATCGCCTGTACCTACAATCTCCCAGACCAGGGCCGCACCAAGGTAAGTCAATACCTCATTATTGATAGTCGTCCCGTTCATTAACCAGACTCTGACGTCACCATTGGTTGTGTTCCTCCAGAGGATATCCGACTTCCCATCATTGTTGAAATCAACTCCAGGAGTACTGGTCACAATATTGAAAATCAGAAAGGAGCTCCAGGGGCCGTCACCGTTACTGTTCCGGGTCTGGATCCTCCAATTCCCGGCACCCTGGGCTAATATAATCGATGGGGTCAGGGAGCAGGTTCCCGTTCCCGATGCACATCCCGCTTCTGCTGCAGTATACCATTGATCCTCCCTGTTTCCGGTTGAATCATCGATATAGAGGCGATATTGGGTGACTGTAGATACAGCAGACCAAGAATAGGTCGGTGAGGTCAAGGCCATGGTGCCGGAAGGGGAAATCAGTGTGGCGGCTGCCGGGGGTGTTAAAGTTATAGAGGTCATATCCGATCCGTAACTGGTCCCGGCACTGGAAGTGGCCACCACCCGGTAATGATAGGTGGTGTTGGGCGACAGCCCGGTTAATCCTTTGCTTACCGGGGTATCGGAACTGCCTGTAACCGGGCTCTGATCCGCAGTTATGGTAGTGCCATAGGAGGTAGTCAAGCCGTATTGAAAAGTCACCGTGGTGCTTAGATTATTGGCATTCACGGTTCCATTTAAGGTAACTGAAGTAGCGGTTAAATTGGTTCCGGCCCCCGTACTAACGATGGGAGGACCGCTAAGGGAAGCGTTGGCTTCGCTGACATTGATTCTTTTTTTGGAAACCGAGGTACATCCTGAGTCAATCACGGTTAATCCGGTTGATGAAAAGGCATTCAATATCTGACTCACGGTAGCCGATGGATTGCTTTGTTTCATCAAGGCCCAGGCCCCGGTAACATGGGGAGCCGCCATGGAGGTACCATTCCAACTGGAATAACCGCTTCCGGGAACGGATGAATTGATGGATGATCCGGGTGCCAATAGGCTCATGAAGGGGGCGCTGTTACTGTAATAGGCCACCTGATCGCTATCGTCCGTCGAACCGACGCTGATGGCCGAGGAAATACAGGCCGGGGATGAGATATACCCGCAATAGCCATCGTTCCCGCTGGAAATAATGGTGGCGATTCCGGCCGTCCGCAGGGAATCAATAATCGATTTGGCCGAAGAGCTGTCACAATTAGAGCTGTACCCTCCCCCGCCGAGGCTGAGATTGGCCGAGGCGATGTTATAGACCCCCCGTAAATCATACACCCGCTGGAGCCCCTTCATAAAATCCGACGTCCAGGCCAGGACGCAGGGGGACCAACCGACACCACAATAGTCCTCATTATCAAACCGGCTGAAAACCTGTATTGCGATAATTCCGGCCCCGGGGGCCACCCCCGGACCGGGGCTTTCGCTGACCCCGCTATTGCCGGCTGCGATACCGGCCACATGGGTCCCATGGCTGCATTCTCCGGGCGGGCAATTTCCGCCGTAGGGCATGGCTGATCCGCCGGCAGTCGATTCACTCACTCCCCCGGGGCACAGGGAAGAAGACCCATAGGCAGGGCTGTTGGAAGAATAACAGGCTTCGGAAATGACACCGCCGGTTAGAAAAGGATGATTTTTATCGACCCCTGTATCCAGAATGGCTACGGCAATGCCGGTGCCGGTCAATCCCGAACTATGCAGGGTCGAAGCCCCGATGCGGGGAACGCTCAGATTCAAAGTCGGCCGTACTGGGATATCCTCTTCAATACTTTCGACCTCAGAAGACTCCAGGAGGTCATCCAGGGTCTCGGCATCAACGGTCAGGGAAAGGTGGGGGGTATATTTAAAGGCATGAGTGTCAAGGGGACTTCTTCCCTTTCGGACCAGGTCGGTCATTACCTTACCCTGGGCCTCGGCAATCGCCAATCGTTGTTTTGGACTTACCTGGTCCATCAGGAAGGATTCGGGTGTAACAGGAACTGCAACCCGTATAATGATCCTGATTCTGTTCTGGCTTTTGGCCTTTGAAGCTAAATGACCATATCCTCCCGGGGTGACGACCTTTCTCTCCAAGGGATGGGTGGGAATTTTGGCTAATTCAATCCACACCGATGCATTAGCTGCCGATAACGGTCCGCAATATAATGGAATGCCGATGGCCAGGAAAAAGGCCATCCCAAGCAGAATAGCCCTGGGCTGTTTAAAAAATAGGTCTGACATAACCCCTCCTGACATTAATTTCCACCTATTTTAGGTCTAACGATTTTTTTTCCAGCCACCTTCGTACTAGGTTGGATATAAGAGCATATCTCCACCGTATTTGCCGGGAGAAGCTGAATCCCCGGAGACTCCGGTTGTCGCTGTGTCTTCGATACTGGATGGTTTTCATCGGAACAAATTCAACCACCCCATAGAGTTCCGAAAGAAGACCGATCCAGGAATCATGCATGGGAATCCCTTTGGGAAAGGGCAAGACCTTTTCCAGTAGATCACGGGTAAAGATCATGCAACAACCCATGTAGGTGTTCTTGATAAGATTTTTAATAATGCCTTTCCCCGATCCCAGAGTTTCAAAGATGGATTCCTTAATAACCGTACCATTTTCATCTATGATTTGACCGTCAAGGACTATGGTATAAATGTTCGGAGGTTTGTTATTAAACCGCTGTCTGATGACCGGAAGCTTGTTTTCCAGCCAGATGTCATCTTGATCTGATAATACGATCACTTCACCGGCCGATTGCTTCAAGGCGTTTTCAAAATTATAAACCGGGTTATAAAATGTGTTCCCGGGAAAGAGCTTGATCCGGCTGTCATTAAAACCTTTGATGATCGACAGAGTCATATCCGTTGAAGAATCATCGGATATGATCAGCTCATCTATTTCATCCAGTTGACTGATAATGGAGTTGATCTGCTCGAAAATAAATTTCTCTCCGTTATAGGAGGCCAGACAGACGCTTATTTTCATAGCCGGGGCCTAACTTCTTTTCTATCTATAATCAATTGCTTCATACTCCGCATATGATCCGATTATGAGTCAGAGTTCTCAAAAGCGAACTTATGAGGCCCTTCCCACTGTAACCTCCTCATATTATAGATAGTTAAGTTTGTTGACCCACCTCTGTCAAGTTATTTCTCGAATTACTCCTTTTCCGCTCACAAAATGGCGCAGTTATAACAAAAATTGTTATTCTGGTCTTGAAGAGGGTCACTTCGCCCTCCCCTATTAAAGGGGGTTTCCTTAATGCCCCCAGCCAACCTTCGGAAAAATAACTAAAAGAATCTCTTTATAAACAGACGGTTAACCTTATCTTCCCTCAAAATAAATTTATTTAAAGATTTGATTAATTATTTAAGGGGATGAAAATTGATGGACTCGTAAAAAGTCGCCGGAAGCCCGAATTCGTCATTCCCGCGGAAGCGGGAATCCAGGAAACTCAACTACTTCTGGACCACCGCCTTCGCGGGGGTGACGGCTTTGGGATTTTTTACGGATTCGTCAAAATTTTATTTTTATACTTATAAGTATGCAAATAATATACCGTATTTGCCTTAATCTCTTTTTCTAAAAAGTTTGGTACATTTACTTCGTCAGAGTCGGAGTCGTGAAAAAAAACCGTTAAGTCTTGCGGATTCACCGGCATCGCGGATAAACCTAAAAAAAATTATTGAATCTTGTGCGTTAGTTCGAAAATAGGGTTCGAGCCTACCCGCCTATTTTCATATTTGATGGTGCCACGCCCCTGGCAGGCATGGCGGTTTAATTCAGCATCCGAAGGGCGAATATAAAGGGGGCGAATTTCGTCGAGGGTAGAAGGATAGTCCGGCTGAAACCGGGACCCGGCCAGGAGTCCGATAACAAAGGGAGAAATTAAATGCAGGTGGGGGGAAGGGAAGATAGCTTGGGGACCCAATTTTTCTTTCAAAAGATCCTGATACAGCATAGCCCCATTGCCTACCAGAAGGACCGGTTCATCGATCTCTTCAGTCAACTGGAGTGGTTTGATATGCCTGGGTTCCCCTTTCTTCTCTACCTTACCCGCGGGAGTCGATTTGAAAAATCCGCAAAACACCTCTTTCTGACGGGCATCAATTAATGCGCAGATCAAATAGGGAGAATAGGAAAAGGAAAACGCCAGGGCCTCGAGAGTAGAAACTCCGACAACCGTTTTCTGAGTGGCAAAGGCCAGACGTTTGATAGTTGCCAGGCCGATGCGCAGACCGGTGAAGCTCCCCGGGCCAACCGTAACCGCCCAAAGGTCAATATCTTCAAGCCCCCAGCCGGTCTGTTCCAATAGAAAGAAAATGGTGGCCCACAATTGGCTGGCATGGGTTTTGGCCACCCTGATCTGGACCTGAGTCCGTAAAACATCCCCTTCCAGGAGAGCCACTCCCCCGGTCTCGGTTGAGGTGTCCAGGGCTAATATTTTCAGGTTCATGTCCTTTTTGAAAGTTTCAAATTTATTAAAAGTGCCGAAATCTGAGGTTCTAAAGTATCAGGACATGGTCCAAAGGTATAAGGTTTAAGGTTCTTTTTTTAACCTTGCACCTTAGACCTTGAACCCTAGACCTTTCTTTTTTTATCACTGGATAATTCGAAGGATGTCATTATAAAACACGAAAACCATGAGCAGAATAAGAATAAACATCCCCACCTGCTGGGCGATTTCCCTTTTTTTAAGGCTGAGGGGTTTGCCTGAGATCCATTCGATAGCGAAAAAGACCAGATGTCCACCATCCAGGATGGGAATGGGCAGCAGATTCAATATTCCCAGATTGACACTCAGCAAGGCGGTAAATAATAAAAGATTGGCCCATCCCTCCTGGGCCTGTTGACCGGCTAATTGAGCGATAAAAATCGGCCCGCCCAGGGTCTCCAAGGGCACCTTTCGCTCAACCAGTTTTACCAGGCTGACTACGGTCAATTTGGTAACTTCATAGGTCTGGACCACCCCGCCCTGGAAGGCTTCCCCTAATCCCAAATCTTTGGTTATATATTTTCCGGAAGGTGAAACCCCGATCACCGTTTCCTGAACATCCTCGCCAAAAAGATTTTTAACCGTACTGCTGATCGGAGTGACCTCGGTTTTATATTGTCGATCTCCGCGGACAAAGATCAGGGGTATGGCCTTCCCCGCGTTTTTCCGGACTACATCGGGCAATTCTTTCCAGGTGGTTATGGGACGACCGGCCATACTGATGATCTTGTCTCCGGATCGGAGGCCGGCTTTATAGGCCGGATAATCCGGTTTAACCTCACCCACCTCACTGGTTAGGATAACCTGCCCCACCAATAAAAAAACCAGAAAAAAGACCCCCAGGGCAAAAAAGAAATAGAATAAAGGGCCGCAGACGACAATGAGCATTCTTTTCCAGACGGCTTTAAAAGAAAAAGAGCGTTCCTTTTCTTCTTCCAGGACTTCATCGTCCAGCCCTTCCCCGACCATTTTCACATATCCACCCAAAGGGAAGGCGGATATCCGGTAGTCGGTTTCTCCAACCTTGAGACCGACCAGTCGAGGTCCCAGGCCGAATGAAAACCGCTCCACTTTGACCCCGAAAAATTTGGCCGCCAGAAAGTGCCCCATCTCATGAAAAAAGATCAGCAAGCCGAGGACAATGATAAAGGGTCCCACCTTGAATAATACCCCATAAAACCAGGGCTGGGATTCGGCGGTTGCCGCAAAAACGGTGATTATACTTTGAATCTGCAAAAGGATCATTTCCATAATAAAGCTTCCTCTTCACTTTCGCTTTTCAACGGGCCTGGCTCCCGAACCATAATTCCCGGCGATCCAGGCCCCGGCTTGTTTTCGGGCCCAGCGGTCGATGGCCAGAATTTCTTCCAAACCATTGGGGGTAGACCGTTGGTGTTTTTCCATAGTATCTTCGATAACGGCTGGAATCCCCTGATAAGGGAGGTTACCCTTTAAAAAAGAAGAAACGGCCGTCTCATTGGCGGCATTTAATACCACCGGCATACTCCCTCCCTGTCTTCCGGCTTCCAGCGCCAGGCCCAGGCAGGGAAATTTTTTCAGGTCCGGCTCAAAAAAAGTTAAGCCTCCCAGACCGATCAAGTCCAGGGAAGTTTGGGTCAGGGGCAACCGGTCCGGATAAGAAAGGGCATAAGCAATGGGTATCATCATATCCGGCTTGCCGATTTGGGCCAGAATGGAACCGTCCTGGAATTCCACCATGGAATGGATAATACTCTGAGGATGGATAACTACCGTCACCTGATCCAAGGATACCCCGAACAACCATTGGGCCTCCATCACCTCCAGCCCTTTATTCATCAAGGTGGCGGAATCGATGGAAATCTTAGGACCCATTTTCCATCGGGGATGGTTGACCGCTTCCGGGCCGGTGATCCGTTTCATAGCCTCCGGAGGATAATCCCGAAAAGGCCCACCGGAAGCGGTGAGGATAATCCTCTTTAACCTGCTCCGCTGCTGACCCTGTAATACTTGAAAAATCGCACTGTGTTCGCTGTCGACCGGTAAAATGGTTACCGCCTGCCTCCGGGCTTCTTCCATGATCAAGGCCCCGGCCATCACCAAAGGTTCCTTGTTGGCCAGGGCGATGGTTTTACCGGCCTTTATGGCCGCCAGGGTGGGCCGCAACCCAATGGCCCCGACCATCGCCGAAACCACCATATCCACATCTGGCAGAGCAGCCACTTCCTGGTGTCCTTCATCTCCCCAAAGGATCTTTGATGGAAACCCGGGGAAACCAGCGGCGGTTAATTCTGCGGCTTCCTTCCTGGAGGCCACTGAAACCACTCGCGGTTTAAAATACAGGATCTGTTCTCTCAGCAGTTGGATATTCTTTCCGGCCGAAAGACCGATTATGCGAAATTGATCCTCAAACTGCTGCACCAGTTTAAGGACCTGGCGTCCGACGGAACCGGTACTGCCTAAGAGAGATAAATTTTTCAAGATAATACTCTGTCCCTGACCTGATTCATTTAAAAAAATAGGCTGACAGGATTTACAGGACCTGTTTATCCTCTCAAATAAAATTTTATAAAAAAATAGACCACCGGCGCCGCCGGCAGCAGGCTGTCCATACGGTCCAATAGTCCGCCATGTCCAGGGAACAGAGAGCCCGAGTCTTTTACCCGGGCGGTCCGTTTGAACATCGATTCTAACAAATCTCCGACCTGACTGACAATACCAATCGCCAAACCCAGGGAGGCCATTGGCATAAAGGGATAGCCGGAGAAAAGGGTCTCTTGAAAAATCCAGGTCACCAGCAGGTTGGCCGCCACCCCCCCCAGCGAACCCTCAATGGTTTTCTGAGGACTGACCAGGGGAGCCAGCTTATGCTTTCCTAAAGTGCGTCCCACGTAATAGGCCCCGGTATCCCCGGCATAATTGACGACTAGTAAGAAAAAAATCCAGTTAAGCCCCTGGGGATTCATTCGAATCAAGATGAAAAAGGGAAAGAGAAGGGGAAGATACCAAAGGGCAAACATCTGTTTGCCCACGGATTCAAAAAATCGATTCTGATTCGGAAAGAGAGGAACCCAGCGGATAAAGCTGAGTAGTGAACCCAGAATCAAGGCCATGAACAGGCCCTCCACTCCTTTTGACCAAGCCCCCCCAAGGGTCAGGGTTCCTATCAACCAGAAGAACCACAGGTCTAACCCGGCCGGCTTATCATAGATCAAATGCATAAATTCCCGGTTCCCCAGGGAAAAAGCAACCCAAACCAGGAGGAGGAAAATGACCGGCCCGCCCCAGTAAAGGGCGATAAAAAGCAGGGGGATAAGCAAACCGGCGGTGATGATCCGCTGGGTATGAGTCGTGGCTGGCTTTAAACTCAAGAACAACTCCTCAGGAATCTTTCAGGCGGGGTAAGGACTTTTTTCGTTGGATTTGTTCGCTGGTCAGGCCGAACCGTCTTTCCCTTTTTTGGTATTCTTGAATAGCGGCCAAAAGATGTTTTTTTCGAAAATCAGGCCAATAAGTTTGGGTGACGTAAATCTCGGTATAGGCCATCTGGTAAATCAGAAAACCGCTCAGACGGTATTCCCCGCTGGTTCGGATAAGCAAATCGGGATCTGGTAAGCCATGGGTATACAGGTAATTCTCGAAGGTAGTCTCCGATATATCTTCTAGGGAGAGGGTCTTATTTAAGACAGATTCGACAACCATCCGAACCGCCCTTAAAATTTCAGCCCGGCCACTGTAACTCAACGCCACATTCAAGATCATCTCCTTGTTCCCCCGGGTCCGTTCAATGGCCTCGATCAATTGTGCCTGGAGTTTCACCGGCAACTGTTCCATCTCGCCGATAATCCGCAAGGCGATCCCGTTCTGGTGCAATTCATCTATTTCGGATTTTAAATATCGGGATAATAACTGCATGAGGGCCTTGACTTCCCATTTGGGGCGGCTCCAGTTTTCTCTGGAAAAGGCATAGAGGGTCAAAACCTGAATACCGATTTCCCGGCAAGCCCTTACCACCTCCCTCACCGATTCAACGGCTTGTTTGTGCCCGGCAACCCGGGGTAAGGATCTTTGTTGCGCCCAACGCCCGCTTCCATCCATAATAATAGCGATGTGCCTGGGCATTTTTTCCGGGTTGATTGATTTCATAATTTATGGGTAAGGGAAAATGGGGTGTGGCACCATGAAGTATGAAAATATTTTAAGACCAACGAGTTAGATCGTCATTCCCGCGAAGGCGGGAATCCAGGTTATTTCCAGAGCATCAAAGTCCCTGGATGCCTGGCCGACTCCCAAAGGGAGTCTTTGCTTTAAGTTCGGGCCGCTCGACTTTGTCGAGCTTTCGAAGAGGCTCCCAAGGGAGCCGATGAGCCGAACGACTCAAGTCCGGCATGACGGAGAACAAACATACCCGGAGATTAATCCGAGGCTGTTTTCGTGTTAAAAAGACAAAATCTCTTTTTCCTTTTCTTCGCTGATTCGGTCCACCTTTTCGATATAGTCGTTGGTGATCTTCTGGACCTCTTCCTGCCCCTTAAAAAAGGCATCTTCGGAAACGGTCTTGTCTTTCTTCAGTTCCTTAAAGGATTCATTGGATTCCCGCCGGATATTCCTTAAGGCTACCCTGGATTCTTCGGCCATTTTTTTAATCACTTTGACCAAATCCCGGCGTCTTTCTTCGGTCAGGGGGGGGATGTTGATTCGAATCATTTTCCCGTCATTGATCGGGGTGAGGCCCAGTTCGGATTTAAGGACGGCCTTTTCAATATCCCCAATAGCTTTAGTATCCCAGGGCTGAATGGTTATCAGCCGGCTTTCCGGGACAGCAATGGAAGCCACTTGATTTAAGGGAACCTGGCTGCCGTAATATTGGACCCGAAGTCCGTCCAGCAAGGAAACCGAGGCCCTCCCGGTACGAATCCGGGCCTGGTCTTTTTTCAGGGCCTCTATGGCCTTGTCCATTTTTTCCCTGGTTTCTTTATATACCTTCTCCACCATAGCTTACCCCTTAATCAAGGTCCCGGTTGAGGACCCCAGGATGATCTTCTTTAAATTCCCCTTAATCAACCCGTTAAAAACGATGATCGGAATGTTGTTTTCCCTGGCCAAAGAAACGGCGGTGGCATCCATGACCTGAAGATGACTTTGTAAGAATTGGGAATAGCTTATTGTTTTAAAGATCCGGGCTTCCGGATTTAATCGGGGGTTTTGATCGTAGACCCCATCCACCTGGGTGGCTTTTAAAATCACCTCGGCTCCGAGTTCCGAGGCCCTTAAGGCTGCGGCCGTATCGGTGGTAAAAAAAGGATTTCCGGTTCCGGCCGCCAGCAGCAGGACCACTCCCTTTTCCATCAAGGCCTTGGCGGATTGGGGAAGATAGGCATCGGCCAGGGCCTGAACAGGCAAGGCGGATAAAACCTGGGCCGAAATTTTTTCGCTTTTTAAGGCCTCTTTGATCGCGACCGCATTAAAAAGAGTGGCCAGCATCCCCAGATAATCGGCCTGGATCCGGTCCATGCCCCGGTCACTGGCCGCCACGCCGCGGAAGATATTTCCGCCGCCGATCACCACCCCGAGTTTGGTCCCCAGGGAAACAGCCTCTTTAATCTCCCGGGCGGTCTTCTGAACGACGGAAACATCGATGCCAAATCCTTGGTCACCGGCTAAGGCCTCACCACTCAGCTTCAGGAGGATTCTTTTGTATTTAAGTTTCAATACAGGCATGATTTATAGCGAGATTCCTCAAACGGATACTAAAATATTGGAGTGATGGAGTACTGGAGTATTGAAATATTGGATAAAAAACCTTATGAACGCCTGATCATTATTCCAACACTCCATCACTCCAATACTCCAGGTTTTATTCTCCGACTATTCTTCCCCCAACTGGTAGCGGGAAAACCGCCTTATGGTGATGCTCTCCCCGATCTGGCCGACCTTTTCATTCAGCAAATCGGTTATGGTGATATCCGGATTTTTAACATAAGGCTGTTCCATCAAACAGAACTCTTTAAAAAATTTTTCAAGTTTACCTTCGACAATCTTTTCCAAAACCTTTTCCGGTTTTCCGGATTCTTTGGCCTGGGCCAGATAGATCTCTCTTTCTTTTTCCAAAAGCTCGGGCGGCATCTCTTCCCGACGAACACAAACCGGATTGGCCGCGGCAATGTGCATGGCCAGGTTATGGACCAGTTCGAAAAATTGTTCGGTTCGGCCTACAAAATCGGTCTCACAATTGACTTCCACCATGACCCCGATTTTTCCACCCCCATGGATATAGGATCCGATTTGTCCTTGGGAAGTAATCCGGCCGGCTCTTTTTTGGGCTGTGGCCAACCCTTTCTTGCGCAAATACTCAACGGCCTTCTCCATATCTCCATCGGCCGCTTTCAGGGCCTCCTTACAATCCATCATACCGGCCTGGGTTTTATCCCGGAGAGCCTTGACTAACTCTGATGTAATATTCAACTTTCCATACCTCCCTCGGTTGCTGTTTCTTCCAGCTTTCTAATAATAATCACTTCCGGACCTCCCGGACTGGGGGTGCTTCCGCTTTCTTTTTCTTCCAACCCTTCTTTTCCGGCATAGGTTTCCTCGATCCGGCCTTCTTTGTCTACCTCCGACTGCAGCATCTCCTCCCGTTTGGCTTTTCCATCCAGACAGGCATCGGCTATTTTAGAAGTAATTAAGCGGATAGCCCGGATGGCATCATCATTACCGGGAATGATGTAATCAATCTCATCCGGATCACAGTTGGTATCCACCACCGATACCAGGGGAATCCCCAATTTCCGGGCCTCCAGGATGGCAATCCCTTCTTTCCGGGGATCGATGACAAAAACGGCCTTGGGCAGGTTATCCAGCTCCTTGATTCCGCCCAGGTTGCGCAGCAGTTTGACATACTCCCGATCCAGATTGATGATTTCCTTCTTGGGAAACCTCTGAATCGTGCCGTCGGTCTTAATCCTTTCCAAATATTTTAAACGCTCAATTCCCAGACGGATGGTCACGAAGTTGGTCATGGTCCCACCCAGCCAGCGATGATTGACATAAAACATTCCACAGCGTTCGGCTTCTTCTTTGATGGCTTCCTGGGCCTGTTTTTTGGTCCCGACAAAAAGGACCGATCCCCCCTGAGTTACGGTATCAACCACAAAATCGTAAGCGGTTTTAAACAGACTGACGGTTTTTTGCAGGTCGATAATATAAATCCCGTTTCTCGCCCCATAAATATAGGGCTTCATTTTTGGGTTCCAGCGCTTGGTCTGGTGGCCGAAATGCACACCGGCCTCCAATAGCTGCTTCATAGAAACATACGACATTTTTCATCCTCCTTTTGGGTTTTTCCGCCGCTTTTTCAATTAGTTGTCCACATTCTGGCCAGACGCACCCAAGGGACTGAAAAAGCGTGAGAATTTAATAAATTTTATCATAATACAAACAAAGAATTATTTTGGCAAGTGAAATCTTTATCTTGCGTCCACCAAAAGCGTGGCCTGACGGGTTATTCTTTCCAAATCCAGCAGCTTCTCCTTAAGCGGCAACCCGCTGCCAAATCCCACCAGGCCTCCTCCTGACCCGATAACCCGGTGACAGGGCACTACAATGGGGACCGGATTGTTGTGGTTGGCCTGGCCCACAGCCCGATAGGCCCGGGGACGGTGGACAGCCCGTGCTATTTCTCCATAACTGCGGGTTTCCCCATAAGGTATGGCCTTCAGGGCCTCCCAAACCTGAACCTGAAAGGGGGTCCCCTGAACATCCAGGGAAAGCTCAAAAACAACCCTGTGGCCGCTTAAATATCGGTCCATTTGGCGGTATAAATCCTGAAAAGGATCCGGGTTTTGTGTAAAAAAATTAGGTTGAAAACGAGTCAGGATCTTTTCAAAAAAGGATTCAACCGGATGTGAGGATAAGGAAAGTAAGCAAAGGCCTTTCTCTGAGGCCGCCACATAAATTCGACCCAACACGGGGAATTCTCTGCTGTCGTAGTAAATTGCTTTCCTGGCCATATTGAATTCCTATTGCAAATAAAAAAAATTAAAAATTAGAAGGGATCAGCGATTTCCTGCGGTTAGTCCTCTATCGCCTCACGCCTCACCCTTCACCAATCGTCCCTTCCACCTGGCCCCCTGAAAACTTCCGGTTCTTTTTAACCGGTCCTGAATCATCTTCAGGGTCGTTTGTTTTTTCAAAGTCCAGGCCGGGGCAATCAATTTTTCCGGAGCGGGATCACCGGTTAAACGCTGAATAATCCAATGGGGGGGGCAAAGCTCCAAAAACTGACAGATCCAATCCACATATTCATCCTGGAGGAGAGGGCGATATTTTTTTTGATGGTACCAGGTTTCTAAGAGGGTCCCCCGGTTGATATAAAGGGAGTGAATTTTCAATCCCTGAATATCCAATTCTGCCAACCGGGCGGCCGTTAAAAGACATTCCTCCAATCCCTCTCCGGGCAAGCCCAGGATAACATGGACACAAATATTAAGGTTCCGTTTCCTTGTTTCATCCACGGCCCGGATAAAATCTTCTATCGTATGGCCGCGGTTTATCATTCTCAAGGTTCGGGGATGAAATGACTGAAGCCCGTATTCAATCCAAACCAGGTGGGTTTTTTGGAAACCGGCCAATAAATCCAGTATCTCGGGGTTGACGCAATCCGGTCTGGTGCCTACCGATAATCCGACCACATCTATGTCGGATAAGGCTTCCTGGTATAAAGATTTTAATGTATCAACCGGGGCATAGGTATTGGAAAAAGATTGAAAATAAGCAATGAATTTTTCGGCCTTGTATCGTTTTTTTAGGAGACTTTTCCCTTGAAGCATCTGCTGGGTGATTGAAGGAATCCGCTCATAAGCCCCGGTACCGGAACCGCCTTCGTCACAATAAATACAGCCCCCTGTCCCTTTGGTCCCATCACGATTCGGGCAGGTCAACCCGGCGTCCAGGGAAATCTTTTGAACCCGGCAGCCGAAAAGTCCGTTTAAATAGCTTCCAAAATGCTGGTAAGGTCGGGGCTCCGTCATCTTGATAAAAATGATACCATAGGACCATTGGTTTGTGTTACAATTTTTTATCCTAACAATAAATGAGGCGAAAAAAATGGAAATCGAAAATAATCCCTCCCCTTTATTCGTTCCCTCTTCGGAAATCGAAAGCAGGCTCAGTCGTTTTCAAGACCTGATGATCCAGGAAGGTCTGGATGGGGTCTTGCTCTGCCAGAACGTTGATCTTTTATATTTTTCCGGAACCATGCAACCGGGATATCTCTACCTACCGGTCCAGGAGGAACCCTTTTTGCTGGTCAAGAAAAATTTAGAACGGGCCATGGAAGAATCCTCCCTGACGAATATTGTATCCTTATCCTCTTCCAAGGAAATCCCTTCTTTATTGGCCGAGAGGGATATTTCGGCTCCCCAAATCCTGGGCCTGGAAATGGATGTGCTTCCGGCCGGTAATTTTCTTCAGCTCAAAAGTATTTTTAAAAAATGCCGCATCCTGGATGCCTCGATCTTAATACGCAAGTGCCGAATGTATAAATCCCCGTGGGAAATTGAAAATATAACCAGGGCCGCCCGAATGCTTCAGCGGATGGTCCTTGAAATCCCTCGGATCCTGCGACCGGGGATGACAGAAATAGAACTGGCCGGGAAGCTCGAAGCCTTTCTGCGCCAGGAAGGTCATCAAGGTTACATCCGCAGCCGGGGATTTAACCAGGAGTTGTTCTTCGGTCATATCCTCTCCGGGCCGGAAGGGAGCAAACCATCTTACCTGGATTCACCCTCCGGGGGATCAGGGGTCGGCCCGGCCTTCAGCCAGGGAGCCGGGACAAAACTCCTCAAACCTCATGAAGCCATCAGTGTTGATTTTGTCGGTTGTTACAACGGCTATCTGGCTGACCAGACCCGCATGTTTTCTTTGGGCGAACCGCCGTCCGCGGTCAAAGAAGCCTTCCGGGCCGTTCAAACCATTCAACAATCTCTCCTAGAGAAAACTCACCCCGGAATCCCCTGTGATCAAGTCTATTTTTGGGCCTTGGAAGAGGCCGATCGCCTGGGCTATCTGACCCGTTTCATGGGAATGGGTCCCTCCCTGGTTCGCTATATCGGTCACGGTCTGGGTTTGGAACTGGATGAACTTCCAGTCATCGGTCAAAAGTTTGATTGGCCCCTGGAAACCGGAATGGTCTTCGCCCTTGAACCCAAAATGGTCCTTCTCGAACAGGGGCTGGTGGGCATCGAGAACACCTATCAGATGACCGAGCAGGGGCTCATTCCCATCACCACCGCCCCGGAGGACTTTCAAGTATTATGAGGTACTGAAGTTCGGTCCTTTTATAATTGATGGCTTCGTAAAAAGCCGTCACCCCGGCGAAAGCCGGAGTCCAGAAGATTATAACTACTTAAAAACACTGGATTCCGGCTTTCGCTCGACTTCCTTCGGAAGTCTCTTATTAAGGTCGGTATTCGGCATCCGAATGGATGCCTCTTCAAAAGCTCGATGAAATCGAGCGGCCCGACCGACCGGAATGACGAATTCGTGCTTCCGGCGATTTTTTACAAGGTTGTCATAATTAATATCAGGAAAACAAGGGAGCAACCCGCATGTCCAGAAAAATTGTAATTATTGGTGCTGTCGCCTTAGGTCCCAAGGTGGCCTGCCGGGCCTACCGTGCGGATCCCACAGTCCAGGTGACCTTGATCGATCAAAACCGGGATATTTCCTACGGCGGATGCGGAATCCCCTTTTTTGTTTCAGGAGATATCAGTGACATCAAAGCCCTCATGTCCACCTCGTTTCATCTGGTCCGCGATGAAAGTTTTTTTAAAGAGGCCAAGGGGGTACTGGTTCACAGTCAAACCCGGGCCACGGCCATCAATCGCAGGGATCGTAAGGTGCGCCTTCAGGACCTCCTCACCGGAAGAGAAGAAGATTGCCCCTATGATACGCTGGTGCTGGCGACCGGGGCCGTTCCAGTCAAACCCAATATCCCGGGGATAGCTCTCGAAGGGGTCACCACCCTCTCCAATCCCGCCGAAGCGCAGTTGATTAAAAATGCTCTGAGTCAAGGTCAGGTAACACACTGTGTCATTATCGGTGCCGGGCCGATCGGATTGGAAATGGCCCAGGCTGTTTCCGAACTTTGGGGCGTGGAAACAACCCTCCTTGAAATTCAGGACCAGATACTACCTGGAATTCTGGATCCGGATTTGGCCCGGATGTTATCGACCGAATTGAAGCGTCATGAGGTGAATCTTCTTCTTGAAGAAAGGGCCGTTCGGATTCTTGGAGATGACCAGGGGAAGGTGATAAAAGTGATAACCGACCAACGGGAAATCCCCGCTGACCTGGTGATCCTGGCCGCCGGAGTTCGGCCCAATACATCCTTGGCCGAAGAGGCCGGCCTTACTATCGGCTCGACCGGGGCCATAAGCGTTAATGAATTCCTCCAAACCTCAGATCCTGATATTTATGCCGGAGGCGATTGCATTGAGCTTCCTCATTTGATCACCAGGCAACCTGTTTGGTATCCGTCCGGGTCCCTGGCCAATCGCCAGGGCCGGGTCATCGGCACCAACGCTGCGGGGGGCCGGGAAACCTTTCCCGGAGTCACAGGAAGTTTTGCCGTCAAGCTTTTTGATCTCTCCGCCGGACGAAGCGGATTGACTCAGGCGGCCGCCCTACAGGCGGGATTTGATGCCCAGGAGGCGCTGGTTATCCAGGCCGACCGCGCCCATTTTTATCCGGGCCAGGAGTTAATAGCACTGAAGTTAGTAGCCGATCGGAAAACCCGCCGGGTTTTGGGTCTTTCGGGGGTGGCCAAAAATGGGGACGCCCTCTTGGCCCGCCTCAATGCCATTGCCGGAGCCTTGCCTTATCAACCGACCATTGAAGATGTAGCCAATCTGGAAATCCCCTATTCTCCCCCTTTCTCCGGAGCCATGGATATTTTGAATGCCGTGGCCAATACCCTGAAAAATACCCTGGAGGGGAAAAACAGGCCGTTAGCGGTGGATCAGTTTCGGGAGCTCTTTGAGGGCCGAAAAGAAAATGAAATTTTATTTGTGGATGTCCGGGGACCGCGCAATGCCCTGCCCTACGTACAAAGATTCTCTCCCGACTGGATCAATATCCCTGGGGAAACCCTCACCCAAGGACTTGGCGACCTTCCGAAAAATAAACGGTTGGTCCTGGTCTGCAACTCCGGGGTCCGCTCTTATGAGGCCCAGATTGTCCTGGATCAGGAGGGGATCACTAACACTCTTAATCTGGCCGGCGGCATAGCGGCCGTCAAGTGGGCCGGCCTTAATCCCTTGGAAGAGGAAGATTAGTAGCAATTTCGACTTATGAAAAACATATCTGACAGGATTAACAGGATTCACATGGTTTTTATTCAGGCTCCGGAAGAGCCTGAACAACTACCATCGGCTTCCAGCGGAGATTAAAGTTTCTGTCCGCAGGACGATTTGATTTGTGCCTTTCTTCCGGAAAGGAACAAAAATCCAGGTAATCCTGTAAATCCTGTCTAAAAAGGTTTTGAATTTCAAAAGGCAAAACTGTTAACAAAGAATAAAATATAAATGGTGCCGGTCATTCTTCACCCTGGAGGATCTTCAGTTCTTCTTCTCCGACCACTTCCAAGAGTATTTCTCCCAAAACTCTGGCTGTTTCCCCGACGAATCGCGTGCATTCATCCCGCCGTCCATCTACCCGCCGGGCTTTTACATCTTCCGGATCATACCAATCACATTGAGAAATGGTCCGGCAGGTGGTATCGCCGTATTTTTCCACGGCCAAATTTTTGAGACGGTCATAAACGACTTTAATGGTCGGGGTCAACCGGGAATCCTCCATTTCATCTTTGTTGGCCCCGGCAAAGAGACAGCCAATCACTTGAACAGCGCCCGCGATGGCCCCGCAAAAATCTCCCCGATAGCATCCTCCGGTCAGACCGGCCATGGCCCGCATAGCCACATTCCGTTCTTCTTCACCGATCATATCCAGGCCCACGGCCAGGATGGCCTGGGCTCAATACATATCATTGACAAACAAATCCATAGCTTTTTGCTGCATGCTTTCAGGGGTCACCATACGTCATTGCTCCTTGATATTATTATTCTGAACCGGCTATGAGCTCAAGCAGGGCGGTAATGGAAATCTGATAAGAAGGATCAGGACCGGCACTGCCTGTGGGCCTTCCATAATTCATGATAACAGTTGAAACCCAAATCCGGCTAATTATTCTTTTCGGAAAAAATCGACATAAAAAAACTAACCAAACCTATTTGAAATTGCGGGACGGGCCAAGGGGGATCTTGTTTTTGGGGATTGTCCAAAGGGTGACTTATCGCCCAATCCCGGCCAGTCCAGCAAACTATGATTCGAGGCAGGGCCTTCACCTTCGCCCGTTGCCGGCAATGGTGAAGGCCTGCTTCAGACTTAGGCAAACAATTTGGCCCGGCAAAGAAGCGCAGGGCGTTAGGGTGGACAACCCCAAAAATAAGATCCCCCTTGGCCCTTAGTATCGAAAGTTAGAGATAAATCCTCAGACTTATGATTTTAGAATTTAATTTATTCAATGATAAACATTCCCCGGTCCT
>JACQYK010000283.1 GCA_016208255.1 Deltaproteobacteria bacterium | reverse complement strand
GTATCCATAGGGTTCGAGAATTACGAATCAAAATCAAAAATGAAACCTTGGCCATGGAGGAAACTTCTCAATCTCTTTCTTCAGAGGACCATCAAGTTTTCCCACAGGCCCTATTTGCAAAAACTTAACCGGACATTACTGTATCAAGATAATCAATTTTCCATTGACAGGCAAGTCTCAATTCAGTTTAATAATAATGTTGACTTTTGACTTTTGACTTTTGACTTTTGCTTATGGAGACTAATATGATCCCAAGATACGCCCGGCCGCTTATGGCCCAACTTTGGAGTCAGGAGAATAAATACCGGAAATGGCTTGAGGTTGAAATCCTGGCTTGCGAAGCCCTTTCCCAACTGGGCTTAATCCCTCCCCGGGACCTGGAGCAAATAAAGAAAAAAGCCTCTTTTTCCGCGGCCCGGATTGACGAACTGGAGCAGATCACCAGACACGATGTCATAGCCTTCCTGACCAATGTCGCGGAACAGGTCGGTCCGGCCAGTCGTCATATCCATCTGGGGCTGACTTCCTCCGACGTCCTGGACACCTCCATGTCGGTCCTGCTCAAGGAAGCCGCTGAAATACTGATTAAGGACTTGAAGGCCCTGCAATCGGTATTGAAGCGCCAGGCCCTGGCCCATAAAAAAACCGTCATGATCGGCCGTTCTCACGGCATCCATGCCGAACCCATCACTTTCGGGCTGAAAATGGCTATCTGGTATGATGAGGCCGGCCGCAATCTTCGTCGCCTGATCCAAGCCAAAGAGACCATAGCCGTTGGTAAGATCTCCGGGGCCGTAGGGACTTTCGCCCACCTTTCCCCCAAGGTGGAGGCCTATGTCTGCCGCAAGTTAGGCCTGAAACCCGCGCCGGCCTCCAGTCAGATCATTCAGCGGGACCGTTACGCGGAATATTTCTGTACCCTGGCCGTGCTGGCCGGATCCATCGAAAAGATCGCTGTGGAAATCAGGCATCTTCAAAGGACGGAGGTCCTGGAGGCTGAAGAATACTTTTCCAAAGGGCAAAAAGGGTCTTCGGCCATGCCACACAAGCGAAATCCGATTACCTCGGAAAACCTGACCGGTCTATCCAGACTGGTTCGCAGTTATGCCATGGCCGCCCTAGAAAATCAAGCCCTGTGGCATGAACGGGATATAAGTCATTCTTCCGTGGAAAGGGTTATCGGACCGGATGCCACCATCCTTCTGGATTATATGCTGGCCAAGTTGACCAATATCCTGGAAAATTTGATGGTCTATCCTGAAAATATGAAAAAGAATCTGGAAAAAACAAAAGGATTGATTTTTTCAGAAGGGATTATGCTGGCCTTGACCAGAAAGGGGATCACCCGGGAAGAAGCTTACCGGGTCGTACAGGAAAATGCCATGAAGGTCTGGACTGGAGAAAAAAGTTTTGAAGAGTTGCTGAAGCAGGACCCGAGGATCAATCAATGGCTGACTGACAAAGAATTGACCGGATTATTCGACCTCGCGTATAACCTGAAAAATGTGGATGTAATTTTTAGGCGGGTATTTAAAAACTAGGCCGGCGGGATCCGGCCTCCCGCGCGTCTCATTTAAAAGTTGATGAAATCGTAAAAAGTCGCCCAAGGCCACGTCATTCCCGTGTAAACGGGAATCCAGTGTTTCTAGTTAGTTATGAATGATCTGGATTCCCGCCTGCGCGGGAAAGACGACTTTTCGCGAGATCTTCAAAATTAACTTATCCCCAAGTCCGATTTTTTTCCGGATTGTTAATAAAAAAAAGGCAGGGCCATTTTGCCCAAGCCGATAGCTTAACGTGTTGAAAACGGCCATATGATTAAATAAAAAGCCTCTAATTCCTTGGAGTTAGAGGCTTTCTATTTCAGAGATGTTATTTTCCTGTAGAAAAAATTACTCAACTGATTATAATTATAGAGTTTTTTGGTGTCTTATGATGATATTATCAACACCTTTAGCTACCGGCTCGCCAATTGGAACCTGCCTTTTTTTTCCCGAAATTGTTTTACTTGCGTATTCTTCTCCCTAACCCCGCTAAAGCAAGGAGGCCGGAGCCCAAAAGAATTAGACTGGCCGGCTCCGGTACGGACTGTGCGACCTCCGGAGCCTGGAATGAAGCACTTTCTACTTCAGTAAAGGTAAGTTGCCCGAATTCGGTTTGCGTATTGAAAGAGTTAAAAATTGAAAATGAATCGGCAGCCAAAATGGACTCGGACAGGGTGCCTAGCGTATATGATCCTATATTCGGGTAGAAAAAACCAAATAGTGAAGAACCAGAAGTCTCAAGAGCAAGTAAATCCCAGTTTCTATCATCAAGAAATATAGATGTAAACAACCCAAGGGTAGGACTGATGATTTCTCCAGAAAATAAATTGCCATCAGCGTTAAATATTTCGATATTACCGATTAAACCGTAAATGGACGATCCAATATCTGTCTCTGTAACGACATCCTCGGTATCTCCAAAAAGGGAAATCAGGAAATTGGCGTTTTCGTATTCCGTTCCAGCAACAATCACTTCCCCAGTTCCTGTAAATTGATATTCGATTTGGAACGCCTCCAAACCCAGCGGCGCAATGCCCAAAGACAGGACCGAAAATAAAACCATAAAAACCATTCTCAGAAAATTAACTCGTTTCATTTTTTCCTCCTCACCTTTCTTGATACGGAACGATCTATGATGCCGATTGCCGATCCGGTTATTACGGAGCCTTTTATACAGACGGCTCAATAGAGTCGGCCCTCCATTTTTTCTAATTAAAAAACTCTTTCTCATCCTTTCCCTTCCTTTAAAATGCACATAAACTTATTTACTTACCTTTTTGATGTCTTTCAAATTTGATAAGTTCGTAAAAAATTCCCAGAAGCCCGACTTCGTCATTCCCGCGGAAGCGGGAATCCAGGAAACTCAACTACTGCTGGATCCGTCCCCAGATGATGGCTTTCGAGGGTAGGCTTCGCGGGGTGACGGCTTTGGAGACTTATTACAAATTCATCAAATTTAAATTTCATCCCTTGAATTTTCTCAACCTCCTTTCCGAAAAAAATGTTTCTTTCTCTTAACCTTTTCCTGTTTTCTCCAGTATTGAAGACCTTACAAAAAGTCGCAGAAAGTCCTATTTTTGTCATTCCGGTCGGTCGGCTTTGCCGACCTTAACAAGAGACTTCCGGAGGAAGTCGAGCGAAAGCCGGAATCCAGGAGCTTCAATAAGTCAGGAAAACCCTGGACCCCGGTTTTCACCGGGGTGACGAAACGACTTTTTACGAAGTCGTCAGGATTACCATTATTTATAATTGAAAAAAACCAGTCAGTAAATAATAGAAATCCTGTATTTTTTGATATTAACCCAAGTAATTTTGCAAAAAATTAAAACGAGTTATAATTTTTTTATAATATTGTTTTTATTGTAGAAAAAATTAATATCCCCAACCATTGGAAATAGATTACCATTTTTAAAACCAATGTTTCCTACAGGAATAGTAGGGATAAATTATTCGGAGGATTGTTGCGAAATTTGCTTCTTCAGCTCGAAATGCCATTTCCAGATCTGGTAGATAGCCGGATAAACCAGCAACTCCAGCAGAAAGGAGGTAAAGACGCCGCCGACCAGGGGTGCGGCGATGCGCTTCATGACATCGGCCCCGGCACCCGTGGACCAGAGGATGGGGATGAGTCCGAAGAACATGGTGGCGGTGGTCATGAACTTGGGCCGGAGCCTCTTCACCGCCCCGAAACGAATGACCTCCTGGAGATCATTCAGATTTCGAAGACGTCCTTCTTTTTTAGCCTCTTCGTAGGCCAGATCCAGGTAAAGCAACATGAAGACCCCTGTCTCGGCATCCACTCCCAGCAGGGCTATCAGGCCCACCCAGACCCCGATGCTCATATTGTAATCCAGCAGGTAAAGGAACCAGAAGGCACCGATGGCCGAAAAGGGAACCGCTAGAAGAATAATCATAGTTGTGGTCATGGACCGGGTATTCAGGTAAAGGAGAAACAGGATCAGGATCAGGGTTAAAGGGATGACCCAGATCAGCCGCTCCTTGACCCGCTGCAGGGCTTCGTATTGGCCGCTCCAGGAAATGGCATACCCGGCCGGCAGTTTTATCTTTTCCCTGATTAAATGATCCGCTTCTTCGATATAACTGCTTTGGTCCCGATCGGAAATATCCAGATAGACATAACCGGTCAATAAGCCGTTTTCATCCCGGATCATGGACGCCTCTTCAGAGACGCTGACTTTGGCTAACTCGGAGATGGGGATCTGTTTCTGGCCCCCGGAGACGGGCACCAGGACCCTTTCCAGGGACCCCAGGTCCGACCGGTAATCGCGGTTATAGCGAACATTCACCGCATAGCGTTCCCTGCCCTCCACCGTCGTGGTCACGTTTTCCCCGCCGATGGCCCGTTGAACCACAGCCTGGGCCTCCTCCAGACTTAAACCATAGCGGGACAGGGCCACCCGGTCCCACTTGAAATCAATAAAGAACCCGCTGCCGGTGCGTTCGGCAAAAACGTTGCGGGTTCCCTGGACCGGTAAAAGAACCGATTCCACCCGGGCCCCGATTTCTTCGATGGTGTCCAGATCGGCCCCGGAGATCTT
>JACQYK010000282.1 GCA_016208255.1 Deltaproteobacteria bacterium | reverse complement strand
GGCGGCAATTCGGTGGCCTTTGCCGATATTTGCGGCCGTCAGGACCTGGAGATACCTCCCCTTTCTGAAAAGACCAGGAAAGAACTCAATACCTTCGTTCGCCTGGCCGGAAACAGCACCAGGAACCCCCTCGATCTCTGGATGGTTCAAAGAGAGGTTCAACTCTATCGCCAGGTCATGGAAATAGCCCTGGCCGACCCGGCCATAGATCTGGCCATTGTCGATCGGGTGGTCGGCGGTCTTGATTTGTTTGATGATGATGAGCGCCCTGAAGGGGACCAGGAAAAAGGGCTGCGTGAAGTCAATGATTTTCTGATCGAATTTTCCAGGAATAATCCCTTTGGCAAACCGCTGGTGGTTTCCCTGGA
Organism: Deltaproteobacteria bacterium; assembly: GCA_016208255.1. GTDB lineage: Bacteria > Desulfobacterota > RBG-13-43-22 > RBG-13-43-22 > RBG-13-43-22 > RBG-13-43-22. The sequence goes on along the minus strand of JACQYK010000282.1, from coordinate 12,959 downwards.
CCTCTATGGCAGCGATATTTACTGCGCGGACAACGCCGCTCAATTGCGCCGAAAATTCGTTACCTCTGGTGTACCGGCCTATCCTTCTCTGGAAAGTGCGGCCCGGGCCATGGCCCGCTTTATCAACTACCACGAATTCCATAAAAAACATGGCTATAGCAATCAACAATAGCTAATAAATATGGGGTCCCCAGATTTGTTTATAAGTTTCGACATAACTTAATGACTAAAAAGGAGGCTTCTCATGAAAGTGAAAAAAAATAATCTTTCGTTCGTTTTTCCCAGTGGTAATCAAAGAACCATCTTGACGGCCATCTTCTTCTGTTTGGTATTTTCCCTTTTCACCTATGAATGCTGGGCGGCACCATCCCAAAACCTGACTTTTACCGCTGGATCTATCCGGAAGCATCATCAGGCGTTGGTAAATATTGCCTCGGAGGCCGGAGGGTTGAATATGGGGATTCGGCTCAACGGAGCCGGTAAAAAAACAGCCGATTATATCCTCGGTGAACATAAAAAATCGGGACTTCACAATGTCCGAGTTGAAGAGTTTACCCCCAACCGCTGGTGGCCGGAGAGATATGACGTAACAGTTCTGGGCGATAAAGAATCTCCGGAAATGAAGCTCACCGTCTTCCCTCTCTGGCATTGCGGGCGTGCTTTTGACCTGGTAAGCGAGGTAGTCTATGCGGGCTTTGGTACCCCCGGGGAATTCCGTGACCTCGATGTCAAGGGCAAAACGGTCCTCATAGACCTGAAAAGAATATTACATTTTATTCCTTCCTATCAGTACACAGGTGCACTTCAGAAAGCGATCGAGAAAGGGGCCGTTGCTGTAATCCTGGCCGAGACCCGCATTGAATCCCCTTCCGGGAACCCTGTGGGAAGCGCCGGGCCAATAAAAAACCAGGTGGGCCAGACTCCTAAGCTGTTCCCGCTACCGGTTTTCAGCCTCGGCAAGAAGGAGGGAGATAGACTGAGGGAACTCCTGAGCAAGAGCTCCGTTAAGGTCAAAATGAATCTGGAGTACAGTCTGTCTCCGGGAAAGGCAGTAAATATCATCGGGGAACTTCCCGGTAACGGCAGTATTGACGAGTATATCATCGTGGGAGGTCATTACGATTCCTGGTTCAACGGCGCCATCGACAATCTGGGATCCCAGGCAAGTCTTATCGAAATGGCCAAATACTTCGCCGGCATTCCCCAGGCCAAGCGGAACAGGCATATGATATTTGTGTCGATTTTCGGCCATGAATTTGGAAATTACGAGATGGGCCACGCCGCCTTCGTCGAACATCTTGGGGATATTAAAGAAAAAGTTACTTGTTTCTTGAACATTGACGGCTCAGGGTCTTCGGGATGGGAAGAAAAGGACGATACCAACCTAATCCTTCCCACCGGCATGGACGATAAATCCGCCATCTTCACCACCAGCTGGGCCCTTACCGCACTGGCGCGGAAAGCGGTTTTCCCTTATGCCAAAGGACCTTGGGGCCAGTATCCGCTTAATTCATTTGTGGCGGATCTTCATGGCCCTTTAACCGACGCCGGTTTTCCTGTGCTTCTCCTCATATCAAAGCACATCTATTACCACAGCCAACTCGATACCTTAGACCGCATCACGCCGGACCAGGTTTACCGCAGGACCCTCATGAACATAGATATCCTTAACGGTCTTCTTGATTCACCGAAGGACTACTACCTGAGTGTGGATACCAACCCAAAAAGGAAGAGGAAAGAAGGCCAGAAACCAATGGAGGACCTGACGCCAAAAGATATGCCGAGAAATCCCCAACCCTGGCTGGAAGGCGGTCCTCGTGATTTGTCTTTCCACATTATCCCATCGAAGGTGCGGGTAGATTCTCCGATAATCGTCTGGCCGGCTTTCTGGAATTCCGATGATATTCTCCTCCCCGATAGTATCAGCTGGAATTTCGGTATCCCCGGTACCAATTCGGAAAAGATGGTTGCCGTAACCTCCTTCAACGTTCCAGGGAAAAAGAATATATCCATGACCGTTACGGATATGAAGGGAAGGAAGACAACGGTTACCCGGGAAATTGAGGTCACCAGGTAGGAAGCTGTCTAAAATAAAAACTTGGAAAAAGAGGGGACGCTCTTTATGTATTTTTATTTGATTTATAATCAAGTTAAGGGAGTTGAAAAAATTTACTTTTAGTTTTTTTCTTTCCATCCTTGCAGATCGCAAAATGGAAGGAGGGCAGAGCAAGGTTAAATTAATCCAAAAACGTATTGATTTTAATCAAAGTCCAAAACCAAGGAGGTCTTGACGATCTTATCGAAATAAACACCTGATGCGGGTGAAAAGGAGCAGATCATGGCTACAGCGTTATTAAAAAAGGAATTCAGCAGTGAACTCGTGCCCAGCCCGGTTGAGTATGCCGTCTTACTGCCTGAAGGATATGAACAATCGGATGAGGCCTACCCCCTGCTTTATTTTCTCCATGGCGGCAATGGAGACAGGAGTTTTCTGGAACTTATGCGCCCCCTCATTGAACGGACGATCAGCAGCGGCAAGCTCCCCAAGGTAGTAGCCGTTACCCCCAGCGTTTCACGCTCCCTCTATATGGATTACCGGGACGGTTCGCAAAAGTGGGAGCAATTTTTGATCGGCCCTTTTTTAAACCACTTACGGATGGAATACCGATTGATACCTGACCGCCAGGGAACCCTCCTCTTCGGGATCTCCATGGGCGGGATGGGTGGGCTGCGCCTGGGCTTTAAATATCCGGATCTTTTTGCCGCCCTGGCCGCTCTCGAACCGGGTATCGAGCCGGCCCTGGCCTTCGGCGATATCCAAGTCGAAGATCGTTTCTGGCGCTCGGATGAATTGTTTGAGGAAATTTTCGGAATACCGGTCAATGAGACCTATTGGGAAATGAATAACCCGGCCAATATCGCCCTGAAGAATAGAGAGAAGATCGTTCATTCCAATCTGGGGATCTACATCGAATGCGGCGACGAAGATTCCTTCGGCCTGGACCGGGGGACCGAGTTCCTACACCGTCTTCTCCGGGACCATCGGATCTCCCATGAATACCATCTGGTAAAAGGTGCGGATCATCTGGGCAGCAGTTTAGGGCCTCGTTCGGAAGAAGGCCTGGCTTTTCTGGGCCGGATGCTTAACCCGCCTCCCCCGGGTCCGGAGGTTGAAACTCTTCGCCGGATGATCACCCAGTGGAAAGAAATGTGGAAAAATCAAAAAGGAATAGAGATCTCCTAAAAGCTTCAGAAGTATTGCACGGCCTTTGCCAACCTAAAAAGTAGACTTCCTGTCCGACTTTCTTCGAAAGTCTCCCCCTGAGATCGGCCAAAGCCGATCGAACGGAAGTCGGGACCTGAAAATAGACCGGATCAACGAGATGTCTCGAAATCTATTTTCGTATTAAAGTCAATATTATACAGAAAGGAAAAGAATGGACTTTATTAGAAAAAAAGCCCCTTTGGTTTTAAGCCTGGCCCTGGCCCTTCTCACCCTGACTATCATCATCACCAGCGAGGCCGCCCCGATTAAAGATCCTTTAAAAATCGAATCCGGGCTGATTTCCGGTTTCAGCGTGGGAGAACAGGAAAAGGTCCTGATTTTTAAAGGCATCCCCTACGCCAAACCCCCGCTGGGGGAACTTCGCTGGAAACCCCCACAGCCGGCCGATCCCTGGGCAGGGGTGCGCCAAACCAGGGAACCCGGTGCCCGCTGTCCCCAGCCCCCATCCCCGGTCTTTACCCAGCAGACCTGGCCCCAGAGCGAGGACTGCCTTTATCTGAATGTCTGGACAGCAGCCAGGGACACGGAGGAAAAAAGACCGGTCATGTTCTGGATCCATGGTGGCGGGTCCACAACGGGATCTGGCGGGGACCTGATTTACAGCGGCGCGCAACTGGCCAACCTGGGGGTGGTGGTGGTGACCATTAATTATCGGTTAGGGCCTTTAGGTTTTATGGCCCACCCGCTTCTTTCCAAAGAATCGGGAAAAGGCGTTTCGGGTAATTACGGATTTCTGGACCAGATCGAGGCCCTTAAATGGGTCAAAAAGAACATTAAAGCCTTTGGGGGGGATCCCGACAGGGTTACGATTTTTGGAGAGTCGGCCGGCGCGGCCGCCGTGACCCGGCTGATGGTTTCCCCTTTAGCCAGGGGATTGTTTCACCGGGTCATCTCCGAAAGCGGCGGCCCCTTTGGACGGAACCGGCGTTTAAAAGAGGATATTCCCAATCTGGAATCGGCTGAGAAGGTCGGGGTGAAGATTGCCGATCAATTCGGGGTCAGCCAATCGAATGATGTGCTTAAAGCCCTGAGGGCCAAGACCCCGGAAGAAACCATCAGGGTCTCCAAACCGGTCCCGGGTCTTTTTGGCCAGGGGATTAAATTCGGTCCCATTGTTGACGGCTGGGCCTTGCCCGAAGACCCCGAATCAGCCTGGATAGGGGGGAAGATTGCCGATGTACCATTTCTGGTGGGCGCCAACGCCGATGAGGGGACCATTTTTCTGCCGGGCCTTCCGATTAATGATGTTAAGGGGTATGAAGACTGGATTAAACTCACTATACCTGAACGCCCCCAGGAAATATTGAGGTTGTTTCCGGCCAGGACGAATGAAGAAGTCAAGCCCGCCCTGAACAAGCTGATCGGGGTTTCCGCTTTTATCGCTCCGGCCCGGACCATGGCCCGTCTGGCCTCCAAAGGATCCTCAAAGGTTTTTCTCTATCATTTTAACAGGGTGGCCCCTCTGCCCGCCCTGCAAAGGCTCGGGTCCTTTCACGCGGCGGAGATAGCTTACGCCTTCGGAAATCTTGGCCCGGTACTGTCCAAGGAGCCGATAGACGGCGGCCTTTCGGATAAAATGAAGCGTTATTGGACCAATTTCGCCAGAAACGGAGATCCCAATGGACCCGGCCTTCCGGTTTGGCTTGCCTATCAAAAGGAAAGAGACCAACATCTTGAATTAGGGGCCGAGATCAAGGTGGGAAGCGGCCTTTATCAAGAGGCCTGTGATATCTTTGAAGAACGGCTTTACAAGAATATTAGAAAGTAAGTAACATGTTAGCTTTTTGAAAATCTTTTTTAGCCGCAGACCCACGCGGACAGACACGGACCTTTTCCCCTGCGGACCCCGTATAAATACTCTACGGGACAATCTTTCCCAGGGGGAAACCCGCTGGCCTAAAAGGCCGGCAGGGTACTGATTGATAAGTCTGCGAGGTCTGCGGCAAAAAAATATTCAGGTCTTGCTTTTTTTTCAAAATCCTAAACTGATACGAGGTAAAGAAATGACACACGCACCGGATTTATTCAAATTGGAAGGAAAAGTCGCCCTGGTCACCGGCGGCAGCCGTGGACTCGGATATTTTACCGCCCAGGCTTTGGCCGAAGCCGGAGCGGATGTGGCCATCTGCGGCCGTGATGTGCGCGGGAACCTGGAGCAGGCGGCCCGGGAATTGAAGACCATTGGTCGTGATATTCTACCTGTCCATTGTGATGTCTCCCAAGAAGAGGATGTCCTTCGCCTGGCCCAGGAAGTGAAGAACCATTTCGGCCGCTGCGATATCCTGGTCAACTGCGCCGGAATCGGGGCCATGATTCCAACAGTTCAGATGACTTCCCCGGATTGGATCAACATGATGAATATCAATCTCCTGGGGATGTTTCAGTGCTGCCGGGAAATCGGTAAGATGATGATTGAGCGGCAGTCCGGCAGTATAATCAATTTCTCAAGCGAAAATGGGCAGGTCGGCTTCTCCAGCGGCATGACCGCCTATGCCACGACCAAGATAGGTGTGGTCGGCATGTCCCGTTCCCTGGCCGTGGAATGGGGCAAATACAACATCCGGGTCAATGCCCTTTTACCGGGCAATATGGAAGAAGGCATGATGGAAGCGCTTAAAGACAGGAATAGTCCCTTTTTTCAACTAGCCGGCGAACCTTTGCTGAACCTGACCCCCCTTCACCGTTTCGGCAACGGAGACGATATTAAAGGGGCCATTGTTTTTCTGGCCTCTGAAGCTTCCAGCTACGTTTCCGGGGCGAAAATTGTTCTGGACGGAGGATTTACCATTAATGCGGGGCTATAATCATCAGTGAAAAAACAGCTTAAAGGAATTTTTGAGGTGTTATTGATCAGCCTCTGCTTGCCGGGGTTTTTGTTAGCCCAACAGTCCACCGGATTATCCCCTTTGGACAGCCAGGTCTCCCGCTTTCTGGAGGAGGCCCGCAATACCTGGTCTGATATGAACGTCCCTTATCAGGATGGTAAGATCTTGTATTCCCTGGTTCTCAAAGGCCGTTTCCAGAATATCCTGGAAATCGGCACCTCCACCGGGCATTCGACGATTTGGCTGGCCTGGGCGGCCTCAAAGACCGGAGGCCGGGTGACAACGATTGAAATCGATCAGGAACGCTATGAAAAGGCCTTGGCCAATTTCAAAAAAGCCGGTCTGGCCTCTTTTATCGAAGCCCGGCTGGGGGACGCCCACCAACTGGTGCCCCGTCTCCGGGGCTCCTATGATTTCATTTTCTGTGATGCCGACAAGGACTGGTACCTTCAATATTTCCTCGACCTGGAAGCCAAGATAAGCCCCGGGGGATGCTTTACCGCCCATAATGTGCTTTGGCGTTATGATCCCCACATCAAAAAGTTCCTTGACTATATCAAAGGAAATCCGGGATTCCGAACCCATATCGAAAAGGGGAGCGGAGAGGGTATCTCCGTCAGTTGCCGGGTGGAAAAATAACCAGGGGAAAAGGAGCAGACTCGCCCGCAACAGATCAAACCCTCAGGGTTATAAAGGACCGGTCCCGCCCCTTGAACCCTTGAAACCTAGAATCCTCGAACCCTTTCTCCCACTAATTGGGAGAAGAAATTATAACTTTAACCGCAAGTGCCGCTGCCGATCTCTTCCTTATCCAATACCCAGGTATTATTTTCCTTTTTAAAAGTAAGATCAACCCGCTGTCTCTGTCCTCCCTTATAATTTCCACAGAACCAGGTCAGTATCCTTTGATCGTTATCGCCAAAGGGATCTCTTATATCCCGGGCATCGTTGGCGTTATGGGTGATCGAAAGGCCGTCAACCTGGTATTGAACCTCCACATTGGCGAACCCTCCGCCGGAAGAGCTGGAGCCGACGCAACGCACCAGAAAAAGGGCCAGCCCCAATAGCAAAAAGGCTAAGGCTGGAATATAGATTTTTTTCATGATTTTTATCTCCTTGAATTATTTTTGGCAAGAGTATGGAATAAATCAAAGATTGGGTCAAGAAAAAACCAAAGGTAACGGTAAGAGGACAGATTTCGTATTCTTGGTCCGATCCTATGAAGAAAAAGTTGGTGGTACAGATTAATTTCTGAATCGAAAGAAGAACATCCCCCTTTACGAACCCTTATCGAAATACGAAGATATTTGCCTTCTTAACAAAGGTCATATATAATTGATAAAAGTCATTAGGACCTTTGATTTCACAATGAAGTGACTACTTTTTATCTCAAATTAGTCCAGGAGCTTTTAATTATGAAAGACGACCAATTGCTTAAACGAATTACCATTGATCCCAAGGTTCTCTCTTATTTATCACCGGAATGACTACTCCGGCCAGCCAAAGAAATCATTTAATCCCTGGAGCCTCGCTGGGGCGAAAGGGCTTGTTTCTTTATCTTTGTCCGGGCAAGCCCCAGCTCCACACCCTTTAATGAAATAGGGGACGACCTTAAATATTTCAATAGTTCATTTCCCTTAAGCATTCCCCTCTAAGGATTTGCCCAATTCCCGGAGCGTAATCGCCTCCATCTCTTTTTTGGGGTCGGGCCACGACAACTTGTTGATTATTCAAAGTTAAGGTTTTGGAAATAGGGGTTTTCAAGGCCTATATCAACTTTTTCAGGCCCTAAAAGAGTCTTATAGGAAGCAGCCCCTTCCCGAAGTTGGTACCCTCCACCACCTTCTAAGAGACCGTCCACAAAAAAAATTTAATTTCTTCCTCGCAGCCCCAGCCCCACCCCCCTGGTTTAGAGATTTCTATTTCTCCCTTGACGTTTATATTTGATATGCTAAAATAAATTTATAATTTTTAAATTTCTAAAAATTTATAATTTTATAAAGAATAATGCAGAGGTTATAGAAATGCCCTTAATAAAAGTAAAAAAGAATTTCCAGATCACGCTCCCTACCAACTTGAGAAGGATTTTAAAGATTGCCGAGGGGGATTACCTGGAGGTTGAGAGGCAGGGCCGCGAGTTGGTATTAAAGCCGGTAAAAATGATACACCCCGACCAGGCTTATTTCTACAGTAAGGAATGGCAGGAAGGCGAGAAAAAGGCGGACGAAAATATTGCCAAAGGCGAAGTCTTAGGCCCTTTCAGCAAGATCAAAGACGGCCTTAAGGCCTTGAAGACCGCCAAAGTATGAAGCTTGCCTTTACCAAAAACTTTGTCCGGGAATACCGAAAGCTGCCCGAGGAGATCCAAAAAACCGTTGATAAACAGCTTGAAATGCTGATGGAGAATCCAAAGCATCCGTCTTTGAAATTAAAAAAAATGAATGACCCCCGGGGCATTTGGGAATGCCGGGTTACTTACTCTTACCGGTTTACCTTTCAAATAGAAGATGATACCTATATTTTACGAAAAGTCGGGACCCATGACACTTTAAAGAATCCTTGAAATTTGAAAATACAAATATTTCCATTATCAACCAAAAGGAAGGAAACGGAAGAGTACGAGGTCTGGATGAAGACGAAACTCCAGTAGCAACTTCAAGGATCTTTTAGGGCACTCTGTTTCATCCATATTATTCGTTGACTCTCCCATTAACCCATAGTAAATTCAAATAAAATATCATGTTAACCGCCTACTTCTCAAAGCTACAGGAAATAGCCGGCCAGGGTGATGCCAGGGAAGAAAGCTATTATCCTGCCCTGGAATGGTTGTTGAAAGAGTTTGCCGAGAATCACGGCAAGTCGAACATCCATATAACCACCCTTCCTAAAAAGACCGAAGCCGGGAACCCGGATTTCCGGGTCTGGGACGGCAAACAGCATATCATCGGATACATCGAGGCCAAAGAACCCAGTAGCGAATATCTGGATCAGGTCGAAACCTCCGAACAGCTTAAACGCTATATCCACACCTTTCCCAACCTGCTTCTGACCAACTTTTTTGAATTTCGACTTTACCGAAACGGGGCCTTGATAGACAAGGTCCTGATCGGCCGGTCTTTCTGGATTTATAAAATCAAGCAGATACCCCCGGCTGAAAATGAAGAAGCTTTTAAAAATCTCCTGGATAAATATTTCTCCTTTGCCCTTCCCAAACTTTATGAGGCCAGGGCCCTGGCCATTGAATTGGCCAAAAGGACCCGGTTCTTAAAAGAGTGGGTGATCGCTGAAGAGCTTAAAAGGGAAGAAATTGATAAAAAAGGGTTTATTTCCGGCTTCTACCAAGCCTTTCGGGAATACCTGATCCAGGGGTTATCTCCCGAAGATTTTGCCGATCTCTATTCCCAAACCATTGCTTATGGCCTTTTTGCCGCCCGGACCCGCATGGAGACCTTTAACCGCAAATTGGCTTATGATGGCATTCCCCCGACTATCGGTATCCTTCGAGACCTCTTTCATTTTATTTCCCTGGGGAGCCTTCCCAGACAAATGGAATGGATCATCGACGATCTGGCAGAAGTCCTGGCCGTGACCGATGTCCAGGCTATCCTCCACGGCTATTTTCATGAAGGGAAAGGCAAAGACCCTATCGTTCATTTTTATGAGACCTTCCTGACCGAGTACGACCCGAAAACCCGGGAGCGCCGGGGAGTCTATTATACGCCGGAGCCGGTAGTCTCTTTTATCGTTCGATCCATCAATCAGATCCTCAAGGAGTCATTCGTCAGAAAAGACGGTTTGGCCGATGGCCAGGTAACCGTTTTGGACCCGGCGGCCGGGACCCTCACTTTTTTGGCTGAAGCCGCATCGCTGGCTGTTTCCGAATTTGTGGATAAGTTCGGTCAAGGAGGAAAAGAGGCCCTTATCCGGGACCATATCCTGAAAAACTATTATGCCTTTGAGCTGATGATGGCCCCTTATGCCGTCGGGCATTTAAAAATGGCCTTTCTCCTGGAAGAGCTGGGCTACCGGTTGGGCGAGAGGGACCGGTTCAAACTTTATCTGACCAATTCTCTCGAAATGGAAGACCTGGCCCAGACTGAATTCCCGGGAATGGCCTCATTATCGGAAGAATCCCATTTGGCCGGAAAGGTTAAAAAGAAACAACCTATCCTGGTTATCCTTGGCAATCCTCCTTACTCAGGCCATTCAACCAACATAGGAGAATGGATTTCGGAAGAGATCAGGGCCTATCACCAAGTAGATGGGAAACCTTTGGGGGAAAAAAATCCTAAATGGCTGCAGGATGATTATGTCAAATTCATCCGTTTCGCCCAATGGAAGATCGACCAGTCCGGCGAAGGGGTTATCGGCTTTATCACCAACCACAGCTATCTCAACAACCCTACTTTTCGGGGGATGCGCCGTTCCCTCATGGGGAGTTTTGACGAAATCTATATCCTGGATCTTCACGGCAATTCTTTGAAGAAAGAAAAGTGTCCCGACGGTTCTAAGGATGAAAACGTTTTTGATATCAAACAAGGAGTGGCCATTGCCCTTTTTATCAAGAAGAAGGGCAAGAAAAAAGAGTGCCGGGTCTTCCATTCCGAACTTTGGGGTAAGCGGGAAGAAAAATATACCCGACTCTTAAAGGAGGACAAAAAAAGTATTCCCTGGCAGGAAATAAAACCAAAGCCGAGCTATTATTTCTTTTTACCCAGAGACGAAAATCTTCTCGAACAATATGAACAGTATCCAAAAATAACCGACATCTTCCCGATCCACAGCGTCGGGATCGTTACGGCTCGGGATTTCTTGACCATTCGCTGGAACAAAAATGATGTTTGGAATACGGTCATGAATTTTTCCCGGTTGGAACCGGAGATGGCCCGCACGGCCTACCGTTTGGGGAAAGATGCCAAAGATTGGAAGGTGGAATGGGCACAAAAAGATTTGAATAGTGGAGGATTAGATAGGAAAAGAATAGTACCTATCTTCTATCGCCCTTTCGATACTCGTTACACCTACTACACAGGGAAATCAAGTGGTTTTCACTGTCGGCCACGTTCCGAGGTAATGGGACATTTGCTGCAAGAAAATTTGGGGTTAGTGCTTCCCCGGCGGGTAGAAGTTTCCGGCCCCTGGCAGCATATTCTTGCGACCAGTCACATCATTGAGCATGTAGCCGTTTCCCTTAAAACAATAGATTATCTTTTTCCTCTGTATCAGTATCCCCGGACTGAAGCAAAAAAATCCGGCAATTCTCACAAAAAATCTTTTAGCAATCTCATGTTGTTATTTGATCCACAAACCGACTATCAGGCCAGGAAACCGAACCTATCCTCATCTCTTCTGGATCAATTTAAAAAATCCTATAAAAAAACTCCCTCACCGGAACAAATCTTATTTTATGTCTATGCCGTCTTGTATTCGAAAAAATACCGGACAAAATATGAAGAATCCTTGAAAATGGATTTCCCGCGTATTCCGTTTTCCACGGAATATCCTCTGTTTTTAAAGGCGGCCCATTATGGGCAGCGGCTGGTGGATCTCCATCTCTTAAAATCTACTGAAATTGATCCGCCTACTGCTCGTTTTCAAGGACAAGGAGAAGCAAAGGTGGAGAGGCCGCTTTATGATCGCGAAAGCCGGCGTGTCTACATCAATAAATCCTGTTATTTTGAGGGAGTCCCGGAGGAGGTCTGGGGATATTTCATGGGAGGCTATCAGGTTGCCGACAAGTGGTTAAAGGACCGAAAAGGCCGGGTTTTAGATCTCGAAGAGATCAAACAATATTGTCAAATGGTAACCGCCCTCAATAAGACCATTGAGGTCCAGAAAGAATTGGACACTATTTTCGAAAAGCTGGAAAAAAAGACGATCGGCTTTGAGATGTGATGCGATTTTTCAACAATCTTTTCGATTGGGAATGGATCATCCGAAGTTGATACAAGTGGTCTACCAACTACAAGTTCTTTGGATAAAATCTCCCGGTTAAGAACCCACCGAATTTAAAAATTAATAAAGAAAGGTCTATCATGAATCGTACCGTCCTTATTACCGGATCGACCCGGGGGATCGGGGTGGAAACCGCCGCCGAGTTTTTGAAAAAAGGGGACCAGGTGGTTATTTTCAGCCGGGAAAAACAGCATGTGGAAGAAGCCCGGGAGCGTCTCTTGGCCTTCGGTAAAAAAGAGGCCCTTTTGAGTCAGGCCGGCGACGTTCGAAAACGAAAGGACGTGGAGAGGATCATCCGAAAATCCATGAAGCGCTTCGGCCGGATTGATGTCCTGATCAACAACGCCGGGGTCGGTTTCTACGGGCCGGTTGAAGAGACCACCGAAGAGAAGTGGGACCATATTATCGATACCAATTTAAAAGGGACCTTTCTCTTTTTGCGGCAGATCATCCCCATCATGAAACGGCAGGGAAAGGGAATCATCGTTAATATTTCCTCCGGCCTGGGGGTGGAAGGGATGGGCAACTTTTCGGCTTATTCCGCTTCGAAATTCGGCGTGGTCGGTTTGACCAGGGCCCTGGCGGATGAATTGTCCGACTCCACCATCCGGATTTATGCTGTGCTTCCCGGCGCGGTGGACACTACCCTGCTGGCCGACAGTGGTTTTCAGATGGACCCTTCGGATCTGCTCCGGCCCGAATATGTGGCCCGTAAAATATTTGAAGCGGCCCAAGGCCGGAGAAGATCGGGGTCTTTGATTACCGTCTATTCCTGAGAGATAATTGCATTCACCGCAAAGCCGCAAAGGACGCAAAGAAAAACATCTGACAGGATCAACAGGATTTACAGGTTATTTTGCTTAGGCTCCTGAAGACCCTGAGCACCTCGATCC